>NZ_MSJQ01000206.1 GCF_014596515.1 Streptomyces sp. CBMA156
CCCCCCCCCCCCCCCCCCCCCCCCCCCCCCCCCCCCCCCCCCCCCCCCCCCCCCCCCCCCCCCCCCGCCCCCCCCCCCCCCCCCCCCACCCCCCCCCCCCGCCCCCCCCCCCCATCCTCCCCCCCACGACCCTCTTCCGATCTGCGCGCGGGAGTGCCGCGCCCGGGCCCGCCGCGACGGCATCGTCGAGGCCGTGCGCGAACTGGACGCGGCCCTGTCCCCGGACGCCCCGCCCCGGGGCCCCGGCGGCCACGCCCTCGTCCCGGCCGACGCCGTGCCGCTGCCGGGGGGCCCCGACGCTCCCGGCTTCGTCGCCGCGGCGGCCGGATCCGCGGACGGTCCCGGGGCCAGGGCTTCGGCGGCGTGGCAGGCCGGGCTGGTGTGGGTGCGGCTGGGCGTGTCGGAGGGCCTCAGGGACACCGCCGTCGCCCGGCTCGCGGAGCGCCGCACCGAGGGCACCCCGCTCCTGATGAAACAGATGGTCAAGGGGGCCCTGGCCGACGTACTGATGGAGCAGTTGGAGGCGGAGTGCGTGCTCGCCGAGTCCGACGCCCCGCCGGACGCCGCCTCGCTGGGGCGCCTGCACGACCGGATCACCCTGGCCGACCGGCTGCTGCGTCTTCTCGGCGCGCACGGCTTCACCGTCCCCGGCCCCGGCTGGGACGCCCATCTCTCGGAACTCCTGGCGGACGTCCACCGGGAACCCCGTTCCACCACGCACCCGGAGGAATCATGACCCACCTCCCCGCGCACCTGGAGGAGCTGCGCCGGCGCGCGCGCGGCTGGGCCGTGGACCTGCGGGCGGCGGCGCTGAGGCTGGACCGCGACCCGGAGGCCGTCCACGACCTGCTCCACCTGCCGGGTGTCGGCCACCTGGCGGCCCGGGTCAGGTCGGCGGACTCCGGCGACACCCTGGAACGGGCGGTGCTGGTCGAGGAACTCGCCCGCGGTGACGCCGGCCTGATGCTCGCGTCACCCGGCCCGTCGATGGCCGGCGTGCTGGTGGACGTGCTGGGCAGCCCGGACCAGCAGGACTGGTTCCGCGACCGGCTCACCCAGGGGCCGACCTGGACCTGCTTCGCCCTCACCGAACCCGAACGCGGCTCTGCCATCGGCGAGATGAGCACCGCGCTCACCCCGCTGGGCGACGGCTCCCTCCGGCTCGACGGCGCCAAGCGCTATGTCGGCAACGCCTCCCGGGCGTCGGTCGCGGCGGTCTTCGCCCGGGTCGCCGGCGCCGAACGGCTCGGGGTGACCGCCGTCCTGGTGGACACCGCCGACCCCGGCTGGACGGCCGAACCGCTGCCGACCCTCGGCCTGCGCGGCGTCCGGATCGGGGCGGTCGCGCTGGACGGCGTGCACGTCCCGGCGGACCGTGTGCTGGGCAGTCATCTGCCGCCGACCCGCCGCGGCATGTGGGGCATCCTCGCGGTCTTCAACCGGCTCCGGCCCAGCGTGGCCGCCATCGCCCTCGGGATCGCGGGCGCCGCGCACGACTACGTGGCCGAGCACCGGAGGGAGTTGCGGGGGGACGAGCTGGCGCTGTTCGAGGAGCTGGGCCGGCGGATCCACGCGACCCGGCTGCTCACCCACCGCGCCGCCATCGCCGTGGACCGGCGCCCGGCGGACGGCCACCTCGCCTCGGCTGCGAAGGCCCGGGCCTGCGAACTCGCGGAGGACGCCACCCTGTCGGCGCTCTCGTTCTTCGGTCCGGCGGCCCGCCTGGAGCATCCGCTGCTGGACAAGTACGCCCGCGACGCCCGGGGCGTGGAGTTCATGGAGGGCACCGGCACCATCCAGCGGCTCAACCTGTTCCAGGGCCTGCACACCGGCCGGGTAGGGCGAGCCGAAGCGTGCTGACACCGTCTTCCCCCGAGGACGCGGAGGTGTGGACGGTGCCCCCGGGCACGGCGCCGGGACCCGCCCCGTCCGCTCCCGGCGCGCTCCTCGACGACGAGGAGCGCGCCCGTGCGTCCCGCCCGCGGGGCGCCGTCCGCCCGTCCCGCTCCGTCACCGCACACGCGGCGCCGCGCACCATCACGGCCCGAGACTGGCAGCTCCCGGTCCGCGGCGACAGGGGAGAAAACTCCACCTCCATCAGGGAACTTTCCCCCGTGGCGGCCTGACGGTCCGTCGATAGCGTGGTGGTCCGAAGGCGGGTGCCGGGATGCCGGCCGGCCGGCGCTGTGACCACCCGGACCCGTCTTCGCCGATCCACCGCCCGGATGCAGGTCTCTTCGCGGAAGCCCGCGGGAATACGAGGGGAAAATCGTGGGAAACCGGAATGTGGTGACGAGGACGGCGCGGTGGAGCGCGACCCACCCGTGGTGGGCGCTGGTGATCTGGGTCGTCTTCGTGGGGATCGCGCTGGCCGTCGGCGGCGCCACCGGGACGAAGGTCGCCACCAACACGGACCTCTCGATCGGGCAGTCCGCGCAGGCCACCGCGATCGCCAAGAGCGGTGGCCTCACGCAGCCGCCGACCGAGGCACTGCTGGTGACCGCCCTCCACGGCGACCTCGACCGGCAGGCCGCCGAGCGTGCCGCCGCGGACGCGGCGGGCCGGCTCAAGGGCCTGTCCGACGTGGCCTCGACGGGCGAGCAGGTGCTGTCGTCGAACGGGCAGGCGCTGCTGGTCCCGGTGGTCATGACCGGTGACCAGGACACCGCTCCGGACCGGGTGCAGCCGCTGATCGACGCGGTGCAGAGCGCGCAGCAGGGACATCCCGGGGTGCGGGTCGAGCTGGTCGGCCCCGACACCGTCCGGGCCGCCCTCAACACGATGCTGGGCGAGGAGGTGGGGCGCGCGACCCTGCTGAGCCTGCCGATCACCCTGCTGGTGATGATGTTCATCTGCGGGGCCATGGTCGCGGCCGGCGTCCCCGTGGTGCTCGGCCTGTCCTCGGTGCTGGCCGGACTCGGCCTGTGGGGCGCCGCCTCCCAGCTCGTCCCTGACCCGGGAGCGGTGAGCGAGCTCATCGTGCTGATGGGCATGGCCGTGGGCGTGGACTACTCGCTGTTCTACCTCAAGCGCTTCCGCGAGGAGCGTGCCAGGGGCCTGGACAAGGTCGACGCCGTGGAGCTGGCCGCCGCCACCTCCGGGCACTCCGTGGTGGTCTCCGGCACCGTCGTGATCCTCTCCATGGGGGCGCTCTACCTGGGCGGGAACCTGGCCTTCACGGCGATGGCGACCGGCAGCATCCTGGTGGTGGCCATCGCGATGTCCGCTTCGCTCACCGTGCTGCCGGCCCTGCTGATGCTGTTCGGCAGGGCGCTGGAGCGGCCGCGGGTGCCGCTGATCTGGCGGCTCCAGGGCCGCGGGGACCGCAGCAGGGTGTGGTCGGCGCTGCTCCGGCCGGCGCTGCGGCACCCGGGGATCAGCCTGGTGCTGTCCGCCGTGGCGCTGCTGGCGCTGGCGGCTCCCGCCCTCAACCTGAAGCTGAAGGCCACGGGCGTGGACGACCTGCCCCGGAGCATGCCCGCCATGCAGGCCGAGGCCCGGCTGACGCAGTTCTTCCCGATCCAGTCCGACACCCAGCTGGTCGTGGCCCAGGTGCCGGAGGCCGGCGCCGGGCAACTCCGCACCGCGCTCGACGCGCTGGTGCAACGCGCCGGCCAGGACCCGCTGTTCACCGCCACACCCGCCCCCGAGATCATCACCTCGCACGACGGCCGGTACGCCTCCGTCGGCATCGGGACCCGCCTCAGCAGCGGTTCCGCGGAGGCCAGGGAGTCCCTCAGCCGGCTGCGCGACGACCTCGTGCCCGCCACGGTCGGGCAGGTGCCCGGGGTGAAGTGGGCGGTCGGCGGCAGCGACGTGGCCTACGACGTGGACTACCGGGCCCAGGTGGTGGACAAGATGCCGTGGGTGCTGGGCTTCGCGCTGGCCCTGACCTTCGTGGTCACGGCGCTGGCGTTCCGGTCGATCGTGCTGGCGTTGGTGACGGTCGTGCTCAACGTGTTCTCCGCGGCGGCCTCGTTCGGGGTGCTGGAGCTGGTCTTCCAGCACACCTGGGCCGACGGGCTGCTGCACTTCCAGTCCACGGGCAAGGTGGTGGCGTGGCTGCCGCTCACCCTGTTCGTCATCCTGCTCGGACTGTCGATGGACTACCACGTGTTCGTCGTGAGCCGGATCCGCGAGGCGGCCGCCTCCGGGCTGTCCGTCCGTGCGGCCGTCGAGCAGGGCATCACCCGCTCCGCCGGCGTGGTCACCGGCGCCGCCCTGGTGATGATCTCGGTGTTCGCCCTGTTCGCCTCGCTGACCTTCATCGAGATGAAGCAGCTGGGCGTGGGCATGGCCTGCGCCGTACTGCTGGACGCGACGCTGATCCGGATCGTGGTCCTGCCCTCGGTGATCGCCCTGCTGGGCCGCTGGGTCTGGTGGCCGTCCCGGCTGGAGACCCGGTCCGAGGCGCCAGCCGGCCCGGTCGTGCGGGAGGGCGAGCCGGTCGGCGTCCCCGCCCGGGCGGCCGCGGGGGAATCGGTGTGAGACGTCGCGTGGGGCGGGTACCGGACCTGGTCCGGTACCCGCCCCACGTGCGGTCAGCGCGAGAGCGACGCGTCCTGACTGATGATCGCCTGGTAGAGCCGCTGAAGTTGGCGGCTGGGCAGCAGCCCCATCTCGTCGTCGAGCTGCTTGCGGGTGCGGTGGAAGGTGTCGATCGCCTCGGACTGCCGGCCCGTCCGGTACAGCGCGAGCATCAACTGCTCGCTGAACCGCTCCCGTTCGGGGTGTTCGGCGTGCAGCTGCTTCAGCTCGGGTACGACCGCCCCGGCCTCGCCGGCCTCCAGCTGGGCGGAGATCAGATCCTCCTGGACGAGCCTGCGCTGCTCGTCGAGGCGGAGTGCGGCGGCACGACAGCGCTGCCCGTCGCCGACGTCCACCAGCGCCGGGCCGTACCACATGGCGAGCGCGCCTCGGAGCAGCTCGGCGGCCTTGTGCGGCGACAGCCCGATCAGGCTGCGGCCCTCCCTCGCCTGCTGCAGGAAGCGGTTGGCGTCGAGCCGGTCCGCGGGCATGTCCAGCACGTAGCCGTTGCCGACGGTGCGGACGACGCCCTGGTCGGTGGCGTCCAGTCCGATGCGCCCGAGCGATCTTCTCATCCGGGCCACGATGCCCTGGAGTGAGTTCCGCGTGTTCTTGAGCAGGGTCTCCCCCCACAGTTCGTCGATGAGTTCGTCGAAACTGACCACCTGGCCCGCACGCAGAGCCAGGACGGCCAGCGCCATCCGGACCTTCTTGGCATCCAAAGCGGCGGATTCGATTCCGCTTACAGCACGCAGCGGTCCCAGCATTGTTATGTACATGGAATTCCCCCGTGTCCCAGCGGCGTCCAAGGAGGAGCCGAATCAATGGGTGGCCTGGCGCTCGAACATTACATCCGAAATCAGATGGGACGCCAAGGCACCAGCGCGATTTCCGCGGTGCACCGGAGCGTCTTAGGGGGTGCCTTGTCCCGCCGGCGGGACAGGGCGGGGCGACCGATACCGCGGCCGCAAAGAAATGTATAGGAGCGTATGGCCACTTTTGGACATGTCTACCGGCGAGTATTCACGGGCGGTGGACGACTTCACCGGCACCGGTCGGACGGGATTGGCCGATCCGCACCGAATACCATGATGATTCCAAGATCATGGATCTTGAAATGCGGGCATTCCACCGCGCAACGGTGAAACGGGAACGCGCGGTGGCGGAAAAGTGCCTGGTGGAGAGCCGGGCACGCGACTGGCGGGGGAAGCGGAATTGACTGCAATCGAGAAGTGGAACGCAGGCTCTCGGATCCTGATGACGAAGGTGGGGCTGCGGGTACCCGGTTCGGTGTCGTTCGAGGACTGGGAACGGGCCGGAGTCGGCCTCGCACGCATGGCCGATTCCTCCGCCTGGTGTCTGGGCGACTGGGTGCTCTTCGGCCGCAACCGTTTCCCCGACCGTTACCGGTGGGCCATGGAGGCGGCGGGGCTGGATTACCAGACCATCCGCAACTACGTCTGGGTGGCGCGGCGATTCGAGCCGCCACGGCGCAGGGAAGGGCTCAGTTTCGGCCACCACGCCGAGGTGGCCGCCCTCACGGACGGCGAGCAGGACCTCTGGATGGCCCTCGCCGAGTACCACCAGTGGTCGAGGAACCGGCTGCGTTCGGAGATCAGGAGCGGTCGCCAGGCCGATCCCGAACCGCGTGAGACGGCCTCCCTGCCCCGGATGGTGGTCGACCGCGACCGCCTGGGCCAGTGGCAGCGAGCGGCCGAGCGCTCCCGGGTGACGCTGGGGGAATGGGTGGCCAGCCAGCTCGACTCGGCCGCGGCGGAGCTGCTGGGACGGCCGGACGCCGAGGCGGACGGGGCTCCCGGCCCCGGCCTTCCGCAGCACTCCGAGGCGCACTGACCGGGCGTCACCCGAAGCCGGGACGGTGCCCGTCACCCGTGCCGACGTGAGCCGTCGAGGAACACGTCGGGCACTCGGTGGGGCACCGTTCCCGTGCGCGGGGGCGGTGGACGTCCGCGGGGCCGGCGGGCGCCCGCGGGGCCGGGCCGGCCGGTGAGCCGGGGCCGCGGGTGGAACGTCCGGGCCGCTCGGGAGGCCCTGGCGACGTCACGTCAGCATGGTGTCAGCGCCCGGTCAGAGCTGCCGTGGAACCTCGTAGCTGTCGACGTCACGACGTACCGCCGACGGCCGGGAGCTTGCCATGCCTGTCATATCTGCGCCGCACGAATTCGACGTCAGCGATCTGTTCGTCGATCTGCATCCGATCTTCGCCCGACACCTCTACCTCAAGGTGGAGGGGTTCAACTTCGCCGGATCGATCAAGCTGAAGGCCGCCCGCGAGATCGTGGCCCAGGCCGAGGCGGCGGGGGTCCTCGGCCCCGGCTCGACCCTGGTCGAGTCCTCCTCGGGGAACATGGGCGTCGCGCTCAGCATGCTCGCTGCCAACCGCGGTTACCGCTTCGTGTGCGTGACGGACTCCCGCTGCAACGAGGCCACCCGCCACACCATGCAGGCCTTCGGCGCCGACGTCCACGTCATCACCGAGGCGCACCCCACCGAGGGCTACCTCGGCGCCCGGATCCGCTACGTACAGGAGATGTGCGCCGCCGACGAGAAGGTGGTGTGGCTCAACCAGTACGAGGCACCGGGCAACTGGATGGCCCACTACCGCACCACCGCGCCGGCCATCGCCACCCGCTTCCCCCGGCTCGACGTCCTGGTGATCGGCGCCGGCACCACCGGCACCCTGATGGGCTGCGCCCGCTACTTCCGCGAGCACCGGCCCGACGTGCGGGTGGTCGCCGTCGACGCGGTCGGCTCCGTCACCTTCGGCGGGACCCCGGGCCCGCGGCACATCCCCGGCCTCGGCACCAGCATCAGGCCGGGGCTCCTGGACGAGTCCTTCGTCGACTCCGTCGTCCACGTCGACGAGGCGGACACGGTGCGGATCTGCCGCCGGCTGGCCGCGCACGGCTACCACTTCGGCGGATCGACCGGGACCGCGGTCGGCGGCGCACTCGCCTGGCTCCAGGAGAACTGCACCGACCGCCGCACCACGGCCGTCACCATCGCCCCCGACCTGGGCGAGCGCTATCTCGACACCCTCTACGACGACAACTGGGTCCGTGGCACCTTCGGCGACACGGCGCTGGCCGGCGACGAGGAGCGGAACGAAGGGCAGGCAGCGCGATGAGCGTGTCCCCCGGCAGCAACCTGCCGCTCACCGCGGCGCAGTCCGAGATCTGGTACGACGAGCAGTTCGCGACCGGGCCGCTCGGCTACGCCATGGGCGACTACGTCGACCTGCGCGGCCCCCTCGACCAGGAGCTGCTGGGGCGCGCCCTGCGACGGCTGTCGGTGGAGGCCGAGGGCCTGCGGGTGCGTTTCACCGAGCACGACGGGGTGGCCCGCCAGTCCGTCGCCCCGGTGGCCGACAGCCCCCTCCCGTTCGTCGACCTGAGCACCGAACCGGACCCGGAGGCCGCCTCCGAGGCGTGGATGCTCGGCGACCTGGACCTGCCGATGAAGGCCGCCGAGCCGCCGCTGATGCGCACCGCGCTGCTCCGCCTCGGCCCCGAGCGCCACCGGCTCTACCTGTGCATGCACCACATCCTGTCCGACGGGTACAGCCGCAACCTGGTCCACCCGCGGCTCGCGGCGATCTACAGCCACCTCGCGGCCGGCGGCGACGAGGCGGGCCTCGCCCCGTCGGCACCGCCGCCGTTCCGGCTGCTGCTGGACGCGGAGAGCGCCTACCTGGACTCGCCCCGCCTCGCCAAGGACCGCGCCTACTGGACCGCCCGGCTCACCGCCGGATCGCCCGAGCCGTCCTCGCTCTCCACCCGGGAACCCGCCCCCGGTCTCGTCGCGCTGCGCCGCACCGAGGTGCTGGACGCCGCCGACGCGGACCGGCTGCGCGCCGCCGCCGCCGCGGCCGGGGCCACCCCGGCCGCCCTGGTGGCCGCGGCGATGGCCGCCTACGTGCAGCGGATCACCGGCCTGGAGGAGCCGCTGCTCACCCTGCCGGTCACCGCCCGGGTCGGTGCGGCGGCCCGCGGCGTCCCCGGGATGGTCGCCAACTACCTCCCGCTGGCCGTGCCGGTCCGCCACGGCGCGACCCGCGACCGGCTGCTGCGGGCCGCGTGGGTCGAGATCGCCAACGCGCTGCGGCACCAGCGCTACCGGGGCGAGCAGATCCGCCGCGACCTCGGCCTGCGCACCGACGACCGGCGCCCGTTCGGGCCCTTCGTCAACGTCCTGGACCAGGACCCGGTCCTGGAGTTCGGCCCGTGCCGGGGTCAGGTGGTGAACCTGTCCACCGGCATCGTCAACGACCTGATCCTGACCGTCCTCAACACCGGCGACGGCTCCCTGGAGCTGCACCTGGACGGCAACAGCGAGCTGTACGACGGTCACGAGCTGGCCGCGCACGCGGCCCGGTTCCGGGCCTTCCTCGGCGCCTTCGCGAGCTGCCCGCCGGACACGGTCGTCGACCGCCTGGACGTGGCCCTGCCCGGGGAGTCGATCGGGGTGCTCACCGGTCCCGCCGCCGACGCGGCGCTGCCGGGCGAGGCGGCGAGCGACACGGTGGCGCTGGTGCGGGCCGCGTCCGCGCGTACGCCGGACGCGGTCGCGGTGGTCGACGGCGCCCGCCGGCTGACCCGCGCCGAAC
>NZ_MSJQ01000207.1 GCF_014596515.1 Streptomyces sp. CBMA156
GGCCGGCCGGGCGCCCCGACCACGGCGCTCGCGGTGGCCGGGGCGCTGCCGGCGGTGTGGCGGGCGGTCCGCGAGGGGTGACCGACGGAACCGGACCATCCGGTCAGGGCGTCCTGGACAGGGTGAACGGGCGGTCCGCCGCAGGCCGGCGCGTCGTGGGGGGCCGCCGCGCCGACGGGCCGTTCGGCGAGGACTCCGGGACGTCTGGGAGACTGACCCTGATGACAACTGCGAACACGACCGGCACAGCCACCCTCACCGAAGGCGTACGGGCCGAGGCCACCATCGATCTCGCCGCCCTGCGCGGCAACCTCGCGGCCCTGCGCGAGCGCGTCGGCAGCGCGGCGGTGATGCTCGCGGTCAAGGCGAACGCCTACGGCCACGGCGCGGTGGAGTGCGCCCGGGAGGCGGTCGCGAACGGGGTCGGCTGGCTCGGCTGCGCGACGCCGGACGAGGCGCTGGCGCTGCGGGCCGCGGGCATCCGCCCGGAGCAGGCCCGCATCCTGTGCTGGCTGTGGACGCCGGGCGGGCCGTGGCGCGAGGCGCTGCGCGCGGACCTGGACGTCTCGGTCAGCGGGCAGTGGGCGCTGGACGAGCTGCTGTCGGCCGTCCGCGAGACCGGCATCCCGGCCAGGGTGCACCTGAAGGCCGACACCGGTCTGGGCCGCAACGGCTGCCAGCCGCACGACTGGCCGCGACTGGTGGCGGACGCCCGCCGGGCCGAGGCCGAGGGGCTGCTGAAGGTCGTCGGCGTCTGGTCGCACTTCGCCGCGGCGGACGAGCCGGGCCACCCGTCGATCCAGGCCCAGCTGGACTCCTACCGGGCCGCGCTGGCCGTGGCCGAGGCGGCCGGGCTGCGCCCCGAGGTCCGCCACCTGGCGAACTCCCCGGCCACCCTGCTGCTGCCCGAGTCGCACTTCGACCTGGTCCGCACCGGCCTGGCCGCGTACGGGCTGTCGCCGGTGCCCGAGGTGGGTTCGCCGGCCGACTTCGGGCTGCGCCCGGTGATGGCGCTGACCGCGCGGCTGGCGCTGGTCAAGCACGTCCCCGGCGGGCACGGGGTCAGCTACGGCCACCACTACACGACACCGGGCGAGACCACCCTGGGCCTGGTCCCGGTCGGCTACGGCGACGGCATCCCGCGGCACGCCAGCGGCACCGGCCCGGTGCAGATCGACGGCAAGTGGCGCACGGTGGCCGGCCGGGTCGCGATGGACCAGTTCGTGGTGGACCTGGGCGGCGACACTCCGGCGATCGGCGACGAGGTGCTGCTGTTCGGCAACGGCGAGCACGGCGAGCCCACCGCCGAGGACTGGGCCCGCGCCTGCGGCACCATCTCGTACGAGATCATCACCCGGATCGGTGCCCGGGTGCCCCGCCGCTACCTGGGCGGCAGCCACGCCGAGGGCCCGACGGCATGACCGACGCGCCGGCCGAGGGCAATCCGGTCGCGGCGGTGGCCAGGGTGGCCGGCGCCGCCTCCGGGGTGAGCCGGGCCGGTGTGATCGGGATCTCCGTCGGTGTGCTGGCGGCCGGAGCGGCCGCGGGCGTGGCGATCGAGCGGCTGACCGTCGGCCGGGCGATGCGCCGCCGGGCCCGGGCCGAGCTGGACGCGAAGGCCCCGTTCGGCTCGCTGCGCGGGCGCCCGAGGAGGGTGGCCGCACCGGACGGCACCGAGCTGTACGTGGAGCTGGACGGCACCGGCTGGGACGAGCCGGACGGCGCCGGCCCAGGGGCGGACGGTTTCGGCTCCGGAGGCGAGCGGGCGGGTGGCAGCGCCGAGCCGCTGACCGTGGTGTTCTGCCACGGCTACTGCCTCAACCAGGACAGCTGGCACTTCCAGCGGGCCGCGCTGCGCGAGGGCATGCGGCTGGTCTTCTGGGACCAGCGCAGCCACGGCCGCTCCGAGCGCTCCCGCTCCTACCTGGCGGGCGAGCCGGCCGGCATCGACCAGCTGGGCGGCGACCTCAAGGCGGTGATCGACGCCGTCGCCCCGACCGGGCCGCTGGTGCTGGTGGGCCACTCGATGGGCGGCATGACGGTGATGGCGCTGGCCGACCAGCACCCGGAGCTGTTCCGCGAGCGCGTCGCCGGGGTCGCGCTGATCGGCACCCTCGCCGGGGACTGGAACGAGGTCAGCCTCGGCCTGCCGAGGGCCGGTGCGAAGCTGTTCAAGAAGGTCGCACCCGGGGTGGTGAAGCTGCTGGGCCGCCAGGTCGACCTGGTCGAGGCGACCAGGCGGCTGGGCGCGGACGTGGCCGCCGTCTTCTACCGGAGGTTCTCCTTCGGCGGCCGGGACGTCGACCCCGGTGTGGTGCGCTTCGCCGAGCAGCTGCTGGACGCCACCCCGATCGACGTGGTCGCCGAGTTCTACCCGGTGTTCGGCGCGCACGAGAAGCACGAGGCGCTCGCCGCCCTGCGCGGCCTGCCCGCGCTGGTGCTGGCCGGGACGAAGGACCTGCTGACGCCCTCGACGCACAGCGAGGCGATGGCCGAGCGGCTGCCGGGCGCCGAGCTGGTGCTGGCCGAGGGCGCCGGGCACCTGGTGATGCTGGAGCGCCCCGAGCTGGTCGACCACGAGCTGGCGCGGCTGCTGCGCCGGGTCGCCGGCTTCGCGGGGGCGGCGGCGCTGCCCGCGGCCGTCCTCGACCTGGCGGGCCGACGGCCCCGGGACCCTGACCCCGCCCTCGACCCGGCGGCCGATCCGGCCTGAGCCTCCGCGGGGCCCCGCCCGCCGCAGCGGGGCGCGCCGATGTGGCACGGTAGCGGTGGCGGCCGGTGGTCGGTGCGCCGGTACGGACCGAAGGGCAAGACACGCGCATGGGCTCGCACGCCACTCTCACCGTCCCCACCCCGGAGCGGATGGGCCGGCTCGGCCGGGAGCTGGCCGCGTTGCTGCGGCCGGGTGACCTGGTGCTGCTCTCCGGCGAGCTGGGGGCGGGGAAGACCACGCTGACCCGGGGCCTGGGGGAGGGCCTGCAGGTCCGCGGGGCGGTGACCTCGCCGACCTTCGTGATCGCCCGGGTGCACCCCTCGCTGGTCGGCGGCCCGGCGCTGGTGCACGTGGACGCCTACCGGCTGGGCGGGGACCTGGACGAGATGGAGGACCTCGACCTGGACGTCTCGCTGCCCGAGTCGGTGGTCGTGGTCGAGTGGGGCGAGGGCAAGGTCGAGCGGCTCTCCGAGGACCGGCTGGAGGTCCGGATCGAGCGCGCCATCGGCGACACCGCGGACGGGGACGACCAGGACCCGCGCCGGGTGCTGCTGACCGGCATCGGCCCGCGCTGGGCGGACGTGCCGCTGGCGGACCTCGGGTAGCGGCCGCGCCGGGTCGCCGGCATCTTGCCGACAGACTGTCGGGAAGGTGTTGCGGGCGGGGCGCCGGGCGTGGTGGGATGGGTGCTGCGGTTAGGTCTGCCTAACTAGGGAGGCGCCATGTCGAGCACCACCCCCGCCCCGCAGCGGCCGGTCCGCGCCGCCGGGGCCGGAGAGTCCGCCCACCGCGCTCCGGGAGAGCCCATGCGGGCGCTGCTGGCCGCCCGCGCGGCCGCCGAGGCGGTTTCCACCCCGCCCGAACCGCGGCCCGGGCACGACGAACGGCCCGAGGCGCAGGCGCCCCGGGCCGCGTGAGGCCGGTTCTCCCGGGCCGGAACCGCCCGGGTGGTTCCGGGCCGTCCCGGATCAGGCGACCACGACCACCTTGGTGTCCTTCGGCGCGAAGTCCCAGAGCAGCTGACCCTCGGCGCGGCCGCTGCGGATGCCGCCGGTCTTCGCGCTCGGGTCGGTGGTCGGCGTCGCGCCGTCCACCGCGGCGCTGAAGCCGAACACCACGCCGTTCTGCTGCGCGAAGCGCACCACGTGCTCGATCTGCTTGCCGTCCGTCCCGGTGGTGGTCGGGGTGCGGCTGTACACCGCGTAGCTGCCCGGAGTCGGCTCGACCGAGCCCGGGGTGACCGGGAAGGCGGCCGCGACCTGCGGGTTCTTCTTCGGGTCGACCAGCCAGACGTAGTGGCTGCCGATCGAGTAGACCACCCGGGGGCCGGTGCCCGTGGTGGTCGGCACCGGCGGGACGGTCGGGGTGGCCGAGGCGGTCGGCGCCGCGGTGGTGGCCGTGCCGGTCGTGCTGGTGGTCACGGTGGGCTTGGCGCCGCCCGCCCGGTCCTGGGCACCGTTCGCCTGGAAGGCCAACAGGCTCACCACCGCCAGGGCCCCCAGGGTCAACCCCGTGACCACCACTCCAGGACCCATCTTCGCCACGTTGCCGCTCCCGCCGCCGTCCCTTTACGTACGGCCCCATCGTGCCAGGTTCATCCTGTCGGGTCGCAGCGCCTCGGATGTGTGTTCCCGGGTGGCACACCCTGCCGATCGGCCGGTCGGCCCAACGTCGGTCTAACCTTGACCCCGTGCTGCTGCTCGCGTTCGACACCGCTACCCCCGCCGTCACCGCCGCCGTCCACGACGGCACGGCCGTCCTCGCCGAGACCCACCAGGTCGACGCCAGGCGCCACGGCGAACTGCTGCTGCCCACGATCGACCAGGTGCTGCGGGCCGCGGGTGTGGACAAGCACCGGCTGACCGGCATCGCGGTCGGAGTCGGCCCGGGCCCGTACACCGGTCTCCGGGTCGGCCTGGTGACCGCCGCGGCGCTCGGCCACGCCCTCGGGCTGCCAGTGCACGGCGTCTGCACCCTGGACGCGATCGCCTTCCAGGCCCGTGCCGAGGGCCTGGCCGGCCGGCCGTTCACGGTGGCCACCGACGCGCGCCGCAAGGAGGTCTACTGGGCCTCGTACGACGCCGAGGGCCACCGCACCGAGGGCCCCGGCGTGGACCGTCCGGCCGAGCTGACCCCGCAGGAGCGCTCCGTCGGCGCAGGCGCGGTGCTCTACCCCGAGGCGTTCCCCGGCGCGCACGGCCCCGAGCACGTCTCGGCCGGCGCCCTGGCCGGCTTCGCCGCCGCCGAGCTGACCGCCGGGCGCGAGCTGCTGCCGAACGTCCCGCTGTACCTGCGCCGCCCGGACGCCCAGGTCCCGGCAGGCTACAAGGCGGTGCTCCCCGCGTGAACCACGGCACCACCCTGCGCCCGATGCGCTGGTGGGACATCGCCCCGGTGCTGGAGCTGGAGCTGCGGCTCTTCCCGGAGGACGCCTGGTCCGCCGGGATGTTCTGGTCCGAGCTGGCCGAGTCCCACCCCGGCGGCACCCGCCACTACACCGTCGCGGCGGCCCCGGACGGCGCGATCGTCGGCTACGCCGGGCTGATGGTGATCGCCGGCGAGGGCGACGTCCAGACCATCGCCGTCGACGACCGCCACCAGGGCGGCGGCCTCGGCACGGCGCTGCTCACCGACCTGATCCGGGAGGCCGCCCGGCGCGAGTGCGCCGAGCTGCTGCTGGAGGTGCGGGTGGACAACCCGCGCGCCCAGCGGCTGTACGAGCGCCACGGCTTCGAACCGGTGGGCATCCGGCGCGGCTACTACCAGCCCGCCAACGTCGACGCGCTGGTGATGCGCCTCGACCACCCCAGCACTGACAGCACTGACCCGAAGGACATTGAGGACACCCGCCATGGCTGACGAACCGCTCGTCCTCGGCATCGAGACCTCCTGCGACGAGACCGGCGTCGGCATCGTGCGCGGCACCACGCTGCTGGCCGACGCGGTCGCCTCCAGCGTCAACGACCACGCCCGCTTCGGCGGCGTCGTCCCCGAGATCGCCAGCCGCGCGCACCTGGAGGCGATGGTCCCGACCATCCAGCGCGCCCTGGACACCGCCGGGGTCAAGGCGAGCGACCTGGACGGCATCGCCGTCACCGCGGGCCCCGGCCTGGCCGGCGCGCTGCTGGTCGGCGTCAGCGCCGCCAAGGCGTACGCCTGGGCGCTGGACAAGCCGCTGTACGGGGTCAACCACCTCGCCTCGCACATCTGCGTCGACCAGCTGGAGCACGGCCGGCTGCCCTCGCCGACGATGGCCCTGCTGGTCTCCGGCGGGCACTCCTCGCTGCTGCTCAGCGAGGACATCACCAGCGACGTCCGCCCGCTCGGCGCGACCATCGACGACGCGGCCGGCGAGGCCTTCGACAAGGTCGCCCGGGTGCTCGGCCTGGGCTTCCCCGGCGGTCCGATCGTCGACCGCACGGCCCGCGAGGGCGACCCGAAGGCGATCGCCTTCCCGCGCGGCCTGAGCGGCAGGAACGACCCGGCGTACGACTTCTCCTTCTCCGGCCTGAAGACCGCCGTCGCCCGCTGGGTGGAGGCCAAGCGCCGGGCCGGCGAGGAGGTGCCGATCGCCGACGTGGCGGCGTCCTTCCAGGAGGCGGTCACCGACGTGCTCACCCGCAAGGCCGTCAAGGCGTGCCGGGACAGCGGCGTCGACCACCTGATGATCGGCGGCGGCGTGGCGGCCAACTCGCGGTTGCGCGAGATGGCCCAGCAGCGCTGCGACCGGGCCGGCATCCGGCTGCGGGTGCCCCGGCCCGGCCTGTGCACCGACAACGGCGCGATGGTCGCGGCGCTGGGCGCCGAGATGGTGTGGCGCGACCGCGCGCCGTCCTCGTTGGACCTGTCGGCGGACTCCTCGCTGCCGGTGACCGACGTCCACGTCCCGGCCGCCCACCTGGAGCACGGCGACGTCCACGGCCAGGCCTACCAGGCCCTCGGCGGCGGCGCCTGATGACCGTCGCCGCGATGTGGGAGGCCCGGGCCGCGGCCGGCCGCGGGGCCGAACTCGCCGCCTGGGCAAGGGAGTCGGCGCTGCCCGCGCTGCGCGGAGCGGCCGGTCTCGAACGCCTAGAACTGCTCACGGCCCCGGGCGAGCGGGTGCTGCTGATCAGCTGGTGGAGCGGCGAGCCCCGGCCCGTCGCCGACCCGCCGGCCGAGCTGCTCGGCCGACCGGTGCACCGCTGGTCCTTCAGCAGCGAACACGTCGAGTAACCCCGGATCGGGAACCGCCGCGGCAGCCGTTACCGTGCATAGCTGAGAGAGAGCTGGACGGGAACCGGGAGCGCGCTGCGGTGATCAGGGACGGGCGGAGCAGGACCAGGACGTACGCGGTGGGGGCGCTGGCCCTGCTGGCCTTCGCCACCGCCTGCGGCGACGGCGGAGGCGGTGGCGGCGCCGCCCCGGCCACCACGGCTGCCACGACCCG
>NZ_MSJQ01000208.1 GCF_014596515.1 Streptomyces sp. CBMA156
AGCGCCGGGCTCGGGCTGCTCGGCGCGGTGCCCGCGCAGGCGGCCGGGCCCGACGCGGCCGGCGGTCCCGGTGCGGCGGAGAAGAAGCCGAAGAAGGGCAAGGGGCACGGGCGTTGGCAGCCCGACCCGGACGCCCGGCAGTTCACCGTGGTCGTCATGCCGGACACCCAGTACCTGTTCGACCAGGACCGGATCCACCCCGCGCCGCTGGAGGCCTCGGTCCGCCACGTGCTGGACGGCGGGGTCAACCGGGAGGACGGGACGGACGACAACATCGTCTTCCTGGCCCACCTCGGCGACGTCACCGAGAACGGACTGGCCGTCGAGTACGCCGCCGTCAGCAAGGTGTTCGGCCTGCTGGACGACGCGGGCGCGGCCTACGGCGTGCTCGCCGGCAACCACGACGTCCGCTCCTCGACCGACGACCAGCGCGGCAGCACCCCGTACCTGGAGACCTTCGGCAAGGCCAGGGCCGCCCGCACCGCCGGGTACCGCGGCTCCAGCCCGGACGGCTACAACACCTGCCACGTGTTCCGGGCGGCCGGGCGCGACTGGATGGTGCTCTCGCTCGACTGGAGGCTCTCCGACGCGGGCTTCGCCTGGGCGAACGCGGCGATCGCGGCCGCCCCCGGGCTCCCGGTGATCCTCACCACCCACGACCTGGCGCACGCCGACGACAGCGGCCGCGCCGAGCTGTCCGACTACGGCAAGCGGCTCTGGGAGCGGCTGATCAGCGGCAACGACCAGATCTTCCTGACCGTCAACGGGCACTACTGGCCGCCCGGGCGCACGGTGCTGAAGAACAAGGCCGGCCACGACGTGCACGTCCACATCACCAACTACCAGGACCGCTACTACGGCGGCGCGGCGATGATCCGGGCGTACCGCTTCGACCTCGACCGCGACACCGTCGACGTGTCGACCTTCTCGCCGTGGATCCAGCAGATCGCCGCCGAGGAGCGCAACGCGCTGGCCGCCGAGCACGCCGAGCTGACCTCCGACGTGGACCGCTTCTCGCTGGCGATCGACTTCGACCGCCGCTTCGCCGGCTTCGCACCCGTCCCGCAGCGCCCCGCGCGCCGGGCCGGCGAGCTGCTGGTCCGGGACACGGTGGCCTACTGGCGGTTCGACAACGGCGGCGGCGACGGGACGGCCGTCTCCCCGCAGCAGGTCGTCAAGGACCTGGCCGGGCAGGGCAACGACCTGCTCTGGCAGAGCGCCCCCGGCACGCCCGACGGCGCGCTCAGCTGGTCCGCCGAGCACCACCCCGACCAGCCGGGCCACGGCAGTCTGCTGTTCCGGGGCACCCGGTCGCCGGTCCGCGGCGGCTACCTCCAGACCGCGCCCGGCGCGCCGCTGAACCGGGAGACCTTCGAGCGCGGTTTCACCGTCGAGGCCTTCTTCAAGCTGCCCGCCGACTGGGACTCGGCGCGCAGCCGCTGGTCCGCCCTGCTCAGCCGGTGGGGGATGAGCGGCGAGGCGGGCAAGAACGGGCCGGGGACGGACGCCGAGGAGCCGCTCGTCACGCTCAGCGTCTCCGAGGCGCCGGCCCTCCAGTGGTGCGTCTACCCGCTCAACCAGACCGGGGCGTCCACCTGTTGGGGCCACCAGCTGCCGCTGGACCGGTGGTGGCACGTCGCGGTGGTCAACGACGGGAAGCTCAGCCGGATGTACGTCGAGGGCTGCGAGGTGGCGCGCAACCCGGCGACGCCCGCCGTCGGGCTGACCACGCTGGGGCGGCCGTGGATGCTGGGCGGCTACTCGTACGCGGGGGTGCTGGACAAGGTGTTCCACGGGTACGTCGGGGACGTCCGGATCGTGAAGCGGGCCCTGCGGGTGGGCGAGTTCATGAACGCCTGATCGCACCCCCTCGAAGCGCGGACACCGCCGGGCCCTGGTACGGGTCCGGCGGTGCCGCTTTCCGGGACGCACTGCGGAACGACACCGGAACGGCCCTCGCACCCACGCCGGGGTGACGCACGCCCGCCGGCACGCGCGGGACCGGAGAGGCTGGGAGAGCCCTCCGGTGGCGTCGGCGGTCACCGGCCGGGCGGGGCCGCCAGCTGATCGGGGGTCGAGCGCGGCACCGCGACCGACGATTCGCCCGGACGGTGAACCGACCCCGGCTCCGGACCCCGGCTCCCGCCGCTGACGGCCGGCCGTCAGCGGCGGGTCTCGATGCGCAGGCCGCCCGTGGTCACCTGCCGGATGGGCTCGCTCGCCAGCAGGTCGTGCGGCTGGCCGAGGGCGATCGCGCCCGCCGCGTCGAGCCGGGCCAGTTCGGCGTCCGTCAGCTCGACCGCCAGGGCGCCCAGGTTGTCCTCCAACTGGGCGGGGGTGCGGGCGCCGAGCAGCGTGCTCGTCACGCC
This sequence comes from Streptomyces sp. CBMA156, assembly GCF_014596515.1. GTDB lineage: Bacteria > Actinomycetota > Actinomycetes > Streptomycetales > Streptomycetaceae > Kitasatospora. The sequence continues at coordinate 2,370 of NZ_MSJQ01000208.1, forward strand.
CGGCTTCCGCAGCGTCCAGGCCAGCGCCACCTGGGCCGGAGTGTGCCCCAGCTCGCCGGCCAGCTCCCGGACCACCCCGGCCACGCCGAGGCTGCGTTCGGTGAGGGTGCCCAGGGCGAGGTTGTGGCTCCGGCGGGTGCTCCCGTCGGGACCGGCGCCCGTCGCGCCCACGTCCTCCCGGCCGTACTTGCCGCTGAGCACCCCGCCGCCGAGCGGCGAGTACGGGACGACGCCCAGGCCCAGCTCCCGGGCCATCGGGATCAGGTCGCGCTCCGCGGTGCGTTCGATCAGGCTGTACTCGACCTGCAGCGCGACCAGCGGCGACCAGCCGCGCAGGTCGGCGATCGCCTGCATCCGGGACACCTGCCAGGCCGGGGTGTTGGAGATCGCCACGTACAGCACCTTGCCCTGCCGGACCAGGTCGTCCAGGCCGCGCAGCACCTCCTCCACCGGCGTCCGGAAGTCCCAGACGTGCAGGTACAGCAGGTCGAGGTAGTCGGTGCCCAACCGCCGCAGGCTGCCCTCCACCGAGCCGAACAGCGCCTTGCGGTGCCCGCCCCCGGAGTTCGGGTCGCCGGGGCGGCGCAGTGTCGAGTACTTGGTCGCCAGCACCAGGCGTTCGCGCTCCTCGTGGGCGAACTCGCCGAGCAGGCGCTCGGAGCTGCCCTCGGTGTAGGTGTCGGCGGTGTCGAGGAGGTTGCCGCCGAGCCCGACGTAGCGGTCGAACAGCTTGCGGGCCTCGGCCCGTTCGGCGCCCCACCCCCATTCGGTGCCGAAGGTCGCGGTGCCCAGGGCCAGCGGTGAGACCCGCAGTCCCGAGCGGCCCAGCAGCCGGTAGTCGTCCAGGGCCAGTGCCATCAGGTTCTCCTGTGCTCGTGTGTGCTCGTGTTCCGTTGCCGGGACCGAGTCTGCGGCGGCGGCCGGCCCGGGATAAGGGAGGGAACTTCCTGGGAAGAGCGGTCCCACCCTGGCGGTTGGACCGGTCATGACGACCCGAACCATGGACCCCGCTCAGGAGTTGGCCGCGTTCCTGCGGAGCAGGCGCGAAGCCCTCGACCCCGGCCGGCTGGGCCTGCCGTCGCATCGGCGGGCCCGGCGGACGCCGGGGCTGCGCCGCGAGGAGGTCGCCGAGCTGGCCGGGGTGAGCACCGACTACGTGGTCCGGCTGGAGCAGGGCCGGGGGCTGCGGCCCTCCGCGGAGGTGCTGGCGGCGCTGGCCCGGGCACTGCGCCTGGACGCGAGCGAACGGGACTACCTGTTCGACCTGGCCGGACGCCGCCGTCCCGGCACCACCGGTGGGCCGGCCGCCAGTGCGGCGCCGTCGCTGGCCCGCCTGGTCGGTGACCTCTCGCCGCTGCCGGCCATGCTGCTGGACCACCGTTACGACGTCCTCGCCTGGACCCCCGAAATGGCCCGGCTGCTACCGGGTTTCGAGGCCGTGCCGCCGTCGCGGCGCAACGCGATGCGGCTGTGCCTGCTGCACCCGGCGATGCGCGGCTTCTACGCCGACCGGGAGCAGACGCTGCGGGACGGGATCGCCCACCTGCGCGCGGCATGGGCCGCTCACCCGGAAGACCGGGAACTGTCCGGCCTCATCGACGAGTTCGTCACGCAGGATGAGGACTTCGCCCGCTTGTGGTCGGAGCGGGAGGTCAGTGTCAACGGACGCGGCCGGAAGTTGCTGCGGCATCCGGTCGAGGGTGCGATCACCGTCGACTTCGAAGTCCTGCAACCGCTCCAGGACCCGGGACTGCGCCTTCTCGTCTACCGCGCCGCGGACGAGGAGAGCCGCGCGGCCCTGGACCGACTGTGCGCGCGATGACCGGGCCCCGGCTCACGAAGACCTTCAAGGGGCTGACCGGCCGGACGCTCGCCTGGCAGACCGCCGAGTCGCCCGCCCGGGAGACCGGGCGGGACGCCCGGACGGTGCCGGTCCGGCCGGAACTGGCCGTCGAGGTCGCCTTCGACGGCCTCCAGCGCAGCCCCCGCTGCCCCGCAGGGCCGGCCCTGCGGTTCGCCCGGGTGGTGCGCCACCGGCCGGACAGGAGCGCCGCCGAGGCCGACACGGTGGCCTCCGTACGGGAGTTGGCCACCGCCGAAGGCCTGTGAGGCCGTCCGCGCGGCCGGGTCCGCCGACCCGTCCGGCGGAGTGCCGCGGGTTGAAACGCACTACGCCGCAAGGGGGGTTCACGCACAGGGGCCGAATCAGCCATTCTCGATCCGGCCACCGTATCCCTCCGTGAACGGACCGGCGACGGCTAGGTTGACCGTGACAACGAGAGGCGGCCGCCGGGCAGCCGGCGCCGCCCTGGCGAAAGGTGGCCGACATGCAGGTGAGCGTCGACCGGGACCGTTGCTGCAGCTCCGGCATGTGCGTGACGAACGCCCCCGCGGTCTTCGACCAGGACGACCGGGACAGTCTTGTGAAACTCCGTCAGACCGTCCTGCTGCCCGAGCAGTTCGACGACGTCAGACTCGCCGCCGACCTCTGCCCGGGCCGGGCGATCACCGTCACCGGGGACCAGCCCGCGCAGACCGGGGCCTGACCGGCCCCGCCGCCGGCCCCACAGGCCGCCGGGGACTCCCTGCACCCCCGACAGCCCCACGAGGACCCCCGCGACATGAGGAGACCCCCGCCGTGACCGCCACACCCACCGCCCCCGCCGTCCCGCTGCTGCCGGCCCGGCACTCCGGCGGCTGCCCGTTCGGCCCGCCGCCCGCGTACTCCGAGGCCGCCGCCACCGGGCCGGTGACCAGGGCCGAGCTGCCCGACGGCGACCTCTGCTGGCTGGTCACCGGCTTCGCCGAGGTCCGCACCGTGCTGTCCGACCGCCGGTTCAGTGCCGACATACGCCACCCGTCCTTCCCGCTGCTGATCGCCGGCGCTCGCGAGCTGATCACCGACAATCCGGACTTCCTGCGGCTCGACGACCCCGAGCACGCCCGCCAGCGCCGCATGATCACCGGGGAGTTCCTGGTCAAGCGGGTGGAGGCGCTGCGCCCGGAGATCCAGCGGATCGTGGACGAGGTACTGGACCGGATGACCGCGGGCCGGACCACGGCCGACCTGGTCACCGACTTCGCGCTGCCGGTGCCCTCGCTGGCGATCTGCCTGCTGCTCGGCGTGCCGTACGAGGACCACGACCGTTTCCAGAGCCTGAGCCGCACGATGCTCAGCCGGGAGAGCACCGTGGAGCAGCTCCGGGAGGCCCAGGAGGATGTCCGGGACTACCTGCGCGACCTGACGGCCCGCAAGCGCGCACAGCCGGAGGACGACGCCCTCAGCCGACTCGCGGCGCGGGACGACCTGACCCCGGACGATGTGGCCGGCATGGGCGTGCTGCTGCTGATCGCCGGTCACGAGACGACCGCGAACATGATCGCGCTGTCGACCGCGCTGCTGCTGGAGCACCCCGAGCAGATCCCCGGCCTGGCCGACCCGGCCACCCTGCCGGGCGCGGTGGACGAGCTGTTGCGGCTGCTGACCATCGTGCACACCGGCCTGCCCCGGGTGGCGCTGGAGGACGTGGAGCTGGGCGGCGTCACCGTCCGGGCCGGGGAGGGCGTGATGGCGATGCTCTCCACCGCCAACCGGGACGAGGCGGTGTTCGGCGGCGCCGGCCATCGGGCGACGGACGAGCTGGACCTGGACCGGGACGCCCGGCGGCACCTGGCGTTCGGCTTCGGGGTGCACCAGTGCCTGGGCCAGCCGCTGGCCCGCGCCGAACTCCAGATCGCCCTGGAGACGCTGTTCCGCCGGCTGCCGGGGCTGCGGCTGGCCGGCGAGCGCGAGTTCCGTACCGAGTCGTTCATCTACGGGATGCGGTCACTGCCCGTGACCTGGTGAGCGGGGCCCGAGCGCGGCACGGGCCGTTGCCGTAGGCCTCGTCGGCGGCCACGCTGTCGGGCGTCTTCCGGGGCCTGCCCGGCCCGGTCCGCGGGGCACGGATCTTCTTCAGTACCGGCTCGGACTGCGTGCAGTCCGCCCGCTGCCCCGGCGTGACGACCAGGGGCGGCGGGCGGCGGCCGTCCGCGCCGGAGGGCCGTCAGCCGAGCAGCGTGGCCTCGACGCCGGCGAGCACCGCCGCCAGGCCCTGCTCGAAGCCCTCGTCGAAGTCCAGGAACATCACCCGGCCCGACTCGGCCGCCAGCGGGTGGGCGGCCAGGCGTTCGGCGCGGGCGTCGACGTCGTAGCCCTCGGCTCCGTCGAAGGGGTTGGGGCCCATCGCCTGCTCCTCGATCACGTAGCCGATCGTGTAGCTGTAGGCGGTCTGCCAGGCCCGGGCGGCGGCGGCCGGGGTGAAGCCGGCCTCGGTCAGCAGGCGCAGCGAGGCGTCCAGGCCGGCCGCGTAGCCGGTGTCGGTGAACCGGGAGCCGCTGTAGACCTTCGCGCCGTCGCGGTGGCGCAGCAGTTCGGCGCGCAGGGTGCGCATGGTCCGCAGGTAGGTCTCCCGCCAGTCCTCCGCGGGCCCGTCCTGCGCCGCCCGGCCGGTCATCCGGCGCATCATCTCGGTCGCCATCTCGTCCAGCAGCGCCTGCTTGTCCTTGAAGTGCCAGTACAGCGCGGGTGCCTTGACGTCGAGCCGGGCGGCGATGGCGCGCAGCGTCAGGCCGTCGAGGCCGGCCTCGTCCAGCAGGTTCAGCGCGGCGTCGACGACCTGGCCGCGGTCGAGTTTGGGGGTTCTCTGCGGGGTCACGGTTGACAGTTTAACGCCGTTAAGTGCACGCTGTCGGCAACGGCTACTTAACAACGTTAAGGAGGTTGCCGTGGCTTCTCGCGGCACGCACACGGACGTCCTGATCGTCGGTGCCGGGCCCACCGGACTCGCCCTGGCGCTGGACCTCGCCCGGCACGGCGTCGCCGCGCTGGTGGTCGAGCGGGGCGCGGAACTCTTCCCCGGCTCGCGCGGCAAGGGCCTCCAGCCGCGCACGCTGGAGGTGCTCGACGACTTCGGCGTGCTCGACCGGATCCGCGCCGTGGCGGGCCACTACCCGCCCAACCTGTTCTGGAAGGACGGCGCACCGCAGGGCGAGCGCCGGATGTACGACCCGATCGAGCCCTCCGAGGCCGAGCCGTACACCGAGGCGCTGATGCTGCCCCAGTGGCACACCCAGCGGGTGCTGTACGGGCGGCTGGGCGAACTGGGCGGCGAGGTCGCGTTCGGGCGGGAGCTGGTCGGCCTGACGCAGGACGAGGAGGGCGTGACCGCCGAGTTCGCGGCCGGCGGCCCGGTCCGGGCACGCTACGCCGTCGCGGCGGACGGCGGGCGCTCCACGGTGCGGCGGCTGCTCGGCATCGGGATGACCGGGGAGACCGTCGACCCGGCGCCGATGCTGGTCGCGGACGTCCGGGTCGACGGGCTGGACCGCGAGCACTGGCACGTCTTCCCGGCCGACGAGGGGCTGCTGGCGATCTGCCCGCTCGGCGGCACCGAGGACTTCCAGCTGGTCGCCGGGTTCCCGGAGGGCACGGCCGTGGACCTCACCCTCGAAGGCCTCCGCACGGTGGTCGCCGCCCGCTCCCACCTGAGCGCCGGCCAGCTGACCGAGCTGCGCTGGATCTCCGAGTTCCGCCCGCGCGCGGCCCTCGCGGACCGCTTCCGGGCCGGCCGGGTGTTCCTCGCGGGCGATGCCGCGCACGTCCACTCGCCGGCCGGCGGACAGGGCCTGAACACCAGCGTCCAGGACGCCTACAACCTGGGCTGGAAGCTCGCCGCCGCGCTGACCGGGCGGGCCGGCGCGCGACTCCTCGACAGCTACGAGGAGGAGCGCCGGGCCAACGCGGCGGCGATGCTGGAGCTGTCCACGCGGGTCCACCGCGGCGAGCAGCGGCGCGGCCGGGCGACCCAGCAACTCGGCCTCGGCTACCGGGAGTCCGCGCTCTCGGTGGAGACC
>NZ_MSJQ01000209.1 GCF_014596515.1 Streptomyces sp. CBMA156
ACCGAGCGCCAGGAGGGCGGCGAGGCCCAGGACGCCGACGGGCGCGAGTCGCGTCGCGACCGCCGCAGCCGCCGCGACCGCACCGACCGCACTGAGCGCACCGAGCGCACCGAGCGCCAGGGTGGCCAGCAGCAGGGCGGCCAGGCCGACCAGCAGAGCCGCCAGGCCCAGCCGGCCCAGCAGCAGCCGGCCCCGCAGGGCGGTTACGAGGACGACGAGTTCGGCGACGGCCGCCGTGGCCGGCGCGGGCGCTACCGCGACCGCCGTGGCCGCCGCGGGCGCGACGGCTTCGAGGCCGGCCCCGTCGAGACGCCGATCGGCGAGGACGACGTCCTGATCCCGGTCGCGGGCATCCTCGACATCCTCGACAACTACGCGTTCGTGCGCACCTCCGGCTACCTGCCGGGGCAGAACGACGTCTACGTCTCGCTCGCCCAGGTCCGCAAGAACGGCCTGCGCAAGGGTGACGCCATCACCGGCGCGGTGCGCCAGCCGCGCGACGGCGAGCGCCGCGAGAAGTTCAACGCCATGGTGCGGCTGGACTCCGTCAACGGCATGGACCCGGAGAGCGGCCGCGGCCGCCCCGAGTTCAACAAGCTCACCCCGCTGTACCCGCAGGACCGGCTGCGCCTGGAGACCGACCCGGGTGTGCTGACCACCCGGATCATCGACCTGGTGTCGCCGATCGGCAAGGGCCAGCGCGGTCTGATCGTCGCGCCGCCGAAGACCGGCAAGACCATGGTGCTCCAGGCGGTCGCCAACGCGATCACCCACAACAACCCCGAGTGCCACCTGATGGTCGTCCTGGTCGACGAGCGTCCGGAAGAGGTCACCGACATGCAGCGGTCGGTGAAGGGCGAGGTCATCTCCTCGACCTTCGACCGCCCGGCCGAGGACCACACCACCGTCGCCGAGCTGGCCATTGAGCGCGCCAAGCGCCTGGTGGAGCTGGGCCACGACGTGGTCATCCTGCTGGACTCGATCACCCGCCTGGGCCGCGCCTACAACCTGGCGGCGCCGGCCTCCGGCCGCATCCTGTCCGGTGGTGTCGACTCGACCGCGCTGTACCCGCCGAAGAAGTTCTTCGGTGCCGCGCGCAACATCGAGAACGGCGGCTCGCTGACCATCCTGGCCACCGCGCTGGTCGAGACCGGCTCGCGCATGGACGAGGTGATCTTCGAGGAGTTCAAGGGCACCGGCAACATGGAGCTCAAGCTCGACCGGAAGCTCTCGGACAAGCGCATCTTCCCGGCCGTCGACGTGGACGCCTCCAGCACCCGCAAGGAGGAGATCCTGCTCGGCAGCGAGGAGTTGGCCATCGTCTGGAAGCTGCGCCGGGTGCTGCACGCGCTCGACTCGCAGCAGGCGATCGAGCTGCTCCTGGACAAGATGAAGCAGACCAAGAGCAACGCCGAGTTCCTGATGCAGATCGCCAAGACCACCCCCGGCTCCAGCGACTGACGGTAGCCGGACGGCAGTCGAAGCACGGAACCCCGGATCGCGCGAGCGGTCCGGGGTTCCGTGCGTCCGTGCCCGGGTTGTTCCAGAGTTGGGACACGTTGAGGCCTTTGGATCATGTTGTCCGATTTACTCTGGACCGTATGGCCGAGCACAAGAGGGTCCCGAGTCGCCGCCGCAAGGTCCTGCGGACGGCCGCCTGCGCGTTCGTCGCGCTCGTCGTCCTCGGCGCCGGTGCGGCCGTCTACGCGTACGTGAGGTTCAACGACAACATCAGGAGCGTCGACATCGACGGCCGGCTCGGCGACGCCAGGCCGCCGGCCGCCACCGACGGGTCCTTCAACATCCTGGTGCTGGGCTCCGACTCGCGGGCCGGCGACAACGGCTCGGTGGCCGGCGGGGACACCGGCGACACCGCCCGCTCGGACACCGCGATGGTGCTGCACGTCAGCCAGGACCACTCCCGCGCCCAGATCGTCTCGATACCGCGCGACACCCTGGTCGCCCGCCCCGACTGCACCGACGCGAAGGGCGGGGCGGTGCCGGCGGCCAAACGCGCGATGTACAACAGCGCCTTCGAAGCCGGCGGCGCGGCCTGCGCGGTCAAGACCACCGAGCAGCTCACCGGACTGCGGATGGACCACTACCTCCAGATCGACTTCGCCGGCTTCGCCCGGGTCGTCGACGCGATAGGCGGGGTCACCGTGAACACCACGGTGGCCATCCACGACAAGGACAGCGGGCTCGACCTGCCGGCCGGTGAGCACCACCTGGACGGGAAGCAGGCACTGGCCTTCGTGCGCACCAGGCACGGCGTCGGCGACGGCAGCGACCTCGGCCGGATCGAGCTCCAGAAGCAGATGGTGAAGTCCCTGCTGAAGCAGGCCGGGGGGACCGGGCTGTTCACCAACCCGGTGAAGCTGTGGTCGATCGGCGACACCGCGACCAGGAGCATCACCACCGACTCCGCGCTCGGCTCGGTGAACTCGCTGGTGGGGCTCGCCCAGGAGCTCAAGGGCATCGGCCCGGACCAGCTGAGCATGGTCACCCTGCCGGTGGAGACCGCCCCCAGCGACCCGAACCGGGTGGTCCAGCAGCAGCCGCAGGCCGACCAGGTCTGGGCGGCGCTCAAGGCCGACCGGCCGTTCCCGCAGGCGGTCGTCTCCGCGCAGCCGGAGAACCCCGCCCAGGCGGCCTCCACGCCCGCTCCGACGGCCGCCCCGTCGACGGGCGCGAGGAGCACGGGGAAGGCCACCGCGAAGGCCGGCACGGCGCGCTGAGCGGCGCCCGGAATATCCCGGAGTGACCCCCGGTTTGGGAAGAAGCGGCCGGTCCTGGCAGACTGGTCCGTCGGTCCCGGTTCACGTGCGGCGCTCCAGCCGCCGACCCGGTGCCCTCCAGAACCCTAGGAGATCCCCTTGAAGTCCAACGTTCACCCCCAGTACGTGGTCACCCATGTGACCTGCACCTGCGGCGCCGAGTTCACGACCCGCTCGACCGAGACCAGTGGCGAGATCCGCGCCGAGGTCTGCTCGCAGTGCCACCCGTTCTACACCGGCAAGCAGAAGATCCTCGACACCGGTGGCCGCGTGGCCCGCTTCGAGGCCCGCTTCGGCAAGCAGCACAGCGCGAAGGCCTAGCGCTCGCTCGGCGCCGGTTCCCGGTGCCCCCGTACTCGTCGTCGGGGGTGCCAGGGGGCCGGCGCCGTTCGCGTCCCCCCGCGCGTTCCGCGTTTCCGCTCGTACCGAACCACCCCCACACGTACCGATTCCCCGGGAAGAAGGCCACCCCATGTTCGAGGCAGTCGAAGAGCTCCTCGTCGAGCACGCCGACCTCGAGAAGAGGCTGGCCGACCCGTCCGTCCACGCCGACCAGGCCAACGCCCGCAGGCTGGCCAAGCGGTACGCCGAGCTGACCCCGATCACCCGGGTCTACCGGCAGTGGCGGCAGGCCGGCGAGGACATCGAGGCGGCGCGCGAACTCGCCGCCGAGGAGCCGGAGTTCATCGCCGAGGTGAAGGACTCCGAGGCGCGCAGGGACGAATACACCGAGGAGCTGCGGCTGCTGCTGGTGCCGCGCGACCCGAACGACGACAAGGACGTCATCCTGGAGATCAAGGCGGGCGAGGGCGGCGAGGAGTCCGCGCTGTTCGCCGGCGACCTGCTCCGGATGTACCTGCGCTACGCGGAGCGGGTCGGCTGGAAGACCGAGCTCATCGACGCCAACGAGTCCGACCTCGGCGGCTACAAGGACGTCTCGGTGGCCGTGAAGACCAAGGGCAGCACCGAGCCCGGCCAGGGCGTCTGGGCCCGGCTGAAGTACGAGGGCGGCGTGCACCGCGTGCAGCGCGTCCCCGCCACCGAGTCGCAGGGCCGCATCCACACCTCCGCGGCGGGCGTGCTGGTCACCCCCGAGGCGGAGGAGGTCGAGGTCGAGATCGTCGCCAACGACCTGCGGATCGACGTCTACCGCTCCTCCGGCCCCGGCGGCCAGTCGGTCAACACCACCGACTCCGCGGTCCGGATCACCCACCTGCCGACCGGTATCGTGGCGTCCTGCCAGAACGAGAAGAGCCAGCTCCAGAACAAGGAGCAGGCGATGCGCATCCTGCGGTCGCGGCTGCTGGCGGCCGCGCAGGAGGAGGCCGAGCGGGAGGCCTCGGACGCGCGCCGCAGCCAGGTCCGTACGGTGGACCGCTCCGAGCGGATCCGGACGTACAACTACCCCGAGAACCGCATCTCGGACCACCGCACCGGATTCAAGTCGTACAACCTGGACCAGGTCCTGGACGGCGAACTGAACGCGGTGATCCAGTCCTGCGTCGACAAGGACGCGGCGGCCAAGCTCGCCGCCGCGGCCCAAGAGAACTGAGACCGGCGCGCCCCAGCCCGCGTTTCCGCCCGGAGCCGGAGCGCAGAAACAAGAGGTCGTACGGATGAACCTGCTGCTCGCCGAGGTGGCCCAGGCCACCCAGCGGTTGGCCGCGGCCGGCGTGCCGTCGCCGCGCTTCGACGCGGAGGAGCTCGCCGCCTACGTCCACCGGGTCAAGCGCAGCCAGCTGCACACGGTGAAGGACGCCGACTTCGACGCCCGCTACTGGGAGGCGGTCTCGCGCCGGGAAGCGCGCGAGCCGCTCCAGCACATCACCGGGCGCGCGTTCTTCCGCTACCTCGAACTGGAGGTCGGCCCCGGGGTGTTCGTGCCCCGGCCGGAGACCGAGACGGTCGTCGAGTGGGCGATAGACGCGGTGCGCGACATGGACGTGGCCGAGCCGCTGGTGGTGGACCTGTGCTCCGGCTCCGGCGCGATCGCCCTCGCCCTGGCCCAGGAGCTGCCCCGCTCCACCGTGCACGCCTTCGAACTCGACGAGGGCGCGCTGGAGTACACCCGGCGCAACATCGAGGCCAGCCAGGACCGCGCCCGGGTCACCCTGCACGCCGGTGACGCCACCAAGGCCTTCGAGGACGACCGCTCCTGGGACGGCCGCTTCGACCTGGTCATCTCCAACCCGCCGTACATCCCGCTCACCGAGTGGGAGTACGTCGCCCCGGAGGCCCGCGACCACGACCCGCAGATGTCGCTGTTCTCCGGCGAGGACGGCCTGGACACCATCCGCGGCATCGAGCGGGTGGCCGCCCGGCTGCTGCGCCCGGGCGGCGCGGTGGTGATCGAGCACGCCGACCAGCAGGGCGGCCAGGTGCCGTGGATCTTCAACGAGGAACACGGCTGGACGGACACCGCCGACCACCGTGACCTGAACAACCGGCCTCGCTTCACGACCGCCCGCAAGGCCGTGCTGTAACCGTCATGAGCCACTCCGGAAGGGGACCGCACCGATGAGCCGCCGTTACGACTGTGCCGATGCCGGGGACCGCGCCACCGGGCTGCGGGAGGCCGCCTCGGCCATCCGCCGCGGCGAACTCGTCGTGCTGCCCACCGACACCCTCTACGGGGTCGGCGCGGACGCCTTCTCCCCGGAGGCCGTCGGCGAGCTGATGGCCGCCCGCGGCCGCAGTCGCAACACGCCCTCGCCGGTGCTGGTCGGCTCGCCGACCACCCTGCACGGCCTGGTCACCGACTTCTCCGAGCAGGCCTGGGAGCTGGTCGACGCCTTCTGGCCCGGCGGTCTCACCCTGGTCGCCAGGCACCAGCCCTCGCTGCGCTGGGACCTCGGTGACACCCGCGGCACCGTCGCGGTCCGGATGCCGCTGCACCCGGTCGCCATCGAGCTGCTGAACGCCACCGGCCCGATGGCCGTCTCCAGCGCCAACCGGATCGGCGGTTCGTCCCCGCTGACCTGTGACGAGGCGCAGGCCCAGCTCGGCGACGCGGTCTCGGTCTACCTGGACGGCGGGGCGGCCGAGGACGCCGCCACCTCGTCGATCGTGGACGTCACCGGCAAGGTCCCGGTCCTGCTGCGGGCCGGCGCGATCAGCGTCGAGCAGCTGAGGGAGGTCGTCCCAGACCTGGAGGCCGGCAGTTGACGCCGACCGTCTCGCTGCACGCCGGGCCGGGCATAGCGCGGTACCTGAGCGTGGGCCCCAGGCCGCTGGACCACTTCCGGATCCTGTTCGTCTGCACCGGCAACATCTGCCGCTCGCCGATCGCCGAGCGGCTGACCCGGCGTGAGCTGGACACCCGGCTGAGCCCCAGGGTGGCCGGGCGGATCCTGGTCGAGAGCGCCGGCACCTGGGGCCACGTGGGCGCCCCGATGGAGGACCACGCCGTGACCGTGCTCGACGAGTACGGCGCCGACAGCGGCGGCTTCACCGGCCGCGAGCTGCTGGACGAGCACGTGGTCGAGGCCGACCTGGTGCTCACCGCGACGCTGGACCACCGCGCCCAGGTGATCTCGATGGGCCACGAGGCGGGACTGCGCACCTTCACGCTGAAGGAGTTCACCCGCCTGGTGCGGACGATCGACCCGGGCACCCTGCCGGACCCCCGGCGCGGCGCCGACGTCACCGAGCGGGCCCGCGCGCTGGTCAGGGCGGCCGCCGCGCTGCGCGGCTGGCTGCTGGCCGCCACTCCGGAGTCGGACGAGGTGGACGACCCGTACGGGGCGCCGATCGGCATGTTCCGCAACTGCGGCGAGGAGATATTCCACGCGGTCGACCCGGTGGTCACCGCGCTCACGGGCGTGCCCGCGCCGCGCTGACACGGTTGGCGGCGGGCCCGGCGCCGAGGGGGCCGGACGGCCGCAGCTCGGCGGGCCGGGCGGCGGCGACGGTCCTACGCTGGGTGACACAGTCCCCCGCAGCGCCCGGGAGCCCCGCCATGACCGTCACCGATGCCGCGACCGGCCCGACCACGACGACAGGGCGCCCCCGGGTGTCCGAAGTGCTGCACCGGGCCGATCCGCAGCTGGCCGACCTGCTGGCCGCGGAGGCCGAGCGCCGCGCCGAAACGATCCAGCTGCTGGCGGGGGAGAACCTGACCACCCCCGCCGTCCTGGCGGCGCTCACCGGTCCGCTGATCGACAAGTACGCCGAGGGCTACCCGGGCCGCCGGCACCACACCGGCTGCGCGCTGGCGGACGCCGCCGAACTGCTGGCGATCGACCGGGCCCGTGAGCTGTTCGCCGTTCCGCACGCCAACGTCCAGCCCCGGTCGGCGACTTCGGCGATGCTGGCGGCGTACGCGGCGCTGCTGAAGCCCGGCGACGGGGTGCTGGCGATGTCGCTGGAGCACGGCGGCCACCTCAGCTGCGGCTCGCGCGCCAACTTCTCCGGCCGCTGGTTCGACTTCACCGGCTACGGCGTGCGCGAGGACGACGGGCTGATCGACCTCGACCAGGTGCGCGAGCTGGCCCGGCGGCACCGCCCCAAGGCCATCGTGGCCGGCTCCATCTCGCACCCCCGCCACCCGGACTGGGCGGCGTTCCGGGAGATCGCCGACGAGGTGGACGCCTATCTGATCGCCTCCGCCGCGCAGACCACCGGGCTGATCGCGGCCGGGGTGGCGCCCTCCCCGGTGCCGTACGCGGACGTCACCGTGGCGGCCACCCACAAGCTGCTGCGCGGTCCGCGCGGCGGCCTGCTGCTGTGCACCGCCGAGCTGGCCGAGCGGATCGACCGGGCGGTGTTCCCGTTCAGCCAGGGCGGCGCGGCGATGAACGAGGTGGCCGGCAAGGCGGTGGCCCTCGCGGAGGCCTCCACGCCCGGCTACCGGGCGTACGCGCAGCGCACGGTGTCCGGGGCACGGGCGCTCGCCGAGGGGCTCGCGGAGGCCGGAATGCGCCCTCTGACGGGCGGTACCGACACCCATCTGGTGACCGCCGACGTGAGCCCGCTCGGCGTGACCGGCGCCGAGGCCGAACGGCGCTGCGCGGCGGCCGGACTGCTGCTCGGCAAGTGCGCGCTGCCGTACGACCCGGCGCCGGCCGCCGAGGCCTCCGGCATCCGGCTGGGCACGGGCACGGTGACCAGCCAGGGGATGGGGGAGTCCGAGCTGGCCGAGATCGCCGGGCTGATCGCGCGGGTGCTCGCCGGGGGCGCGGAGGCCCCGGCCGCGGCGCGGGTGCGGGAGCTGGCGCTGGCCTTCGCCGACCGGGCCTGACGGAGATCGTCCGCGGGTATCCGGATCCCCTACCCGGGAGGGCGAACCGCGATGCACGGTCCCGGCGTCCGACTCAATAAGGTGTGTGCCGTGGCGACGCACCTCGAAACCCGGGAAGGCAGGGGAGTACCTTCGGTACCCCCCGGTTCGACAGCGATGCAGGAGGCCAGTGGTGCGTGAGTATCTGCTGGTGCTGTTCTGCACGGCCGCCGTCACCTACCTGCTGACCGGCCCGGTCCGGAAGTTCGCCATCGCGGCCGGCGCCATGCCGCCGGTGCGTGCCCGTGACGTGCACCGCGAACCGACGCCGCGGCTCGGCGGCATCGCGATGTTCGGCGGACTGTGCGCGGGCATCCTGGTCGCCTCGCAGCTCGACAACCTGAGCAAGGTGTTCTCGCAGGGCACCGACATCCGCGCGCTGCTGTCCGGCGCCGGGATCATGTTCCTGCTCGGGGTGCTCGACGACAAGTGGGGCGTGGACGCGCTGGTGAAGCTCGGCGGCCAGATGATCGCCGCCGGTGTGATGGTCTGGCAGGGCGTCACGGTGATCACCCTCCCGGTGCCCGGCGTCGGCCCGGTCGCGGTGAGCCCGACCCAGGGCATGGTCATCTCGGTCGCCCTGGTCGTCGTCATGGTCAACGCGGTGAACTTCATCGACGGTCTGGACGGCCTGGCCGGCGGCATGGTCTGCATCGCCGCGATGGCCTTCTTCCTGTACAGCTACCGGCTCTGGTACGGCTACACGATCTCCGACGCGGCCCCCGCCGTGCTGTTCAGCGTGCTGCTGATCGGCATGTGCCTGGGCTTCCTGGCGCACAACATGCACCCCGCGCGGATCTTCATGGGCGACTCGGGATCGATGATGCTGGGCCTCATGCTGGCCGTCGCCGCGATCTCCATCACCGGCCGGGTCGACCCGGACCTGATCAGCAGCGAGACCGGTTCGCAGACCGCCACCGTGCACACCCTGGTGCCGATCTACATCCCGCTGCTGCTGCCGCTGACGGTCATCGCGCTGCCGCTGGCCGACCTGCTGCTCGCCGTGGTGCGCCGCACCTGGGCCGGCCAGTCCCCGTTCGCCGCGGACAAGCGCCACCTGCACCACCGGCTGCTCCAGGTCGGGCACTCGCACAGCCGCGCCGTACTGATCATGTACTTCTGGGCCGCGCTGATCGCCTTCGGCTCGGTGGCCTTCTCCGTGACCAACACCGGCCGCACCGTCGTCCTGACGCTCGCCGGGCTCTGCCTGGTCGGCCTGGTGGTGCTGCTCACCCCGCGGTTCCGCCCGCGCGCCCCGCGGGCGGTGCAGTCCTTCGTCCCCCCGCGCTACCGCCGCCGGCAGACCGCTCCGATGGCCGAACTGTCGGCGAAGGACAAGCAACTCCTGGGTGAAGCCGGCCGGGGCTCCGGCACCGGCTCCACCGCGGCCGACCAGCACCACAAGGCCACCGGGCGTCGCTGACAAGGAAGTTGACGGCGAGTTGGATCGCTTCACCCGAATGGCGGAGCCGCTGCGCCTATGGTGTGACAGGTGCCACACATTCATGGTAAAGCTCTCATCAAATAGTTTGTGATACCGTTCACGAGTATCGAGAACACGCCGAAAGACCTGACAGGTGGATGACTTCCGTCCCTGTCGGTCTCCCTCACCGGGCCCGCCGTTCCTGCGGGCGGCCCGCGGCGATGCCTCGGTCCGGCGTCACCCGCCACCGCTGTGCCCGTCCCCCCGCCACATCGACATGCCGCCGGAGCTGCCGACATGCCGTCCACCGACGCCCGGATCCTCCGAGGCGCCGCGATTCCCACTGCGGTCGCCGGGATCATCGCCATGGCGATCTCCTTCGCAGTCGCCGGCGGGAAGGGGCTGCTCGGCGCCCTGTTCGGCGCACTGCTCGTGATGGCCTTCTTCAGCTTCGGCCAGGTCGCGCTCGACCGGCTTACCAGGTCGAACCCGCAGATCATGATGGCCGCGGCGCTGCTGGTGTACACCACGCAGATCCTGCTGGTCGGCATCGTGCTCGCGGTCTTCCAGGACACCGAGCTCTTCAACCGGCAGGCGTTCGCCTTCACGCTGCTCGGCTGCGCCCTGGTCTGGACGGGCTTCCAGGTGCGTGGTGCACTCAAGGCCAAGACCTTCTACGTCGACCCCGACGCCTCCGAAAAGAAGGGCGACAAGCCCTCCGACAAGGGGCGTCAACAGTGACGAGGCCCGACTGTCCCCCCAACGAGGGGGGCGGTGTTTATGCCGCACTGACGGGCTGCTATCGTCCGTCGCAACAACGGAGTACGGGAAGAGGCCTGGTCTGTCCGCAGAGCGGACCGATCGCCCCCCTGATCCGGGCAGTCTTCGATGATCCCGCTGTGGTGCAGTGCACCGGCGCGCGGGGTCGGCGAGAAACCCATCAAGTTCCAGTGCCGCTCCGTGGCCGCAGGCCACGCCGACACACCGAGGTTGCCGTATCCATGCGTCACGACGAAGGAGTCCGTGGTGAGTGCTGAACTCACGTCCCTCGCCTCAGGCAGTTGCCACTTCGGGGACGCTGGCTGCGGCTTCCCGGCCCCTGGCCTGAACGAGTTCCAGTTCAAGCCGATCTTCTCGATCGGCAGCGTCGAGTTCAACAAGCCGATGCTGCTGTCGTTCATCGTCGCGTTCCTGGTGGTCGGCTTCTTCTGGGCCGCCTTCGCCAAGCCGCGCCTGGTCCCCGGCAAGCTCCAGCTGGTCGGCGAGATCGGGTACGACTTCGTCAAGCGCTCCATCGTGCTGGAGACGATCGGCAAGAAGGGCGAGAAGTACGTCCCGATGCTCGTCTCGATGTTCTTCTTCATCTGGCTGATGAACATCATGTCGATCATCCCGTTCGCCCAGTTCCCGGTGATGGCGGCGATCGCGTTCCCGGCGGGCCTCGCGGCGATCGTCTGGCTCACCTACATGACGCTGACCTTCAAGAAGCACGGCTTCGTCGGCGGTCTGAAGAACCTCTGCTGGCCGTCGGGCATCCCGGGCTGGGTCATGTTCATCCTGGTGCCGATCGAGTTCTTCTCGAACGTCCTCGTGCGCCCCTTCACGCTCGCGGTCCGAGCCTTCGCGAACATGTTCGCCGGCCACCTGCTGATCGTGATGTTCTCCATCGCCTCCTGGTACCTGCTCAGCCCGACCCTGGGCGCGCTCTACGGCTCGGTCTCCTTCGTGGTGACCATCGCGCTGACCGCCTTCGAGCTGCTGGTCCAGTTCCTGCAGGCCTACATCTTCGTGATGCTGGCCAGCAGCTACATCGCCGGTGCCCTCGAAGAGGCGCACTGAGCCCCGGGGCCCAGGCCCCGCCCAGAACCACCTCCCGGATCGCCCGGTGGCCAATCACCACCGGTTCACCACCCTGCAAAGGACAACGTCAATGAGCATCCTCGCTGAGGGCACTGTCTACGGTTCCGTCGCCTCCCTGGGCTACGGCCTCGCCGCCATCGGCCCCGGCATCGGCGTCGGTCTGATCTTCGGCAACGGTGTCCAGGCGATGGCCCGCCAGCCCGAGGCTGCCGGTCTCATCCGTTCCAACATGTTCATCGGCTTCGCGCTGACCGAGGCGCTCGCCCTCATCGGCATCGTCATGCCGTTCGTCTTCGGCAACAAGTAATCCCGCCGTAGACCCTTTCTGAGGAAGGTCCAGATATGAGCATGGCGATCGTCCAGCTCGCGGCCGAGGAGAAGATGAACCCCCTCCTCCCCGCGTGGCCCGAGATCATCATCGGCCTGCTCTGCTTCTTCATCGTCTTCGGTCTGCTCGGCAAGAAGCTCCTCCCCAGCATCGAGAAGGTGCTGTCGGAGCGCCGGGACGCGATCGAGGGCGGGATGGAGCGCGCCGAGACCGCTCAGGCGGAGGCCCAGGCCCTGCTTGAGCAGTACCGCGCCGAGCTCGCCGAGGCGCGCCACGAGGCTGCCCGCATCGTCGAGCAGGCTCGCGAGCAGGGTGCCGCCCAGCTCGCCGAGATGCGCGAGGAGGGCCAGCGCCAGCGCGAGGCCATCGTCGCCGCCGGTCACGCCCAGATCGAGGCGGACAAGAAGCAGGCCACTGCCGCCCTGCGTCAGGACGTGGGCTCGCTGGCCACCCAGCTGGCGTCCCGCATCGTGGGTGAGTCCCTGGAGGACCACACCCGGCAGAGCGGCGTCATCGACCGCTTCCTGGACGAGCTGGAGGCCAAGGCCGCCGTTGCTCAGGGTGCGGCCAAGTGATCGGCGCCAGCCGTGAGGCCTTCGCCGCCGGCCGGCAGAACCTGGAGAGCCTGACCGACTCCACCTCGGTGGACGTGGCCAAGCTCGCCGAGGAGCTCACCGCCGTCACGGCCGTGCTGGACCGTGAGGTGTCGCTGCGCCGAGTCCTGACCGACCCCTCCCGGTCGGGCGAGGACAAGGCCCAGCTGGTCGCCTCGCTGCTGACCGGCCAGGTCACCGGCGCGACGGTCGACCTGGTCTCCGGCCTGGTCCGCTCCCGCTGGTCGGGCTCGCGCGACCTGGTGGACGCGACCGAGGAGCTCGCCGCGTACGCCGTGATCGTCGCCGCGGACAAGGCCGGCTCCCTGGACGACGTCGAGGACGAGCTCTTCCGGTTCGGCCGGGTGGTGAGCGGTTCGCACGAGCTGCGGGCCGCGCTGACCGAGCCGAAGGCCGGCACCGCCGCGAAGGCCGCGCTGATCGCGAAGCTGCTCGGCGGCCGCGCCAACGCCGGCACCGTCCGGCTGGTCACCGCCGTCGTGAACGCGCCGCGTGGCCGTAGCCTGGAGCAGGGCCTGGAGTCCTACTCCAAGCTCGCCGCCGCACGCCGTGACCGCGTGGTGGCCCTGGTCACCACCGCGGTGCCGCTGTCGGACACCCAGAAGGAGCGCCTGTCCGGTGCTCTGGGCCGGATGTACGGCCGCCAGGTCCACCTGAACATCGACGTCGACCCCCAGGTCGTGGGCGGTGTCCGGGTGCAGATCGGCGACGAGATCATCAACGGCACCGTGTCGAGCCGCCTCGAGGGCGCTCGCCAGTCGCTCGAAGGCTGAGCACCGAAGCAGCACATCCGACCCTCGGTCGGGAAACCGGCTCCCCAAGGAGCCGGCACATCGTACGGCCGGTTCGGAAGACCCGGCCGAGAGTCGAATACTTGCGGCCCTCAATGGCGGGCCGAGGATCGCAAACTAGGAGAGCAGGGAAGCCTGATGGCGGAGCTTACGATCCGTCCGGAGGAGATCCGGGACGCGCTGGCCGACTTTGTCCAGTCGTACCAGCCGGACGCCGCTTCTGTGGAAGAGGTCGGCAAGGTCACTGACGCGGCGGACGGCATCGCGCATGTCGAGGGCCTGCCCTCGGTCATGGCGAACGAGCTGCTGCGGTTCGAGGACGGCACGCTCGGCCTCGCGCTGAACCTCGACACCCGCGAGATCGGTGTCGTCGTCCTCGGTGAGTTCGGCGGCATCGAAGAGGGCCAGACCGTGCGCCGCACCGGCGAGGTCCTCTCGGTTCCGGTCGGCGACGGCTACCTCGGCCGCGTCGTGGACCCGCTGGGCAACCCGATCGACGGCCTGGGCGACATCGCCGCCACCGGTCGCCGCGCCCTGGAGCTGCAGGCCCCCGGCGTCATGGCCCGCAAGTCGGTCAAGCAGCCGCTGCAGACCGGCATCAAGGCGATCGACGCGATGACCCCGATCGGCCGCGGCCAGCGCCAGCTGATCATCGGTGACCGCCAGACCGGCAAGACCGCGGTGGCCGTCGACACGATCATCAACCAGCGTGACAACTGGCGCTCGGGCGACCCGGAGAAGCAGGTCCGCTGCATCTACGTCGCCGTGGGCCAGAAGGGCTCCACCATCGCGTCCGTCCGTGGCGCCCTGGAGGAGGCCGGCGCGCTGGAGTACACCACCATCGTGGCTGCTCCCGCCTCCGACCCGGCCGGCTTCAAGTACCTCGCCCCGTACACCGGTTCGGCCATCGGCCAGGAGTGGATGTACGACGGCAAGCACGTCCTGATCATCTTCGACGACCTGTCGAAGCAGGCCGAGGCCTACCGCTCCGTCTCCCTGCTGCTGCGCCGCCCGCCGGGCCGCGAGGCCTACCCGGGTGACGTCTTCTACCTGCACTCCCGCCTGCTGGAGCGCTGCGCCAAGCTGAACGACGCCCTGGGCGGCGGCTCGATGACCGGTCTGCCGATCATCGAGACCAAGGCCAACGACGTCTCGGCGTACATCCCGACCAACGTCATCTCCATCACCGACGGCCAGTGCTTCCTGGAGTCCGACCTGTTCAACGCCGGCATCCGCCCGGCCGTGAACGTCGGCATCTCGGTCTCCCGCGTCGGTGGCTCCGCCCAGATCAAGGCCATGCGCTCGGTCGCCGGCCGTCTGCGTCTGGACCTCGCCCAGTACCGTGAGCTGGAGGCCTTCGCCGCCTTCGGTTCCGACCTGGACGCGGCCTCCAAGGCCCAGCTGGAGCGCGGTGCGCGCATGGTCGAGCTGCTGAAGCAGGGCCAGTACCAGCCGTTCCCGGTCGAGGAGCAGGTCGTCTCCATCTGGGCCGGCACCAACGGCAAGCTGGACGACGTCCCGGTCGCCGAGATCCGCCGCTTCGAGCGCGAGTTCCTGGACCACGTCCGCCTGCAGCACAAGGACCTGCTGGCCGGCATCGTCGAGACCGGTCTGCTGGCCGAGGGCACCATCGACGCGCTGACCACCGCGATCGAGGCGTTCAAGCAGGGTTACCAGACCGCTGACGGCAAGCTGCTCTCCGAGCGGGCCTGAGTCCGGTAGCGAGGGAAAGGACGTAACGACCCATGGGAGCACAGCTTCGGGTCTACAAGCGCCGGATCCGCTCTGTCACCGCGACGAAGAAGATCACCAAGGCGATGGAGATGATCTCCGCGTCGCGCATCGTCAAGGCGCAGCGCGCGGTGGCCGCCTCCACTCCGTACGCCGATGAGCTCACCCGGGCGGTGACGGCGGTGGCCACCCGGTCCAACGCCAAGCACCCGCTCACCACCGAGAACCCGGACGCCAAGCGCGCCGCAGTCCTGCTGATCACGGCGGACCGCGGCCTGGCGGGCGGCTACTCGACCAACGCCATCAAGGCCGCCCAGGGGCTCACCGAGCGCCTGAAGGCCGAGGGCAAGGACGTGGTGACGTACATCGTCGGCCGCAAGGGCGTCTCGTACTACACGTTCCGCGGTCTCACGATCGCGGGCTCGTGGACGGGGTTCTCGGACAAGCCGACCTACGGTGACGCGAAGGCCGTGGCGGCCGACCTGATCGAGGCCTTCACGGCCGAGACGGGCGGCGTGGACGAGCTCCACCTGGTCTCGACCGAGTTCGTGTCGATGCTGACGCAGAACGCGGTGGACGCGCGGCTGCTGCCGCTGAAGCTGGACGAGGTCCAGCTCAGCGACCAGACGCCGGCCAAGTCGGAGATCTTCCCGCTGTACGACTTCGAGCCGTCGGCGGAGGGCGTCCTGGACGCGCTGCTGCCGCGGTACGTCGAGAGCCGGATCTACAACGCGATGCTGCAGTCGGCCGCTTCCGAGCACGCCGCCCGCCGTCGCGCGATGAAGAGCGCGACGGACAATGCCGGCGAGCTCATCAAGTCGCTCACGCGGCTTGCCAACTCGGCCCGTCAGGCCGAGATCACCCAGGAAATCAGCGAGATCGTCGGTGGCGCCAACGCGCTGGCCGACGCTAGCCGCGGGAGCGAATGAGTATGACCACCACTGTTGAGCCGACCACGGCGACGGGCCGCGTCGCGCGGGTCATCGGCCCGGTCGTCGACGTGGAGTTCCCCGTCGACGCGATTCCGGACATGTACAACGCCCTGCACGTCGAGGTGGAAAACCCCGACGGCACGGGCAAGAAGACCCTGACCCTCGAGGTCGCCCAGCACCTCGGCGACGGCATGGTCCGCGGCATCTCGATGCAGCCGACCGACGGCCTGGTCCGTGGTTCGCAGGTCTCCGACACCGGTGCCGCGATCTCCGTCCCGGTCGGCCAGATCACCAAGGGCAAGGTGTTCAACGCCCTCGGTGACGTGCTGAACGTCGACAAGGACGAGTTCGAGTCGCAGGTGGAGGTCCGCTGGCCGATCCACCGCAAGGCCCCGGAGTTCAAGGACCTCGAGTCCAAGACCGAGATGTTCGAGACGGGCATCAAGGTCATCGACCTGCTCACCCCGTACGTCACCGGTGGCAAGATCGGTCTGTTCGGTGGTGCCGGTGTCGGCAAGACCGTTCTGATCCAGGAGATGATCTACCGCGTCGCCGAGAACTTCGGTGGTGTGTCGGTGTTCGCCGGCGTCGGCGAGCGCACCCGTGAGGGCAACGACCTCATCGACGAGATGGTCGACTCGGGCGTTCTGGACAAGACCGCGCTGGTCTTCGGCCAGATGGACGAGCCGCCGGGCACCCGTCTGCGCGTCGCGCTGTCCGCGCTGACCATGGCGGAGTACTTCCGTGACGTCGAGAAGCAGGACGTGCTCCTCTTCATCGACAACATCTTCCGGTTCACCCAGGCCGGTTCCGAGGTGTCGACCCTGCTCGGCCGCATGCCCTCCGCGGTGGGCTACCAGCCGAACCTGGCCGACGAGATGGGCCTCCTCCAGGAGCGCATCACCTCGACCCGCGGTCACTCGATCACCTCGATGCAGGCGATCTACGTCCCCGCGGACGACCTGACCGACCCGGCCCCGGCCACCACCTTCGCCCACCTGGACGCGACGACCGTTCTGTCGCGCCCGATCTCGGAGAAGGGCATCTACCCGGCCGTCGACCCGCTGGACTCCACGTCCCGCATCCTCGACCCGCGGTACATCGCAGCGAACCACTACGAGACGGCCATCCGTATCAAGGGGATCCTGCAGAAGTACAAGGACCTCCAGGACATCATCGCGATCCTCGGTATCGACGAGCTGTCCGAAGAGGACAAGGTCACGGTGCACCGTGCCCGTCGCATCGAGCGCTTCCTCTCGCAGAACACCTACGTGGCGAAGCAGTTCACCGGTGTCGAGGGCTCGACCGTCCCGCTGTCGGAGACCATCGAGGCCTTCAACTCGATCGCGGACGGCAAGTACGACTCCGTCCCGGAGCAGGCCTTCTTCATGTGCGGTGGCATCGAGGACCTCGAGAAGAACGCCGCAGAGCTGGCGAAGAAGTAATCGCGGCCGGTAGCAGCTGTGCGTGACGTGAGGGGTGGCCCCCGAGCCTGGGGACCGCCCCTCACGGCGCATCGGCTGTGATTCCGGTCAAATCCGTGCCGCCGGTTTCATGCCGGAGGCGCGGGGCCGTTATTCTTACCGAAACTCCCGAGTAATCGGGGGTTGCATGAGCCTAGGAGCCCACGTTGGCTGAGCTGCACGTCGAGCTGGTCGCAGCCGACCGCAAGGTGTGGTCCGGTGCGGCCACCATCGTTGTCGCCCGTACGGCCTCCGGTGACACCGGCATCATGCCGGGCCACACCCCGGTACTGAGTGTGCTGGAGACCGGTCCCGTCACCATCCGCACGGCGGACGGCGGCACCGTGATCGCCGCTGTGCACGGCGGCTTCATCTCCTTCGCCGACAACAAGCTGTCTCTGCTCGCGGAGATCGCCGAGCTGGCGGACGAGATCGACGTCGCCCGTGCCGAGCGCGCGCTGGAGAACGCGAAGTCGGGCCTGGACGAGCACGCCGAGCGGCGCGCCGAGGTCCGTCTGTTCGCGGCGCGCGGCCTCAAGGCCCACGTCTGAGTGCGCCGGATCCCGGCTTAGCGGGGTCTACCGACGGTCCCGGGGACGCGTGAGCGTGACCCCGGGACTGTCGTCGTAGTTGGTAGGTCAGCGCGGTCGCTTGATACGACCGCTACGGGGAACGCGGGTAGCGAGGAGGTGGGTGAGCATGGTCCTCGCGCTTGTGGTGTGTGCGGCGGTCGTGGCCCTGGGAGTGATCGGGTTGATGGCCTTCGCCGTCCGGCGCCGCCTGATCCAGAGGGTCGGCGGCACCTTCGATTGCAGTTACCGGCTCAAAATGCCTGCCGACGCCTCGACGCAGCCCGACCTCGACGAGAACGGCAAACCCACCTCGGCCCCGGTCCCTCCGACCGACGGCAAGGGGTGGGTTTTTGGTATCGGCCGCTACAGCGGCGACTCGATCGAGTGGTTCCGGGTCTTCTCCTACGCCCCGCGGCCGCGCCGGATGCTGCCGCGCCGCGAGATCGAGGTGCTCGGCCGGCGCTACCCGGAGGGCCAGGAGGAGCTGGCGCTGCTGTCCGGCTCGGTGGTGCTGCGCTGCCTGCACAACGGG
Organism: Streptomyces sp. CBMA156; assembly: GCF_014596515.1. Taxonomy (GTDB): domain Bacteria; phylum Actinomycetota; class Actinomycetes; order Streptomycetales; family Streptomycetaceae; genus Kitasatospora. The sequence goes on from NZ_MSJQ01000209.1 coordinate 18,302, forward strand.
GTGCCGCTGGAGCTGGCGATGAGCGAGGACGCGCTGACCGGCTTCCTGGCCTGGCTGGAGGCCGCCCCGCCGGGGCAGAGGGTCAACGTCGCGTAGCGACGAGACCCTCGGGTTGGGGGCACCTCCCGGCCGGAGGCCCGGCTCGGGGTTAACGCGGCCTAACCCGGCGGTTAGTCTGGCCGCATGGTCAATCTGACGCGCATCTACACCCGTACCGGCGACGACGGCACCACCGCGCTCGGCGACATGAGTCGGACCACCAAGACCGACCCGAGGCTGATCGCGTACGCCGACGCCAACGAGGCGAACGCGGCGATCGGGGTGGCCCTGGCCGCGGGGGAACTGGCGGAGGACGTCTCGGCGGTGCTCGTCCGGGTCCAGAACGACCTGTTCGACGTCGGCGCCGACCTGTCCACCCCGGTGGTCGAGGACCCGAAGTACCCGCCGCTGCGGGTGCTCCAGTCCTACGTCGACCGGCTGGAGGCGGACTGCGACGAGTACCTGGAGCGGGTGGAGAAGCTGCGCAGCTTCATCCTGCCCGGCGGCACGCCCGGTGCGGCCCACCTGCACCTCGCCTGCACGGTGGTGCGGCGCGCCGAGCGCTCGACCTGGGCGGCCATCGCGGAGCACGGCGACAGCGTCAACCCGCTCACCGCGAAGTACCTGAACCGGCTCTCCGACCTGCTGTTCATCCTGGCCCGGGTGGCCAACAAGGAGCGCGGCGACGTGCTCTGGGTCCCGGGCGAGAACCGCTAGAGCCCGCCGAAGGGCCCGTCCCCGGACCCCCGCGGGGCGGGGACGTCCGGGGACGGGCCGCGAGGCCTCAGGGCCGGTCGGCCGGGGCGTGGACGCCGGTGCCGACCAGGGTCTTCCCGGTGACCACCCGGCCGTTCTCGACCGGCACGCCGGCCGGCGCCTCCTTGGGCCAGAGCGAGTAGCAGCCGGCCACGATCACGTTGACCGCGGCCGCGATGCCCAGCTTGAGGTACCACTGGGTGAAGGTGCCGAAGTGCGCGGAGCCGGCGGAGAGCGGCACGAGCAGGGTGATCAGGGCCAGGGTGACGGCGGCCGACACGACGGTCCGGCCGGCGATCTGCCACTCGTACCTGGTCCGCTCCGGCCCGTACTTCGGCGAGGGCAGCGGCTTGGGGCCGCCGGCGAAGCGGTACAGGAAGTGCCGGTCGGCCCAGCGGACCAGCGAGGGGCCGTAGCCGATGGAGAAGCCCGCGTAGCTCGCGGCCAGGGCGTGGGTCCAGCTCGCGGTGGCGCCGCCGCGCAGGTCGAGGACGGTGAGCGCGTAGAGGGTGAGGTCCACCACGGGCAGGCCGACCAGCAGCGCGGTGCTGGCGCGGCGCCATCGCAGCAGGTAGCGGGTGGCGAGTCCGAGGCCGAGCAGGATCCAGAAGGAGACCTCGGCCGCGACGATGAGAGTGACGATCACGTTCTGCTCCCGGGCGATTCGGTGGTGCCTCCAGGCTCGTGCGCGGGCGCGCCGGTGTCGTCGTCGTCCGGTGCCGTCCGGTGCTGCATCTTTCGATGTAGCGGGCTCCTCCGCGGACCGGAGCCGGGCGGGCCGCCGGGGATGGTGAGATGGGGAACGTGGCCTTCCCGTTCCCCGTTCTCTCCCCGCGCCGGCAGGACCGGCTGATCGCCCTCGGCGGGCTGCTCGGCGGCGCGGTGCTGATCGTCTTCAAGGTGTACGACCGGGCCGACGACATGCCGCTGTGGGCGGTGCTGCCGCCGCTGCTGGTGATGGCGGGGCTGGAGCTGGTCCGGCGGACCAGGCCGGTGCTGGCGGTGTCGGTCGGCGGGCTGGCCTTCGCGGCGAGCCTGTTCGCCGGCAGCCTGATGGCGACGTTGATCATGTACACCGACCTGTTGTACGCGGCGGTGATCTACGGCACGCCGCGGATGTCCCGGGTGCTGCACCTGAGCGGCGGGGCCACGGTGCTGTCGCTCTCCGTACTGGCGGCGATGTACGGCGGCACCTCCGCCGGGCTGCTGATCGCGGTGGTCAGTTCGCTGGTCTTCCTGGGGCCGGTGTGGACCGGCGACGTGGTGCGCAAGCACCGGCAGGAGGCGGAGACCGAGCGGTTGCGGGCGGAGCAGACCGCGTTGCTCTCGGAGCTGGACCGGCGCGAGGCGATCGGCGCCGAACGGGCGAGGATGGCAAGGGAGTTGCACGACGTGGTGGCCAACCACCTGTCGGCGATCGCGATCCACGCCACCGGTGCGCAGGCGGTGGCCAGACGGCGGCGGCTGGCCGCCGACGATCCGCTGGTGGAGGTGCTGGCGGTGATCCGGGAGAACAGCGTCCAGGGATTGGCCGAAATGCGCCGCATGATCGGACTGCTTCGGGACAGCGGCGGGGGCGAGGCGGACGAGTCCTACGCGGCGCCCGACCTGGCCGCGGTGGACTCCCTGCTGGCGAAGGCCAGGGCGGCCGGGCAGGACGTCGGGCTGGAGTTCGAGCTGGACGAGCGCGGCGAGCGCGGTGAGGTGCCGGTGCCGGTCGGGCTGGCCGCGTACCGGATCGTCCAGGAGTCGCTGACCAACGCGCTCAAGCACGCCGGGCCCGGACTGGTCAGCCTGCGGCTGGAGTTCGCGCCCGAGGAACTGCGGATCGCCGTCGACAGTCCGTACCGGGGCGGGCCCGGTCGTGGACTGCCCGGCGCCAGGGCCGGACTGGTGGGCATGGCGGAGCGGGCCGGGCTGCTCGGCGGCAGCTTCGAGGCCGGGCCCGAGGACGGGTGCTGGAGGGTGCGCGCGGTGCTGCCGCGCGCCCAGGAGAGCGGGGGGCGGGCATGACGATCCGGGTGCTGGTGGCGGAGGACCAGGCGGCGGTCCGGGCGGCGCTGGTGATGATCCTGCGCGCCGAACCGGAGTTCGAGGTGGTCGGGCAGGCCGCCGACGGCGAGGAGGCCGTCCGGCTCGCGCTGGAACTGCGGCCCGACGTGGTGCTGATGGACGTGCAGATGCCCCGGCTGGACGGCGTCTCGGCGACCAGGGAGGTGGTCGCGGCCGGGGCCGGCCAGGTGCTCGTGCTGACCACCTTCGACCTGGACGAGTACGTCTACGGCGCGCTGCGGGCCGGCGCGTCCGGGTTCCTGCTCAAGGACCTGGAGGCGGACGCCCTGATCGAGGGCATCCGTACGGTGGCGCGCGGGGACGGCATGCTGGCGCCCTCGGTGACCAAGCGACTGATCGGGACCTTCGCCCGCCCGGAGCGGCCGGTCGGGCCCGAGGCCAGGGCGGCGGTGGGGGCGCTGACCGGCCGGGAGCGGGAGGTGCTGGCCTGCCTCGGGGCCGGGATGTCCAACGTCGAGATCGCGGCCCGGCTGGAGATGGCGGAGGCCACCACCAAGACGCACGTCAGCCGGATCCTGGCGAAGCTGCGGCTGCGCAGCCGGGTGCAGGCGGCGATCCTGGCCCAGGACCTCGGGCTGACCATCTGACGAGCTGGTCGACCGATCACATGGTCACCTGACCAGGTCGGTTGCAGATCACACTCCCGATTGCTATTGCACGGGGGGATTCGGCATTAGAGTCCCGGCTTAAGCGAGCGGAGCGAGCGACCTGAAGGAGGGGCGAGCTCCGCGGAAGCGACTGCCGGGCGCGAGCGCGGCGGGAGAATTGAGCGATGCGGCTCTACTGCGGCGGTGATCCCTGCCCTGAGCCGCCTTCAGGGCCCGCCCGCGGGGCGGCGACGGCATCGGGAGACCCAGCCATGAGCAATGCGTCCAGCAAGCAGATCGCCGTGATCGGTGCCGGCCTGATGGGCGCCGGCATCGCCCAGGTGTCCGCGCAGGCCGGCCACCCGGTGGTGCTGCGGGACGTCACCGAGGAGGCGCTCCAGCGGGGCCTCGCGGGCATCCGCGCCTCCTACGACAAGTTCGTCGCCAAGGGCAGGCTGAGCGCCGAGGACGCCGAGGCCGCGCTGGGCCGGATCACCACCACCACCGACCTGGGCGCCGTCGCCGAGGCCGACATCGTGGTCGAGGCCGTGTTCGAGCAGCTGGACGTCAAGGAGGGCGTGTTCCGCGAGCTCGACAAGCTCGCCAAGGACGGCGCCGTGCTGGCCTCCAACACCTCGGCCATCCCGATCACCCGGATCGCCGCCGCCACCCGGCGCCCCGAGTCGGTCGTCGGCGTCCACTTCTTCTCGCCGGTCCCGATGATGAAGCTGGTCGAGCTGGTCCGCGGCTACAAGACCAGTGACGAGGCGCTGGCCACCGCCCGCGCCTACGCCGAGGGCGTCGGCAAGGAGGTCGTGGTGGTCAACCGCGACGTGGCCGGCTTCGTGACCACCCGCCTGATCACCGCGCTGGTCGTCGAGGCCGCCAAGCTGTACGAGTCGGGCGTGGCCACCGCCGAGGACATCGACACCGCCTGCCGGCTCGGTTTCGGCCACGCGATGGGCCCGCTCCAGACCGCCGACCTGACCGGCGTGGACATCCTGCTGCACGCCGCCCGCAACATCTACACCGAGACCCAGGACGAGAAGTTCGCCGCGCCGGAGATCATGGCCCGCATGGTCACCGCCGGTGACCTGGGCCGCAAGAGCGGCCGCGGCTTCTACCCGTACGAAGGCAAGTGAGCCGGCCGGACTGACGACGCGGCGGGCCGTGCGACCGAGCACCGTACGGCCCGCTCCACCGGGGCGGGTGAGTTTCCTCACGCCGGTGCCGCAGACGGGTGATTTGGGCGGTAATCGAGCGTAGGTGTGGGGCCGACCTGCGTATATTCCCTCGGACGGGTGAAGTTGCTTCAGATCTGGCCGGAACCAGCAACCTGCGGAGCCGGTTCACCGTCAGATGAGGGAACCCGGCATTCCGCCCGGGTCCGGACGTGGGGCTGCGGCCCGCCCGGAGACACCCCCCGCTCCCGCACCCGGCACGGCCGGGGCGGACCCGCCCCGCACCAGGCCGTCCAGGCGAAGGAGGAGAGCATGCGCATCACCGGCGACCACACGGCGCTGGCCATCGAAGGCCGCCTCGACGTGCGCACCGCCGCCGACGCGCGGGCCCGGCTGCACCAGGCGGTGGACGGCGGCCTCGGCGACCTCGTACTCGACCTCGCCCGGCTGGAGTTCTGGGACGCCACCGGACTCGGCGTGATCATGGGCACCCACCGCCGGGCCGGCCGGATCGGCCGCCGGCTGGTGCTGCGCTCCGTCCCGGCCCAGCTCCAGCGGCTGCTGGTGGCCACCAAGCTGCACCGCATCCTCGCCGTCGACGGCGTCCCCGAGGCGCACGGGGTCGCGCTGTAACCGTCGTCGCGCCGCCGCACGCGCCCGCACACCCCTCGCCCCCACCACGCAACGTCCCTGGTCAGCGCCGCCGGCCGGCCGTCCGCAGCGGACCGCTCTGCACGGCCGGCTCCCGATGTGCAAGAGTCTGCCCGTCAGAAGACGGCCGCCGGGGCTGCCTCCAGCCCGGCCGAGGCCGTGACCGGACGTCAGCCGGGCGGCGCGGGGCGCCGCCGGCCGAGCACGATGCGGAGCAGAACGTGGCAGAGCCATCCGGGGAGTTCCGGCAGGAGGCCGCCCGCACCCGCGGCGGCGAACTGGTCTCCGGCGGCCTGCTGGTGGGCGTCGGCGCTCCGGACGGCTCCGAGGCCGGGCCCTGCCCCGAGGAGTGGCGGCCGCGCCCGCACCGGATCGAACGCAGCGAACCCGCCCGCGGCCCGGTCGGCGGCGTCGGCCGCGCGGTCGGCCCGCTCGCGCTCGGCGCCGGGCCCGCCGACCTGCCGATGCTGGACCGCGAGGCCGACATCGCCGAGCTGCTCGGCCTGCTCTCCCAGGGCCGCTCGATACGCCTGGTCGGTCAGGCCGGCTCGGGCCGCAGCGCGCTGCTGTCGGCCGTCGCCGAAGCCGCCGCCGACCTCTCCCCCGGCGGGGTGGTGCAGCTCTGCGGCCACCGCAGGACCGTCCCCGACCTGCTCCAGGACCTCTTCGCGGCCACCCATCACGCCCCCGGCTACCGCCCCGACCCCGGACAGCTGGCCGCCCACCTCGCCGAGGTCGGCGCGATCGTGGTGATCGACGCCGCCGAACCCTCCGGCGCCGAGCTGGAGGAACTGCTCGCCGCCGCCCCCGGCTGCGCCTTCGTGATCTCGGCGGCCCCGGACGACCCGCCGCTGCCGGCCGGCTCCCGGCTCCAGGACCACCTGGTTGCCGGGCTCTCCCGCTCCGCCTGCCTCGCCCTCACCGCCCGGCTGGCCGGGCGCCCGCTGGACGTCGACGAGAAGGCCTGGGCGGTGGACCTCTGGTTCGAGTCCGAGGGCCTGCCGCTGCGCTTCGTCCAGGCCGCCGCGCTGCTGCGCCAGCGGGACGTGTCGGTGGACGCGCTGGTCGCCGCCGAGGACGACCGGATGGGCGTCTTCGGCGCGCTCGACGAGCCCGTCCACGACCCGGACCCGGCGATCCGGGAGAACGCGCTGCGCCGCACCGTCCCGCTGCCCTCGGTGGCGGAGACCGCCTCGCCCGCCGTCCGGCTCGCCGAGGGGCTGAGCGAGCCCGCGCAGGCCGTGCTGCGGCTCGCCGTCGCGCTCGGCGGCGAGTGCCCCACCGCGCCGCACCTGCCGGCCCTGATCGACGTCGGGCAGGGCGAGGCCGCCCTCGCCGAACTCGCCGACGCGGGGCTGGCGGTGTCCATCGGCGGGCATCACCGGCTGACCGCCGGCGCGCTCGAACTGCTCGTCCCGCACTGGCCGGCCCGCGGCTGCGTCGACGGTGCCGCCCAGCACTTCGCCTGGTGGGTCGGGCACGGCTCGGTGACGCTGGAGCAGATCGCCGCCGAGGCGGAGGTGGTGGTCGGCGTGCTGCTCGCCGACCGCACCGCGGGGCGGCACGACGCGGTGGTCAGGCTCGCCAGGGCGGCGGCGCCCGCGCTCGCGCTGTCGCTGCGCTGGGGCGCCTGGGAGAGGGTGCTCCAGCTCGGCCTGGAGGCGGCCCGCAGGACCGGTTCGCCGGTCGACCAGGCCTGGTTCCACCACGAGGCGGGCGTGCACGCGATCTGCCTCCGGCAGCCCTCCCGGGCCATCGCCGAGCTGGAGACCGCGCTCACCCTGCGGACCTCGGCGGGGGAGCAGCGCGGGACGGCCTCCGCCCGCCGGATGCTCGACCTGCTGCGCGCCGAGGGCCGGCAGCTGCCGGCCGCCGCGCCCGCCGTGGCGGCGCCCGGCC
>NZ_MSJQ01000021.1 GCF_014596515.1 Streptomyces sp. CBMA156
CCCAGGGCCGCGCCGCCGGTGGCCGGTCCCGGACGGGCGGCGCGCGGCGCGGCCGGGCGCGGAGGCTCCGGACGGGGGCCGGGCACCGGTGCCGGGGCGGCGACGGTGGTGGTGGTGGTGAGTGCAGTGGCGGGGGCTGGTGCGTCCGACTCGCGGGGGACGGGAACGCCGGGGCCCGGAATGCTCTCGTGAATCTCCGGCTCCTCGGGGAAGGCAGGCATACCCGGATATCTATCAAATGCCGGTCGGACGCGCACGGGCACCCCACCCATTGGGCGCCGCCGCTCCGCCACCCTCACCTGGGCAATTCCAGACGGACCGTCAGAAACCGAGCGTCAACTGTTCGTCGGCGGACCCCTGACCGCCACCCACGACCTCCCGGACGCGCTTGAGGTGACGCCACCGCGGCAGTGCGTCCATGTACGCCCAGGAGAGCCGGTGCTGCCCGGTGGGGCCGTACTCCTCCAGGGCGGCACGGTGCACCGGGGACGGGTAGCCGGCGTTGTCGGCGAAGCCGTACTCCGGGCACCCCTCGCCCAGTTCGGCCATCAGGCCGTCGCGGTGGATCTTGGCGAGCACCGAGGCGGCGGAGACGCAGATGCAGGACTGGTCACCCTTGATCACCGTGCGCACCCGCCAGGGGCCGCCGAGGTAGTCGTGTTTGCCGTCCAGGATGACCGCGTCGGGCTCGACCGACAGTGCCTCCAGCGCGCGGACGGCCGCCAGCCGCAGCGCCGCCGTCATGCCGAGTTCGTCGCACTCCTGCGGCGAGGCCTGCCCCAGCGCGTACGCGGTGACCCAGTCGGCGAGGACCGGGGCGAGCGCGCGGCGGCGCAGTTCGGTGAGCAGCTTCGAGTCGGTCAGTCCCTCCGGCGCCTTGCGCAGGCCGGTGACGGCCGCACCCACGGTGACCGGCCCGGCCCAGGCGCCGCGCCCGACCTCGTCGAGACCGACGACGATCTTGGCGCCGGCCCGGCGGAGCGAGCGTTCGACGGAGTGCGTCGGAGGGACGATCGGCATGGCGTATTCCGTTCAGCGGGGGCAGCCTCCAGCCTAAGCCCGCCCCACGACCGCGGATTCCCTGCTGCCCGGGGCCCGGGCCCGACCTCGGCCCCAGCACCGAGCCTGGCAGCGAACCCGACACCGACCCGCCCAGGACGGCCCAGGCCCGCTCAGGCCCACTCAGGCCCGCCCAGCCTCACTCAGGCCCGGATCATCGGCTCCAGCACCTCGTCCACCAGGCGGCCGGCGAAGTCCGGCCCCATGGTTTCCAGCCCTCGGATCTTGACCTGGTAGAGCAGTACCGCCGGAATGACGTCCGCCACCAGCGGGGTGACAGCGCCGGGCCGGACGTCGCCGCGCTCGGCACCACGGCGCAGGATCTCCAGGATGGTCCCCGCGGTCGGTTCGAGGACCCGGTCGGTGATGAAGCACTTGAAGACCTCGGCCCGCTCGTGGTCGATCTCGCCCATCAGGGCGTTGAGCGCGGAGCCCACCCGGGAGGTCATCGCCTCCGTGAACCCCTCGACGAGCCGTTGGAGTTCGTCCCGCGCGGACCCCAGGTCGGGGGTGTCGTAAGGGCGTGGGAGAGTGGCGTCCAGGGCGTCGATGACGAGTTCGTCCTTGGACGCCCAGCGCCGGTAGAGCGCGGCCTTCCCGGTCCGTGCCGCACTGGCGACCCCTTCCATGGTCAGCCGCGCGTATCCGCCGGAGGTGAGCTGGTCGAGCGCGGCCTCGAAGATCGCGTTCTCCAGTTCCTTCCCCCGCCGCCGACCCGGCCTCGCCAGAGCCTGGCGGGCGGCCCGCACCGGACAGAAGTCCGGCGCGACACCCGGCCCCGCACCCTCCTCGACGCCCGGCCCCGCGGCCACCGCCCCGGAGCCGACCACGGCCCCGGACCCCACCCCGGCCCCCGCCTCCGCCGGCCGAGGGGCCCCCTCCCCCGGCGACCGGCCCGACGACCGACCGGACCGGTCCGTCACCAGGCGTCGCACCAACCGCTCCATCGCCACCATCCTTAAGGAACGCTTGCGTTCACAATCACGGCCAGGATATCGTCCCGATTAGTGAACGATCCCGTTCCTTCCAGGCCTGCGCAAGGGCGCACCGCCGCGCCCGGACCGGCGAATCCGCCGGACCCGCACCGCCGAGCACATAGCCAGCAGGGGGCACATTCGTGGCTATCTCCGACACGCTCAGCAAGAACTCACCACCGCAGTCCGGCCAGGGACGGGGCAAGGGCATCACCCTGACCGTCATCGCGGCCACCCAGCTCATGGTCGTCCTCGACGCGACGATCGTGAACATCGCACTGCCGCACATCAGGGACGCCCTGGGCTTCTCGACCACCGACCTGTCCTGGGTCATCAACGCCTACACGCTGACCTTCGGCGGCCTGCTGCTGCTCGGCGGTCGCGCGGGTGACATCCTCGGCCGCCGCCGGGTGTTCATCTTCGGCACCCTGCTGTTCGGACTGGCCTCGCTGCTCGGCGGTTTCGCCCAGGACAGCAGCCTGCTGCTGGCCGCCCGCGCGCTCCAGGGCATCGGTGGAGCGATCTGCTCCCCGACGGCCTTCGCCCTGATCGCCACCAACTTCGACGAGGGGCCGGAACGCAACCGGGCGTTCGGCGTGTTCTCCGCGGTGGCCGGCTCGGGCGCCGCGATCGGCCTGCTGGCCGGCGGCCTGCTCACCGAGTACCTGAACTGGCGCTGGGTGTTCTTCGTCAACGTGCCGATCGCGATCCTGATCGCGATCGCCGCGCCGCGCTACATCGCAGAGTCCAAGCGCCACCCGGGCCGCTTCGACCTGCCCGGCGCGCTCACCTCGACACTCGGCCTGGTCGGCCTGGTCTACGGGTTCATCCGAGCCGCCTCGGACGGCTGGTCGGACGGCATCACGCTCGGTTCCTTCGCGGCCGGCGCGATCCTGCTCGCCGCGTTCTTCGTGGTCGAGAGCCGCACCGACCAGCCGATCACCCCGATGCACCTGTTCGCCGACCGCAACCGCACCGGCGGCCTGGTGATGATGCTCTGCCTGGCCGCGGCCATGTTCGGCATCTTCTTCTACGTCGTGCTGTTCGTGCAGGGACCCCTCGGCTACAGCCCGCTGAAGGCCGGCGTCTCCTTCCTCCCGATCAGCGTCGCGATCGTCGTCGCCGCGCAGATCGCCTCCAACCTCCAGGCCAAGTACGGCCCGAAGCCCTTCATGGCGGGCGGTGCGCTGCTGGTCACCGTCGGCCTCACCTGGCTGACCCAGATGGGCAAGGACAGCGGCTACCTGGACGGAGTGCTCGGCCCCACGGTGGTGTTCGGCTTCGGCATGGGCCTGATCTTCGTCCCAGTGATGCTGCTCTCGGTCGCCGGCGTCCCGGGCGAGGAGACCGGCGCCGCCTCCGGCCTGCTCAACTCGATGCAGCAGATCGGCGGTTCGCTCGGCCTGTCGATCCTGACCACGGTCTTCGCGCACTACGCCACGGCCGAGGCCACCGTGCAGCTGCCGGCGTTCATGGCGACCGCGACACCGGATCAGCTGGCCTACTTCCAGCAGCACCACGAGTTCCCGCAGGGCACGAACGCCGCCAACACCGTGCTCACCGAGGGAATCTCGCACGGCTTCATCGTGGGCGCCGCGCTCGCGGCGGTGGCCCTGGTGGTCGCGGTCTTCGTGATCAAGGCCAAGGCCGGCGACCTGCCGAGCGACTCCTCCGCCGTCGCGATGCACTGACGGCGCCGCGAGGCACCGACACCCCTGGCATGCGCTGACATGCGTTGCCACGCGCCGACGGCGCCACAACGCCCGGGGCCGGACGGGAGCAGCACGCTCCCGTCCGGCCCCAGGCGTTGTCCGCGGGCCACCCGCCCCGGTCGGTCTACCGGGCGTCGTACGTCAGCCCCGCCCAGTCGCAGGCCGTGCGGCCGATCGCGGCCGAGCCCTCCAGGGGCCGTTCCGCCAGGGCCTCCCGCGCCCGGGCGGTCGCGAGACTGGTCGCGTACCAGGGCTTCGGCTCCCCGTACAGGTCCTGCGCGATCAGCTGCAGCGCACAGCTCCGCTGCGGTTCGGGGAGCCGGTCCAGGGCTGGCACCGCGTCCGCCGAGAGCGAGCGGACGTTGCGCAGGTCGATGGCCGCGGCGGGCGGATCGGTCCGCAGGGCCTGCTCGTACCGGGTGACGTTCTGCTCGGCGACGATCGCGTCCGGGCCCATCAGGCCGTAGACCGCGAGGGTGAGCATCCCGCTGAGGAGCACGACGCGCGGCAGCCAGTCGGTGCGGCGGGCCAGCCCGGCGGCGATCAGCAGCAGGAAGACGGCGCCCAGCCAGACCTCCACCACCAGCACCCACAGCCGCAGCCGGGTGAGCCCGGAGGCGTCCACGTAGAACCACATCCGGCCGAGCGCCGAGGCGACCACGGCCAGCGCCAGCACACAGAGCAGGCCGAGCAGGATCCGCGCCACCCGCCGGTCGGTGGGGGTGGTGCGCGGGGCCCACCGCTTGGCGAGGGTCACCACGACCAGGGTCAGCACGGTGATCACGCTCAGCTGCCAGAAGCCCTGCCGGGCGTACTCGGAGCGGCTCATCCCGGTGTTGCCCAGTACGGCGTCCGCGCCGCCGAGCACCACCACGGCCTGGACCACCGCGAAGACGCCGAACATCAGGTCGAGCGCGACCAGCGGCAGCGCCCACTCCAGCCGGCGGCGCTCCCGGCCCGGCCTGATCTCGGTACGGTCCCAGCGGCGCGGGCCGGCCGCGATGTGGGCGAAGCCCAGCGCGGCCACCGCCCCGAGCACGAACAGCGCGCCGCGCCCCGGGAGCTGGTCGAGGTCGAGGTCCGGGCTGAGGCTGCCCAGCAGGTCCGCCATGGCGGCGTCGGCGCCGGCGAACAGCAGGCCGAAGACGGTCAGCAGGCCGGCGGCGACCGCGAGCGCCTTGAGCACCGGGACGATCCGGCCGCGACCCGGCAGCGCGCGCCCCTCCATGCTGGTCCAGGCCCAGCCCACGGCAGGCACCGACTGCCAGAGGATCCCCGGCAGGGCGAGCAGGACACCGGGCCAGCGGCGGCCGCCGTGCAGGGCCAGCGAGGCCAGTGCGAGCGCGCCGACGGCAGCCAGCACCGCGGGCCAGCCCGCGTCCCACCAGGCCGGGACGGCGAGCAGGGCGAGGGCCAGCAGGCTCCAGGCGGCCGTCCAGGGCCGGATCCGACGGCCCGCCACCCGGGCGGCGAACCCGGCCCCGACGGCGGTGGCGGCGCCGCAGATCAGCAGGTTGGCGCCCAGGCCGCCGTAGAGCAGCCAGGCCGTCAGCAGGCCGGTGAGCAGGGCGGCCAGGACGACCCGGGGCGTGGCCCCCGCCCGGCGCTCGGGGTCACTGCGGCGCAGCCACGCGCCGGCCTGGGGCTCCGGCGCACCGGGCTTCGGGCCCGGACCCCGCCCGCCCTGCGGGCCGGGGCCGGGCGCACGGTGGGGGCCGTGCGTGCTGTACGGGCCATGGGAGCCGTACGCCCGGTTCGGGTCGTACTGCCGGTACGGGTCGTGCGGGTCGTACGACCCGGACGCCCCGATCGGGCCCTGCGGCGCCGCAGGGCCCTGCACGGCAGTCGGACCTTGCGGCGCTGCCGGGCCCTGCGAGGCGGTCGGGCCCTGCGGTCCGGACGGACCCGGCTCATCGGACGAGGCAGGCACGGACAGACCTGACATGAGTCCCCCTCAGTGGTCGGCGGGCATGCGGAGGCCACCCACGGGGTGGTCCGCCGGCGGGCGCGCTCGGCGCCTCGGACGCTGCCGACTGTAGACCATTCTGAACAGGTTCAAAACCTGACTCTGAACGCGTTCAGAATGCCCTCGCCACCATGAACTCCCCGGCTACCCCTTCACCGACCCGGCCAGCAGCCCCCGGACGAAGTACCGCTGGAGGCTGAAGAAGACGATCAGCGGCACGATGATGGACAGGAACGCCCCGGCCGTGAGCAGTTCCCAGCGCCCGCCCAGCGAGCCGGACAGCTGCGCCAGCCGAGCCGTCATCGGCGCCACCTCCGGCGTGCCGCCCGCGAAGGTCAGCGCCACCAGCAGGTCGTTCCAGACCCACAGGAACTGGAAGATCGCGAACGAGGCCAGCGCCGGGGTGCACAGCGGCAGCACGATCGAACGGAAGATCTTGAAGTGCGAGGCGCCGTCCACCACCGCGGCCTCCATCAGGTCGCGCGGCAGCTGGGCGATGAAGTTGTGCAGCAGGAACACCGCCAGCGGCAGCGCGAACATGGTGTGCGCCAGCCAGACCGGCGCGTAGCTGCCCCTCAGGTCCACCGCGGGGATCAGCGTCAGCGGGCCCAGGTGCGCACCGCCGGCGAACAGCCGCAGCAACGGGATCAGCGCCATCTGGATCGGCACCACCTGGAGCGCGAACACCGTGAAGAACACCGCGTCGCTCCCCCGGAACCGCACCCAGGCCAGCGCGTACGCCGCCATCGCCGCCAGCACCAGCGGGAAGACCGTCGCCGGGACGCTGATCGCCAGCGAGTTGACCAGGAAGGGCATCAGGCCGCTGGAGACACCGGAGCCGCCCTCGAACAGCACCGCGTGGTAGTTGCCGAGGCCGAGGTCCGGGTGGAGGAAGGCGTTCCACCAGCCGCTGTCGGTCACGTCCTGCTTGGGCCGCAGCGAGGTCACCAGCAGACCCAGCGTCGGGATCGTCCAGAGCACCGTCATCGCGATCACGAACACCGAGGCCAGCGGGCTGCTGAAGGCCCTCCGCACCGGCTTCTCCCGACCGTCCGTCCTGGTCACCGCACCTCACGCTCCTTCCGCAGCTGGACGATGTTGTAGGCCACCAGCGGCAGCACCGCGAGGAAGAGCAGCACCGCGAGAGCACTGCCCCGCCCGGCGTTGAACTGGACGAAGGACTGCGAGTACATCTCGTTGGCCAGCACCTGGGTGCCGAAGTTGCCGCCGGTCATGGTGCGGACGATGTCGAAGGCCTTCAGGGTGATGATCATGACGGTGGTCAGCACGACCATCACCGTGGTGCGGATCATCGGCACGGTGACGTACCAGAACAGCCGCACCCCGCTCGCGCCGTCCAGCCGGGCCGCCTCCACCACCTCCGCCGGGATCGCCTTGATCGCCGCCGACAGCACCACCATCGCGAAACCGGTCTGCACCCAGACCATCACCGCCATCAGCAGGAAGGTGTTCAGCGGCTGCGAGAGCAGCCAGTTCGGGGGATCGTCCCAGCCCACCGCGACGGCGAGCTGGCTGAGCAGGCCGATCTGCGGCCGCCCCGGCCCGCGCGACTCGTAGACGAACTTGAAGATGATCGACGCGCCGACCAGCGAGATCGCCATCGGCATGAAGATCAGCGACTTGTACACCGCCTGGCCGCGCATCCGGTCCACCAGCAGCGCCAGCACCAGGCCCAGCCCGGTCGCCGCCAGCGGCGCGGCCACCAGCCACAGCAGCGTGTTGACCAGCACCTTCCGCACCGGGTCGGAGGTGAAGGCCCAGCCGAAGTTCTCGCCGCCGACGAACCGGCTGCTGTCGTCGTTCCTGAGGCTGAGGTAGACCGTGCGGACCAGCGGTACGACCAGGCCGACGGCCAGCAGCACCACCGCCGGGCCGAGGAACACCCCGACCGCCAGCGGGCGGGACAGGCGGCCCCTGGCCCGGCCGGCGACCAGGAAGACCACCAGCAGGATGCCGAGGAAGCCCGCGACGGCTCCGACGGTGTTGCCGAACTTGACCGCCGCGTCGCTCCAGGCACCGGCCGCCAGTCTCGTGGTGGCCGCCTCGGCGACGGGTGTCGGGAATCCGGGTACGGACATGGCTGCGCGTCCCTTCGGGTGTGGTGGGAAGGGGGCGGGCGGTGCGGGTGGGTGGCCCCGCACCGCCCTCGACAGGTGGTCCTCGGTGTGCGCCCGGCCCGGCCCGCCCCGGAGCCGGAACCGGTACGGAACCGGAACCGGTACGGAAGCCGGAACGCGGCCGCCGGAGCCCGGAGCCCGAGGTCCGGACGCCGACGCCCCGGGACGGCACCGGGCGGCGCCTCGGCTACTGCGGCCAGGCGGCGTCGATGTCGGCGGCGGTCTTCTGGATCGACTGCCCCTCGGCGAACCAGGCGGTCAGCGACTTCCACTCCTGTCCCGCACCGATCGCGGCCGGCATCAGGTCGGAGCCGTCGAAGCGGAAGGTCGCCGACGGGTCGGTCAGCGCCTCGGCCGACAGCTTGTCGATCGGATCGGTGTACAGGCTCCTGTCCACACCCTGGTTGGCCGAGACCCAGCCGCTCGCGGTCTTCACCCGGCTGCTCGCCCAGTCCGAGCTGGACAGGTAGTTCTGCACCGCCTGCACCTCGGGCCGGCCGGAGAAGGCCGCCAGGAACTCGCCGCCGCCCTCGACCGGGTTGGCGATCGCCGGGTTCACCGCCGGCAGGTGGAAGGCGAAGACGTCCCCGTCCGGGCCGACCTTGGTGCCCTTGGGCCACTGCGCCTCGTAGAACGAGGCCTGCTGGAGCATCAGGCACTTGCCGCTCAGGATCGGTGTTCCCGCGTCCTGGAAGGTGGTGGTGGCGATCGACTTCACGTCACCGAAGCCCGCGTTGACCCAGTCCGGGTTCTGCATCCAGCCGGCGACCGTCCTCATCGCGTCGGTGATCTTCTGGTCGGAGAACTTCACCTGGTGGCCGACCCACTGGTCGTACACCTCGCCGCCGTACGAGCCCAGCACCGCCTCCTCCAGCCAGTCGGTGGCCGGCCAGCCGGTGGCCGTCCCGGAGGCGATGCCGCCGCACCACGGCTTGGAGCCGCCCGCCTTGGCGATCCTGTCGCTGAGCGCCATCAGGTCGGCCCAGGTCTTCGGCACCTCGTAGCCGGCCGCCTTGAAGGTCTTCGGCGAGTACCAGACCAGGGACTTCATGTTGGCGCTCATCGGGGCCGCGTAGAAGGTGCCGTCGACCGAACCGTAGGTCTTCCAGATCGGGCTCCACTTGCCCTGGTTCGTGACGGTCTCCGCGGGCGGCTTCACCACCTTCCCGCTCTTCACCATCTGCGCCAGCAGGCCCGGCTGCGGGACGACCGCGAAGTCCGGGGCGTTGCCGCCGGACACCCGGACCGGCAGCTGGGACTCGAAGTCGTTCGAGCCCTCGTAGCTGATCTTGATCCCGGTGCACTTGGCGAACTCGGCCCAGGACTTCTCCAGGTTGTCCGACTCCGGGCTCAGGATCGAGGCGAACATCGTCACCGTCGTGCCCGAATGCCCGGCGTACGGCTGATACTTGGCGCAGTCACCGGTGAGCGACTCGGCCGACCCGCCTCCACCGCCCCCCGAACCACCGGAGCTGTTGGAGCAGGCCGCGGTCAGCGCGAGCGCCGCCACCAGGACGGGCAGGGCGGCCGTTCGGCGGCGGGAACTCCGGTGCGGCGCGGTCGGGTTGAGGGTCAATGCGGTTCTCCTCGCCAGGGCGTACTGCCGACGGTGGGCTGAACGACATCGCGCTGTACCGGAGACGGGCCTTCACGGACCGCAGAGCAGGGACACGGACAGGGGCGCAAGCGGGATCACGGACGGACGGCGGCCGGACTGATCGATGACGTTAACGCAGCCGTCGGCCCCCGCCAAGGTGCCCGCTCGACCTTCGCGCCCGACCTTCACGTTCACCCCTCCGATCCGCCCCCACAAGAAGGCACCCCGGAGCCGTCCACGGAGGAGCCGACGGGCTCCGGCCGAAAGCCCGGCCGGAGTCCGCGACATGACGAATCGTCAGTACAGTCGGATCGGCAGCTCCCGCAGACTGTTCACCACCAGCGACGGGCTCGGCCGCAGCTCGGCGTCCGGCACCGCGAGCGACAGCCCCGGGAAGCGCTCGAACAGCGCGGGCAGCGCGACCCCCGCCTCCAGCCGGGCCAGCGGCGAGCCCGGGCAGACGTGCGGCCCGTGGCCGAAGGACAGGTGGCGGATCGGGTCCCGGGTGAGGTCGAAGACCTCGGCCGTCACCCCGTGCTGGAGCGGGTCGCGGCCGATCGCGTTGTACGAGACCAGCACCGGCTCGCCGGCCGGGATCACCACCTCGCCGACCGGGATGGACTCGGCCGCGAAGCGGAACAGGAAGTTGCTGGTCGGCGGCGTCCAGCGGAGCGACTCCTCCACCACCGCGTCCCAGGAGACCCGCCCCGAGCGCACCAGCTCCAGCTGGTCCGGGTGGGCCAGCAGCGCCCGCACCGCGTTGCCGATCAGGTTCACCGTGGTCTCGTGACCGGCCGCGATGATCACCCGCAGGGTGGCCGCCGCCTCCGCGTCGGTCAGCGCCCCGCCCTCGGTGTCGGCCGCCAGCAGGACGCTCGCCAGGTCGTCACCGGGAGCCGAACGACGCTGCGCCACCAGGCCGTTGACGAAGGAGTTCAGTCCGGCGACGGTCGCCTGGATGCCCTCGGGGTTGGGCTTGATGCCGAAGAACCGCTCGTACAGGTCGCGCAGCAGGCCGTGGTCCGACTCCGGCACGCCCAGCAGCGAGCAGATCACCGTCATCGGCAGCGGGAAGGCGAAGGCCGTCTTGAGGTCCACCACCGGCTCGCCCGCCGCCAGGCCGTCCAGCAGCGCGCGGGTGGTCTCCTCGACCCGCGGGCGCATCAGCTCCACCCGGCGCGGAGTGAAGGCCTGGGCGACCAGCGCCCGCAGCCGGCGGTGCTCGGCGCCGTCCGTGGTCACCATGCTCAGGCCCGGCACCGCCAGGCCGATCAGCGGCCAGGTCTTCGGCACCTCGCCGCGCTGGTAGGCCGCCCAGTGCGCGGCGTCCTTCACCAGCCGGGCGTCCGTCAGCAGGTCCCGCGCGGCGCCGTGCCGGACCACCGCCCAGGCGGCGACCCCGCCGGGCAGTTCGACCGGCACCACCGGGCCGGCGGCCCGCAGCAGCGCGCCCTCCGCCGCGCTGTCGCGGGCCAGCGGGTCGAGGACGATTCGGGCCGGGGCAGCGGTCATCGACAGTTCTCCTTCGTACGGCTGGTGTCGTGGGTCAGACCGGGTGGCCCGGGGTGAACGAGACCGGCAGCGCCACCAGCCCGCGCACCCAGGCCGACGGCCGCCACACCAGCGCGTGCTCGGCCACCGCGAGCCGCAGGTCCGGCAGCCGGTCGAGCAGCACCTCGATCGCGGTGGTGGCGATCACCTCGGCCGCCTCCTGCGCCGGGAACGGACAGCCGTGCTCGCCGTACGAGTAGCTCATGTGCGCCCGGTTCCCCTCCGCCGGGCGGCCGTCCGGCTGCCGGACCGACGGATCGGCGTTGGCCCCGGCGAAGCCGAGCAGGACCAGGTCCCCCTCGCCGATCCGCTGGCCGCCGAGCCGGGTGTCCCGGGCCGCCCAGCGGCCGGCGAAGATCTGGGTCGGGGTGTCCTCCCAGAGAACCTTGTTCAGCGCCTGGCTGATGCTGCGCCGGCCGCCCGCCAGCGAGGCGGCGAACCGCTCGTCGGTGAGCATCAGCCGCAGCGCGTTGGAGATCCAGTACGAGGTCGGCTGGTGGCCCGCGATCAGCAGCACCCGCAGGTCGCGCATCACCTCGTCGTGGGTCAGCCCGGCCGGGTGCTCCAGCATCCGCGAGGCCACGTCGGCGCCCGGGTACTCGGCCTTCTCCTCGACCAGCGCGTGCATCAGCTCCAGCAGCCGCTGGGCACCGGCCGCGGCATCCTGGCCGCCGTCCAGCATGGCCAGCAGCGCCGCGATCAGCTGCGGCGCCTGCTCCTCGTCCAGGCCGAGCACCCGGCACAGCACCAGCAACGGCATCCGGTGCGCGTACTCGGCGACCAGGTCGGCCTCGCCGCGCCCGGCGAACCCGTCGATCAGCCGGTCGGCGATCTCCTCCGCGTGCTTGCGCAGCTCGTACGGGTCGATCCCGGCCAGCGCGTCGGTGACCGCGCGCGAACGCCGGACGTGCTCCTCGCCCTCGGTGTAGAGGATCGAGGGGGCGGGCGCCATCATCGGCTTCAGCGGCCAGTCGGCGGGCAGCGTCGCCCAGGCGTGCCAGCGGCTGGAGTCACGGCCGAACAGCTGGGGGCGGCCGGTCACCTGCTGGAGCTCGCGGTAGCCGATGACCAGCCAGGCGGGCACGCCGCCGGCCAGCTCGACCGGGGCGACGGGGCCGTGCGCGGCGCGCAGCTCGCGGTAGAGCTGGGCGGGGTCGGTCTGGAAACGCGGCCCGTACAGCGGCGTGGCGGCGGCGTGCGCCGGGCAGCCCGGGGGCGGGGTGGCGGCGGGCTCGGTCACGGGGTGCTCTCCTCGTAGATCGCGGTGCGGGACCCTGCCGGGGCGGGCGCTTCGGCCGGGGCCGCCTCGTCGTCCCCCGCGGCGGACGCTTCGTCCGCTGCGATGGCCGTCGGTTCGTCCCCCGCGGCGGCGGACAGCGCGGCCTCATCGGCGCCGGCCAGGGCAGCCAGGTGGTGGACCAGCGCGATCAGCACCCGCTTGCCCGACTCGCGGTCGCGGGCGTCGCAGTCCACCAGCGGCACCTCGGCCGGCAGGTCCAGCGCCTCCCGGACCTGCGCCAGGGTGTGGCCCGGCTCGCCGAAGTTGTTGCGGGCCACGATGAACGGCGTGCCGTGGTGCTCCAGCCGGTCGATCGCGTACCAGGAGTCCTCCAGCCGCCGGGTGTCCACCAGGACGACCGCGCCCAGGGCGCCGCTGAACAGCCGGTCCCAGAGGAACCAGAAGCGCTCCTGCCCGGGCGCGCCGAACAGGTACAGCACCTGGCGCTCGGAGAGGGTGATCCGGCCGAAGTCGAAGGCCACCGTGGTGGAGCGCTTGCCCCAGGCTCCGGCCGGGTCGACGCCCTCGCCCGCCCGGGTCATCACCTCTTCGGTGTTCAGCGGGCGGATCTCGCTGACCGAGCCGACCAGTGTGGTCTTGCCGACGCCGAAGCCGCCGACCACGACGATCTTCAGCGCGTTGTCGGCGGTCGCCCGGAGCGGGGTGCGCGGCGCGCCGGGCCGGCCGTCGGTGCCGGTGCCGGTGCCGACCTCAGCGCCGCCGCCGGGCCGGGCGTCAGAGCCGTTGGAGGCCATGCAGCACCTGCTTCAGCGTGTCGAGGTCGGGCAGCCTGGCTTTGTTCGGCGCGAACCTGGGGTGCCTGGCGGTGACCGCCCCGGACTCCAGCAGGTCGCCGAGCAGGATCTTCACCACCGAAATGGGCAGCGTCAGCTCCGCCGCCACCTCCACGACGGCGGTCGGGGCCTCGCACATCCGCAGGATCCGCGCGTGCTCCGACTGCATCCCGGGCGCCGGCTGCCGCTCGGCGACGATCAGGGTGACCAGGTCGAAGGCGTTCTCCGGAGCCCGGCTGCGGCCCCGGGTGATGGTGTAGAGGCGGTCCGGGTCGTCGTCGCGGCCCGGCAGCACCGGCCCGGCGTTCATATACCTGCGCTCTCTCGAGTGGCGGCCCCGTCGGATTCCGCACTCCGGGCGGGCGCGCTGAGGTGGACCCCGATCTGCTCGATCAGGCCGTGCATGTTGTGGCCGACCACGCCGACGTCCGCTTCCTCGTCCGTGACCACCGCCAGGTGTGCGCCCTCGCCCGCCGCCACGATGCACAGGATGCCGCCGTGGAACTCGGTCATCGACTGCCGCACGCCGCCGCTGCCGTCGCCGAACTCGATCGAGGCGCCGTGTGCCAGGCTCTGGAGGCCCGAGGCGATGGCGGCCAGCTGGTCGGCCTGGTCGCTGCTCAGTCCCGTGGTGTGGCAGAGCCTGAGGCCGTCGGCGGAGAGAACCAGGGCGTGCCGGGTGCCGGGGGTCGCCGCCAGCAGGTTCTCCAACAGCCAGTCGAGGTCGCGGTCGATGGCGCTGCTCATCAGGTGTCCTTCTCGGTGACGGGGGAAGCGTCGGGCATGGTGTCGGGGTCCGTGGCCGGCGCCCCGGCCGGGGCCTGCTCGGCCGCCACGGGGCGGGCGGCGGCCCGGCGG
>NZ_MSJQ01000210.1 GCF_014596515.1 Streptomyces sp. CBMA156
CGGCCGCCGCCAGCCAGCGCGGCTCGCCGGTGTGCTCGTGCAGCCGCAGGAACAGTGCGGCCTGGCCGGTCCAGCCGTCCAGCAGGCCGCGCAGCCGCGGCGCGCGCTCCTCCGCGGCCAGCTGGTGCCCGAGGGCCAGGGCCTGTTCGGCGAGCCGGTCCCGGCCGAGTGCGCCGGCCAGGTCGAGCAGCCCGAGCGCGATTCCGGCGCGTCCTGAGCCGAGCCCCGGATCGACCGGCGGTGCGGTGGCGAGCAGCCGGTCCACCAGGGTGCCGGCCTCCTCCAGGGCGCCGAGGCGGGCCAGTGTCCAGGCGATGCCGGTCAGCCCGTCGTACAGCCCGGTCGGCAGGTCAGGCGCCGCGTTCGTCCTGGTCAGCAGCCACTCGGTGTGCTCGGGCTGGACGGGACGGCCGCAGGCCCGCAGCACGTACAGCACGCCGGCCGCCCCGTGGGCGAGGCCCAGGCCGCCATGGCCGGGACCGAACTGGGCGACATCGCCGGGGAAGAGACGGTCCGTCCGCTCCGGGGTGGCCATCGCCAGGATGCCCTCGGCGAGCGAGTCCAGCACCGGGCGCCAGGCCGCGGTGTCGGTGGCCGGCTCCTGCGGCCAGGCC
This sequence comes from Streptomyces sp. CBMA156, assembly GCF_014596515.1. Classification (GTDB taxonomy): domain Bacteria; phylum Actinomycetota; class Actinomycetes; order Streptomycetales; family Streptomycetaceae; genus Kitasatospora. Next base: position 615 of record NZ_MSJQ01000210.1, read on the forward strand.
GGTGCCTGGCCGTGCCCGTCGTCGGCCCGGTGGCGCTCGGTGGCGCCCGGCGGCAGCGTCCCGCCGGCCGCCCGGTGCAGCGCCGCGGCGGTCTCGGCCCCGAAACCGGGCGGTACGGGGTAGCGCCGCTCGATCTCCCGGCCGGCCAGCTCGGCCTTGCCGGAGTCCAGTCCGAGCAGCTGGTTCACCGGCAGGAAGAGGTAGAGCCGCAGCGCGGCGAGCGCGTACGCGTCCACCGCGGTGCCGCGCCGGGCCCGGGACGAGACGAAGCCGGGCGTGCCCAGCGGGGGCGCGGTGCCGTCCTCGGCCGGGAAGGTGATCTCGAAGTCGACCAGCGCGCAGCGCCCGTCCGGCCTGACCAGAATGTTGTTGGGCTGGAGGTCGCCGAAGACCAGCCCGCGCCGGTGCAGCGTCGCCAGCATGCCGGAGACCTGGTCGACCACGTCGAGCGCCCAGGCGGTGTACTCGGCCAGTTCGGCCTCGTCCGGCTCGGGGCGGGCGAGCGGGCAGGTGCGGGTGAAGACCTCCTCCAGCCGCTCGCCCTCGATGTACTCCTCGACCAGGTAGTGGTGCTCCCAGACCTGCCGGTACTCGTACAGCGCGGGCACGAAGTCCAGCCCGTCCAGCGCCTCCAGTACCCGGCGTTCGCTGTGCAGCCGCTGCACCGCGTCCCGGCGGGCGGCGTCGAGCCCGGCGTGCGGGCGGGCCTCGCGCAGCACCACCTTGCGGCCGTCGCGCCGGTCGGTGGCCAGGTAGATCCCGCCGCCGTTGGAGAAGTGCAGCGCCTTGCTGACCTCGAACGGGAACTCGGCGTCGGAACCGGCCGCCTCGCGCTCGGCGTCGGCGGCCTGCTGGGCCGCGACGACCCCGGGTACCGGCACCCAGTCGGGCACCGCGAAGACCGTGCCGCGGGTGTCGGGGACGGGCTCGCCGTCGGGTCCGAGCATGGCCGGCACCCGCTCGCCGTGCTCGTCGGTGCAGTAGCGCTCGACGAACGAGCCGTAGCGCAGGTAGAGCGGGCCCTCCCCGTAGCGCAGGTCGCTCAGCACGTACGGTCCCTGGACGCCCTTGAGCAGGGTGGACAGGTCGTCGAGCACCCGGACCAGCCGGGCCTCGTCCTCGGGGTAGAGCGTGATCAGCTTGCCGCTGGAGCGGCGGTCGGCGTACTTGCTGTTCGCCGCGAGCACGGTGGCGGGGCTGCGCAGGAACTTCCAGGTCAGCTCGTGTTCCAGGCAGTACGCCAGGACCTGGTCGATCACCCGCCCGGCCTCGGCGATGGTGGCCGAGACGTGCACCTTCCAGCCCTGCTCGGGCAGGTGCGCCCCGGGCGGCCTCAGGTTGACCCAGCCGCCGTGCTCCTGGCGCCGCCAGCCCGGCGGGAGCGGGGCGGTGGCGGCGGCGAAGCGGTCGTCGGGGCGCTCGGCGCGGACCGGCTCGTCGTAGAACAGCGGGTCGGCGAGGCAGTGGCGCTCGTAGAGGTCGTCCATGCCGCCCGCCTCAGCCCGCGGTCCGCGGGCGGCGCCCGTCCGGGCCCGGTGCGGTGGCCGGCCGGGTGCCGGTTGTCGTCGTCATGGGAGCCCCCAGGGTGCAGTGGATCCCGCCGGACGCGGGCTGCGTCCGACCCTGCCAGCCGCTCCGCCCGGGGTCGACGGATCCGATCCGTCACCTTCCTGCCAGGGCGGCTCGCGGGCGGATCCGATCCGTCAGCTTCCTGCCGGGGCGGGGGAGGCCCGGCAGGTGGTGCGTTCAGCGCCGGGGGCGGGCCGCCGAGGCCGCGACCGGCGTGCGTCCGGGGCCGGGCAGCGGGGCGGCGGGCGGCTCGGGGAACCGCTCGGCCGGCGGCCCGGTGAACCGCTCGGCCGGTGGCCCGGAGGCGAGGTAGCGGCCGCGCACCGCGGCGACGATCTCGGCGCTGGCCTGCCCGGTGCCGTACGGGGAGGGGAGCCGGGCCAGCCGTTCGGTGGCGGCCTCGTCGGCGAGCAAGTCCCTTAGGGCGCGGGCGAGTTCGTGACCGGGACGGGCGAGGCGGGCGAAGCCGGCCTGGACTGCCTCGGGGCGTTCGGTGGAGTTGCGCACCACCACGAGCGGGCGTTTGAGCACCGTGCACTCCTCCTGCACCCCGCCGGAGTCCGACACCAGCAGGCGGCAGTGCCGGGCCAGCGCGAGGAAGCCGGCGTGGTCCAGCGGGTCGATCCGGCGCAGCCGTGCGATCGGGCCGCGCAGGCCGTGCGCCTCGACGGCGGCCCTGGTCCTGGGGTGCAGCGGCAGCAGCACCGGCAGGTCGAGGGCGGCGAGCTGGTCGAGGATCTGGGCGAGCCGCGCGGCGTCGTTGGTGTTCTCCGGGCGGTGGATGGTGGCGAGCACGTAGCCGCCCGGGGTGACGCCGTGTCCGGTCACGATGCGGTGGGCCTCGGCCTCGGCGGGCAGGGTCTCCAGGGTCGCCTCGACGACGGTGTTGCCGGTGATCACCACCCGTTCCGGGGGGATTCCCTCGCGCAGGAGGTGGGCCGCCGCGGTGGCGGTGGGCGCGCAGTGCAGGTCGGCGAGCGGGGCGATGAGGCGGCGGTTGGCCTCTTCGGGCATGTCGGGGTCGAAGGAGCGCAGGCCGGCCTCGACGTGGACGACGGGTATGCCGGCGCAGTGTGCCGCGAGCGCGCCGGCGGCGGCGGTGTTGGTGTCGCCCTGGACGACGACGGCGGCCGGCGGGCGGGCCGCGAGGTGGTCGCTCAGCCTGCTGACCATGTGGCCGATCTGCCGGCCGCGCGGCTCGCCGCCGACGCCCTTCAGCAGGTGGTGCGGGCGGGGCAGGCCGTACTGGGCGAAGAAGGTGGTGGTGAGGGCCGGGTCCCAGTGCTGGCCGCTCCAGACGATGCGGGCCTGCGGGCCCAGCAGGCGGGCCACTCCGGCGAGTTTGACGATCTCCGGCCGGGTTCCGAGGACCAGGGCGACATCGGTCGAGGACATGGCGCTCCGAAGGGGCGAGGGGTGGGGTGCTGCGGAAGTATCAGCAGACGATAGGGATTGTTTGGGGAGAAATATCCGCACATCGGACAAATGTCACCCGTGTGGCGCAATCTCGACCCATCCGGCCTCGATCGGGGCGTCCGTGCGGGCGTCCGCACGGGAGGCGGATCGCGCCTCCGGTCGTGTACGGAACGATGTGTCGGACCGTCAAGGCCGGTCGTCAGGCGTCCACTTGGCCGCCGTCTGTCGAGTGCCGGATACCGGCTCACCGGCGCCGCCGCGCGGCCGGTTACGGCAAACGGGTGATTTCCACCCGAATGGGCGCGCCGCACCTATCCGATCATCCGATCGGCCCAGCACCATACGGCTCCAGATCGCAAAGATCGGGACAACCCGGTCACAACGAGAGGAACCAGCCATGTACGGACCCATGGGCGGCGGCATCCCCCCGACAGCGGCGGGCGGTGGCGTCCTGGCCTCGACCGGTTCTCCCGGTCTCGGCATCGCGGCCGCGGTCGGCACCGCCCTGGTGCTGGTGGGAGTCGCCCTGCTGCGGCGCAGCCGCCTGGCCGCCGACCGGGACGAGCCGGGCGGCCGTCACCGCGACGACGCGTAGCCGCGCGCCGCCGCACCAGTCCGCCATCCGCCAACTCGCCCTTCCCCCAGGGAGTTTCCTCGTGACCGCAGACGTCCACCCACAACCCGCCCGCCCGCCGGGGCCGGCCCGGTCGCGGCTGTCGCAGCACGGCCGCGGTCCGCTCTCCGGCCGGCTGCTCGCCGGGGTGGCCGGGCCGCTGCTGCTGGGGCTGAGCGGATTCCTGGTCGTCGGCGAGCGCGCCTACCGCTTCCACGAGATGGCCGGGGCGAGGTGGCTGGTCGAGCACGGGCTCGGCCTGCGGACCCTGCTGCTGGAGGCCCCCGACGCGCCGGTGCTGTACGCCGGCGGCGAGGGCGGGCTCGGGCGCGGGATCGCGCTGACCACCGGATGCAGCAGCGCCCTGCTGATCGCCCCGCTGGCCCTGGTGGCCGGCGTCCTGCTGCTGTTCGGCACCCGCGGGCCGGGCAGGGTGCTGCTGGGCTTCGTCCTGGCGGCCGCCCTGGTCGTCGCCGCCAACCTGGGCCGGCTGACGCTGATCGTCGCCATGCAGCACCGCTACGGCGACGAGGGGTTCGGCTGGACGCACGTGCTGTTCGGCTCGGTGCTGATGATGGCCGCCGGCCTGATCGCCCTGCTGCTCTTCCTCTTCCTGATCACCCGAACGTCCACCCGCGACGCGGAGGCCGATGCGCCGTGACCCTGCTCGACCTGTCCGTCTCCCTCTCCTTCGTGCTGGGAGTCGGCTTCCTCGCCTACGTCGCGGTGATCGTGCGCAACTTCCTGCGGGCCCGCCCGGACGCCCCCGGCGACCCGAGCCGGTTCGACTGGCACTTCCTCATACCCTGCCGGGACGAGGAGGCCGTGATCGGCACCACCCTGGACTACCTCGCCCGGCACTTCCCCCGGGCCCACGTCTGGGTCGTCGACGACCACTCCGAGGACCGCACCGCCGAGGTGGTGCGGGCCAGGGCGGACGAGGGACGGCCCGTCCACCTGGTCACCCGGCGGCTGCCGCAGGCCCGCACCGGCAAGGGCGACGCCCTGAACTCCGGCTACCGGGCCCTCGAAGCCCGGCTGCCGGAGGGCACCGACGCCGACCGGGTCGTCTTGATCGTCCTGGACGCCGACGGGCGGCCCTCGCCGGGGATGCTGGACTGCTTCGCCGGAGCGTCCTTCTTCGGCGACCCGGCCATCGGCGCCGTCCAGGCCGAGGTCCGGATGTCCAACCGCGACGTGGCCGTGCCGCTGCCCCACCGCGGACGCCTCGCCAACCGGTTCGCCCGGCTGCTGGCCAGGCTCCAGGACATCGAGTTCCGCGGACCGATCTCCGCGATCCAGATCACCCGCCGGCTCACCGGGACCGTCAACGTGGGCGGCAACGGCCAGGCCAACCGGCTCAGCGCGCTGCGCTCGATCGACCCGGGCGGCGGCGAGCCGTGGGGCCGCGCGCTGCTGGAGGACTTCGAGCTCGGGCTGCGGATGATGCTGGCGGGCTGGCGCAACGGCTACACCACGACCGCCTGGGTGGACCAGGAAGCCCTGTGGAAAGTCCGGCAGTTGATCACCCAGCGGGTCCGCTGGGCGCAGGGCTCGATGCAGTGCGCGCCGTACCTGCGCCGGGTCTGGCGGTCCCGCGAGTTCAGCACGATGGGCTTCCTGGAAGTCCTCTACTTCATGGTCCAGCCCTGGCTCCAGGTCGTCGGCCTGGTGGTCTACACCGTGCCGATCGCCGCCTTCGCGTACAACGCGGTCTTCTACCCGCGGTTCGTGCTCGCCTTCCTGGGCCAGGGCGGCGCGGTGCTGATCGCGCTCTACCTGCTCCTCGGGGTCGCCGAGTTCGCCCTCTGGGGGCCGCTGTACCGGCGCCGCAGCGAACCGGGGCTCAGCCGCCGGGCCGCGCTCGGCTACGGCCTCGCCCTCGCGGTGTACGCCGCGACCACCTACCTCGTCGCGGTCCGCGCCTTCTGGCGGATCGTGCGGGGCAAGGGCTCCTGGCAGAAGACGGCCCGCACCGCCGCGCCGCTGCCGGCGCCCGCGGCCCAGGAGATCGCCCCCGCCCAGGAGATCGCCACCGCCTGAGGCACCACCGCCCGAGGCACCGAGACTTCTCCCTGGCCGGTGAGGCCGCGCCCGGAGCCAACGCCGCGGCCGGTCAGCGGAGTCGACGCACCACCCCTTCCTGCCCCACGGCGGACGATCCGTTCCGCCGTGCGACACGTCCGAAAGGCCAACCCGTGAGAACTCGTACCCGCAACCGCGTCCTCGCCGGCACCGCGCTCGCCGTCGGAGCCCTGACCGTGGCCTCCCCGGCGTACGCCGCACTTCCCGCCCCCGTGGCCGACGCCTACGTGGTCTCCACGCAGGCGCTGGGCGGGATGGTCGCCGTCGCGCCCTCGCCCCACTCGGCCTACCCGTCCGGCGGCACCCAGACCCTGGTCGGCCTCAACGTCGGTCCGGTCGCCACCACTTCGGTGCTCACCGCGACCACCGCGGGCAACCCCGCCGACGGCACCGCGTCGGCCTCGGCGACGGTCGACAAGCTCGGGCTCGACCTCGGCGTCGCCTCGGTCTCGCTGACCGGCGTCAACTCGACCTGCACCGCCACCCCCGCCGGGGCCACCGGCAGCGGACTGATCGCGGGCGGGTCGATCACCGTCGGCATCATCCCGACCAACCTCCAGGCCAACGCCCCCGCCAACACCAGGATCGACATCCCGCTCGTCGGCTCGATCGTCCTCAACGAGCAGACCACCGACGCCAACGGCGCGCTGACCGTCAACGCCGTCCACATCACCCTGCTGCCGGCGCTGAACGGCGCCAACCTGGTCATCGGCCACGCCGAGTGCGGCGGGGCCGAGCCCGCGGCGGCGGTCCCGATGATCAACGCGTCCGTCGCGGGGGCGGGCGGCGGCGCGGTGGTCGCCGGCATCCTGGCCACCGTCTACGTCCGCCGCCGCAACGCCAGGACCGCCGCGACGGGCGCCTGACGGAGGGAGGGTGGCCGGCCCCCGGGCCCGGCCTGGCAGCGGGTCTGACGGCGGGTCTGACGGCGGGCCGGACGAGGGGCCGGCCACCCTCCGCGTGGCGCCGCCGTCAACCCGGCACTCCGTGGGCAACTCCTTCGCGTGAAGCCGCTGTCGGCCGGCGGGCCGGGCCCCAGGACCCGGCCCGCCGCCACCACGCCGCCCCGGCCCGCCCGGGGCGGCCCTTCCGCACCCCCGCCCCGGGACCCTGCCGGGCGGAACGGCCTGACCCTGTGCGATCGGTCGCCTACCCTACGAACGGACCGGCCGCACCGGCCGTGGCCGCTCTAGGAGGAGTCCCGTGTCGTCCTGCGACCCCCAACACGCTCCCGTCGGCGACGTGAGCGCCGCGCTCATGGTGATCGACTCCCGGCTCAAGGCCGTCTACGACGGCAAGAGCGGGACGGACCCCGAGCACCAGCGGATGGTCGACCAGCTCACCGCGTCCTTCGGCCCCGCGCAGGCCAAGGCGCTGCTGGACGGCGCCTGCACGCTCGTCTACATGTACATGAACTGGCTGCGCTCGGCCTTCGAGCAGCACGAGGAGGACGTGGTCGAGCACGTGGTGCCCAGTCTGGTGGCCACCATGCGGATGATGCCGAGGACCTTCCGCCCCGAGGTGATCCCGATGATGGCCGGCCTGCTGATCGCCGCCGGCACCGGGCTGAGCCCCACCCTGTGGCGCGCCCAGTACGGGCAGTGGACCGAGGCGGAGATGAACCCGCTGGAGGCCATGGCCGTCCTGCTCGCCGAGTACATCAACCGGATCTCCGGCAACGGCAACGACTTCGCCACCAAGCTGGTCACCGAGGCCCTGTCCAAGCTGGACCAGGACTGAGCCGTCCGACGTCACACTCCCGGGGTTCGCCCCGGACGCGCCGGTGGCGCCGCCCTCGGTGGGGCGGCGCCACTGGTGTCCTGCGGGTGTGCGGTCGGGCGTCAGCTGTGCCGGCCCGGCCTGCGGTAGGCGACGAAGCAGAGGGTGCCGCCGCCGAGGAGGGCGATGGCCCCGAGCGCCGCGATCAGGGTGTCGGGGGAGGAACTGCCGGTGTGCGGCAGCTCGCCGCTCTCCGACGGCCTCGGGGTGTGCGGGTGGGTGTGGGTGTGGGTCGGGGTGGCCGTGGGGCTGGGGGAGACGGTCGGGGACGGCGACGGCGACGAACTCGGGCTCGGGCTCGGCGAGGGGGTCGGCGACGGGGACGCCGTCGAGCTGGGCGAGGGCGACGGGGACGGCGACGGCGAGGGCGACGGGGACGGCGAGGTGGTCTGGAGGACCACCCCCATGTCGAGGTCGAGGTCGCGCTGTCCGCTGCTCAGGGTGACGGTCTGGGTGATGCCGGTGGCCGGGTCGGCGTCCGAGTCCTTGGCCGGGTCGGTGCCGGCGTGCCGCGTGGTGACCTTGGCGCCCGGGGGCAGCGTGGTCAGGTCGAACTGCACCGCGTAGCTGCCGTCGGGCAGGTTGTCGAACAGGTAGTGGCCGCCGGCGTCCGTCACCGTGGTGACCGGCTTGCCGTCCTTGTCCCGTACGGCCTGGCCGGTGCCGTCCAGCAGCGTCACCTTGACCCCGGCGATCCCGGTGTCACCGGGCTTCTGGACACCGGAGCCGTCCTTGTCGATCCAGACGAAGTCGCCCAGCGCGTTGTCGGAGGGCGTGACGCGCTTGACCGCGACGCCGACCTTGGCGGGCTCGGCCGGCAGCAGCTGGCGGCCCTCGTTGTCGACGGCGGTGAACGCGAAGCTGTTCCAGGCGTAGTCCCCCTCCGGCGCGTCGTAGGAGGCGACCATCGGCCAGGTCAGGGTGAAGGACTCGCCGGAGGCCATGGTGCCGGGGCGGCGGATGCGGAACCAGGTGGCCGTCCCCGGGCCGGGGAAGGTGCTGCTCCAGACCGCCGCGCTGTTGCAGCCGGTGCGGTCGACCAGGAGCGGGTCCACGCAGGGGTTGGGGTCGGTGGTGTACTCGATCACCACGGTCGGGTCGCTGCTGGTGATCGGCTGGGTCAGCGAAGGGGTCCAGGCGCTGCCGCGCGGGGCGTCCTGGGTGAGCACGTAGTTGTCGCCGGGGGTGGGGAGCCTGTCGTACGCGAGGAAGTCGGTGACCGGGTCGGGGGAGTCGTTGCGCACGGTCATCCGGTAGGAGATGCCGCCGCCCGGGGTGGTGGTGCCGATGCTGACGTAGTCGGAGTCCAGGTCGCCCTTGACCTCCTTGAAGGACCGCAGCACCGCCGGGACGTCCACCCGGATGTCGGACGAGGCGTGGCACAGCAGCTCGGTGGTGTTGCCGTTGCCGTTGAGGTCGAGCACGTCCGGGGTGCTGCCGGTGTCGGAGCCGGAGAACATGCAGGCGACCGGGGCGGTGGGCTGGTCCACGGTGACGTAGACGTCGTTGGTCAGGTCACCGGACCGGATGCTGCTCGCCACCTGGACGTCGAAGAGCATCCGGTAGGCCAGCGGGTCGTGCAGGTACGTCGAGTCGGGTGTGCCGGCCGGCCACTCCATCCGGAGGATCTGCCGGCCGTCCGGGCCCGGCGTCACGGTGATCGACGATGGGGCCTTGGCGTCCGGGTAGTTGGGGTCGGGCCGGGCCGAGCCGTCGATGTAGACCACGCCGGCCGGCAGCACGTCGAAGAGCACCAGCGGGCGGTCCAGGTCACGGGCGCTGCGGTTGTACGGGATGACCTGGAAGGTGGCCTTGCCGCCGGGGGCGGACAGCTCGCCGGCGACGGTGGTCTTGGCCGCGCCGAGGTTGGTGGCCTGGGTGATGGTGGTCTGGGCGCAGGCGTTGGCGGAGGCGTTGTTGGTGCCGTCGGTGGCGGTGGTGTCCACGCAGTTGGTCAGCGGGGCGGGAGCCTGGCGCCCGTCGTGGCCCGGGGTGGCGACCTGGGTGACCAGCTGGACCGCGTTGCCCGGGCTCCAGCCGGTGGGGATCGGACCGTTCCAGGTGAACCTGAGGCCGTCCAGCCAGCGCCCGGCCGGGATGCCCAGCACGTCGTTCGCCGGGTCGCCCGCGCCCTGTTCGAAGGTGAGCCGGCGGGCGCCCGAGCCGTTGAACGGGGTGCCGGGGGTGAAGGTGAGCCAGGTCGGGTCACCGTCGAGGCGGTACTGGAGGGTCAGCAGGATGCTGGTCGGGTTCCACGGCTCCAGCTGGAGGGACTGCGGGAAGATCCAGTTGTAGATGCCGTCGGTGCTGCCCGCGCCGGGGTCGGTGATGGTCAGGCTGGTGGCCGGGCCGGAGGTGTTGGTGGCCGACAGGCTGAAGGAGTTGAGGTCGCCGTTGGTGGTGGTGTCGCGCCAGGTCTTGCTGGCGGTCACCTGCACGCCGGTGACCGGCGGCTGGAACTGGCCGGTGGTGGCGTTCGCGGAGTCGAGCGTGCGCTCGGGGTCCGGGCCGATCGGGTCGCCGAGCAGGTCCACGGTGTTCTGGGAGGTCGTCCCGTTCGGGAAGGCGGCCTCCGGGTAGTTGACGACCAGCGCGCCGGGGGTACGGCAGCCGCCGCGCCCGTTGCCGGAGACGAACGGGCCGATGTCGTAGCCCCAGGTGTTGGGCCCCGGCGCCACCTGTGTCCAGCCGGGCGAGCGGCCGGTGTCCACCACCGCGCCGGGCGGCAGGGTGTCGAACAGGCGGCTGGTGTCCAGGTCGACGTTGGGCACGTTGTCGGTGGAGCAGGCGCTGAACTGGTAGGTGACGGTGCGTCCGTCGCTGCTGGAGGTCTGGACGCCCTTGGTCACCGTGTACTGCGGCTGCACCTGGGCGGTGGTGTTCGCGGTGGCGGTCTGCGAGGTCTCGCCGGTGGCCGACATGGTGGCCGAGTTGGTGGAGGTGGCGCCGTTCGGGGTGGTGAAGTTCGGGTACTTCATCGTCACCGTGATGGTGGCGGTGGTGCCCGGGCTCAGGTTCTTCAGCCTGATGTCCATGGTGCCGCCCATCGAGCCGGCGGCGGGCACGGTGGAGGCGGCCTCGTCCACCGAGGACGGGTCCGGCGTCCAGCCGACGAACTGCATGTTCGCGGGCAGCGTGTCGAGGATCTGCCCGCCCGTGCACTCGGTGATCGAGCAGGTGTAGCGGAGCGTGTAGGTGACGTTCTCCCCCGGGGAGACGGTTGCCTTGTCGACGCTCTTGGTGAAGGAGATCGCGGCCTGGGCCGGTGGTGCGAGCACGCTGCTGCTCAGCAGCGAGCCCGCCACCAGTGCCAGGACGGAGGCGATCCGTCCGGTCCGGTATGGAATACGCATGGTGCGCAGTCCAGCCGATCGCCCCGCCGGGCCGGCCGGCGACACGAGGGCCGGTGACGGTGATTCACCTGCCCAGCGGTCGCCCGCTCGGCGGCACCCCGGGTGTCGCCGGACCGCAGGGGGAGCCGTGCCGCCGGGGGAGCCCGACCGTCAGGGAAGCATCACGCCGGTCTCCCTGGCCAGGGCGTCCAGGCCGTACCTGGTCACGTGCTCGACGTTCTCCAGGTCGATGGTGCGGACGCCCTCGGAGGCGAGCCGCTCGTTGATCTCGTCCAGGTGGCGCTGGACGACCTGCTTCTCCGCCTCGGTGGTACGGCCCTTGTGCGGCCGTCCGGCGTGTTCCAGGCTGGCGTAGTCGACGCGCTCCCGGCCGCCGGGGCCCACCGTCCCCGGCATGGCGGCGCGCTCGGCCGGCCGGGCGCCGCGCAGCACCTCGGCCATCGGCGCGGCCGAGGCCAGCCGGTCGAACGCCCCGGCCTCCATCACCACCGTCTGCGGCCGCTCCCGGTCCGGGTGGTGCAGCTCGATCGTGACCAGGTCGAGCGCCAGCTCCCGGACCTCGCCCAACTCCCCGGCCAGCGCGTCGATCTCGACCGGCCCCTCGGTCAGGTCGGGGTGCTGGAGCACCACCACCCGCACCAGGTCCCGGTCGCTCTCCACGTGCTCGCCGGTCAGGTCCGAGAACCGGATGATCTTCTGGCCCATGTCTTCCCTCTCCTGCCCCTGTGATCAGCCGAGAGCCTACGCCCGGATGATCACCACCACGGACGCGGCCGGCCGGCCCGGGGAATCCCCCGGACGCGGCCGGCCTTCCGGTGCGTCGGTGCGGTGTCCCGGCCCGCTCGGGCTCAGTACCGCGTCCTGATCCCGGGCCTCTCCCCGGCCGTCCCTTCGGTCACAGCGCCCTGGCCAGCCGCTCGGTGAGCAGCCGGGTGAAGCGGGCCGGATCGGGCAGCTCGCCGCCCTCGGCGAGCAACGCGCCGCCGTGGACCAGCTCGGCGATCTCCGCCAGCGCCGGATCGGCGGGGTCGGCATCGTGCGCCGTGCGCAGCGAGACGACCAGCGGGTGCGCCGGGTTGAGCTCCAGGATCCGCTTGACCGGCGGCACCTGCTGACCCATCGCCCGGTACATCTTCTCCAGGGTCGGGGTCATGTCCTGGGCGTCGCCGACCACGCAGGCCGCCGAGGTGGTCAGCCGCGAGGACAGCCGGACCTGCTTGACCTGATCGGACAGGGCCGTCGTCAGCCACGTCAGCAGGGCGGCGAAGTCCTGTTCGCGCTGCGCCCGTTCGGCGTCGGCCTGCCCGTCCCCCTCGGCCGGCTCGTCGAGGTCGACCTGGCCCTTGGCGATGGACTGGAGGCGGTGGCCGTCGAAGCCGGGGACCCGCTCGACCCAGACCTCGTCGACGGGGTCGGTGAGGATCAGCACCTCGTACCCCTTGGCGCGGAAGGCCTCCAGGTGCGGGGAGTTCTCCACCGTGGCCCGGGTCTCGCCGGTCAGGTAGTAGATCGCGTCCTGGCTGTCCTTCATCCGCTCGACGTACCCGCGGAGGGTGGTGGTCCGCTCCGGGTCGTGGGTGGAGTCGGCCGACACCAGCTCCAGCAGGGCCTCGGTGTTGTCGGTGTCCTCGATCAGGCCCTCCTTCAGCGCGCGGCCGAACTGGGACCAGAACGTCGTGTAGGCCTCGGCGTCGTCGCGCTGCATCTCCTTGACCGCGCCGAGGACCTTCTTGACCAGGCGCCGGCGCACCGCGCGGATCTGCCGGTCGTGCTGGAGGATCTCGCGGGAGATGTTCAGCGACAGGTCGTGGGTGTCCACCACGCCCTTGACGAAGCGCAGGTAGTCGGGCATCAGCGCTTCGCAGTCGTCCATGATGAACACCCGCTTGACGTACAGCTGCACGCCGCGCTTCGTCTCGCGGGAGAACAGGTCGAACGGCGCCTGCGCGGGGACGAACAGCAGCGCCTCGTACTCGAAGGTGCCCTCGGCGCGCATGTGGACGGTCTTGGCCGGGGGCTGCCAGTCGTGGCTGATCTGCCGGTAGAACTCGTGGTACTCGGCCTCGGTCACCTCGGCGCGGGGGCGGGCCCAGAGCGCCTTCATCGAGTTGATCGTCTCCACCTCGGGGGTGGGGATGCCCTCGGCGTCGGCGTCGGCGTTCTCGGCGTCGGTGTTGCCGGCATCGGTGGTTCCGGTGCCGGTGTTCTCGGTGGCCATCCGGATCGGCCAGCGGATGAAGTCCGAGTACTGCTTGACGATCTGGCGGATCTTCCACCCGGCGAGGTAGTCGGCCAGGCCGTCCTCGCCGTCGGCGGGCTTGAGGTGCAGGGTGACGGAGGTGCCCGTCGGCAGCCCCTCGACCTCCCGGAGCTCGTAGGTGCCCTCACCGTCGGACTCCCACTGGGTGCCGGACTCGGCGCCGGCCCGCCGGGTGCGCAGGGTGACCTTGTCGGCCACCATGAACGCCGAGTAGAAGCCGACGCCGAACTGGCCGATCAGGCTCTGCGCCGCCGCGGCGTCCTGGGCGCCCTTGAGCTTCTCCAGCAGGCCGGCGGTGCCGGACTTGGCGATCGTGCCGATCAGGTCCACGATCTCGTCCCGGCTCATGCCGATCCCGTTGTCGCGGACGGTCAGCGTGCGGGCGTCCCGGTCGACGTCCAGCGCGATGTGCAGGTCCGAGGTGTCGGCCCCGACGTCGGAGTCGGTGAGCGACTCCAGGCGGAGTTTGTCCAGGGCGTCGGAGGAGTTCGAGATCAGCTCGCGCAGGAAGATGTCCTTGTTCGAGTAGATCGAGTGGATCACCAACCGGAGCAACTGACGGGTCTCGGCCTGGAATTCCAGCGTCTCGACACTGCTACCCACTCTGGGGCTTCCTTTCTGCCCGAAGGGAACGGGGGGTACGGATGGGCCTGGGCCCGGTCGGCTCGTCGCCGGTAACGGCATCGTAGATCCTTCCGCCCTCCTTCCTGCCCGCCTTCGCCGGTTCCGTCCCGGCAGCGGCAGTGGAGGCCGCGGCGGCCAGGCGGTCGACCTCGGCCCAGGCGTCGAGGTGGGGACCGCCCACGTGGTGGCCCGGGTGCCGGGGGCGGGCCGCGTCGGGCGGTCCTGGCAGGAAGGCGGGGGAGGCGCCGCGGTGGAGGTACCAGGAGCCGAGGCGTTCCAGGGCGGCGAGGCGTTCGGCGGTGCCGGTCTCGACGGAGCGGCGTTCGGCGGCGTAGAGGCGCAGGAGGCCGTCGAGCCGGTAGCGGTCGGGCGCCTCGTGGGTGAGCAGGTGGGCGCCGGCCAGCCGGTCGAGGACGGGGCGGACGGCGGTGGCCGGGGCGCCGGCCAGCACGGCGGCGGCGTCGGCGCCGATGCCGACGGCGGGGAGCAGGGTGAGCAGCCGGAGCAGGGCCCGGGCCTCGGCGGGCTGCGAGCGGTAGGAGAGGTCGAAGGCGGCTCGGACCGCCGAGGTGGCATCGCCCTCGATCTGGAGGGCGCTCAACCGGTGCTCCGCGTCCAGGAGTTCGGCGGCGTGGTCGGTGAGGCTGCGGTCCGGGGAGGCGGCGAGCCGGCTCGCCGTGACGGCCAGGGCGAGGGGCAGCCGGCCGC
>NZ_MSJQ01000211.1 GCF_014596515.1 Streptomyces sp. CBMA156
AGATTGCCCACGTGTTACTCACCCGTTCGCCACTGATCCACCCCGAAGGGCTTCACCGTTCGACTTGCATGTGTTAAGCACGCCGCCAGCGTTCGTCCTGAGCCAGGATCAAACTCTCCGTGAATGTCTTCCCGACAGTGCTTAATTAAAAGCGCCGGGTCCACACTCGCGTTGAGCGGCACGGCAACCACCGGAATAGGGCGGTCCCGCGCACTGCGTCCTCGCTAGTGTTTGTTTCAAAAGGAATCTCCAACCCCAGGAAACCTGAGGCCGGGGATGTCAACATATCTGGCGTTGACTTTTGGCACGCTGTTGAGTTCTCAAGGAACGGACGCTTCCTTCGGACTGCCTTCCAGCAGGCCCTCCGGGCTTCGTTCTTTCGTGTTCCCAGCTTATCAGACGCTTTCCGCTCCGTTTACCGGGGCTTTTCGCTTCCGACTTGCCGGTGTCTTCCAGCGCTTGGCGCCCTGTCCGACGTTTCAAACTCTAGCCGGTCACCGCTTCGGAAAGCGAATCCGGCTGCAATCCGATAAAACGAACACACCGAATACAGACCGGGCCGCACCTGCACATGACAGGACCGCCCCGGCCCGAGCCGGGAAGTGTGGGTTCCAGAGGATTGGCCGCCCCGGGACCGTCCGCGCTGACGCGTGTCCGGTGCTCCCAGTCGAGCGACTGGGAGACAGTACTCCCCCACGGGCCCCGAGACAAATGCCCAGCATGAACGGCGCCGGCTCCCGAACCGGGGCGGCCACGTCAGGGGCGACCACGTCAGGGCCGGGCGGCGCCGGTCACGGCCGGGTGGCGGGGCAGTCGGCGTCCTGGGCCGGGAGGACGCCGTCCAGGAGGTAGTGGTCGACGGCGGCGTCCACGCAGGCGTCGCGGGGCGCGAACAGACCCGCGTAGGCGGTGTGGTGGAAGGCGCCCCGGAGCGTCACCAGGCGGGAGCCGGTCAGGGCGCGGTGGGCGGAGAGCTGGCCGGGGTAGGTGGCGGCCGGGTCGCCGTCGGCGCCGACCAGCAGGACCGGCACCGCGTTGCGCACCCGGGTGGGCGGTTCGGCGGGCTGGGCGGGCCAGAAGGTGCAGGGCGTGAGGTTGCGGGTGAGCGGGCCGAACAGCGGCTCGTCGGTGCGGTGGGCCTGGACGTCGCGGTAGTAGGCGAGCGGATCGCTCGAGGCCGCGCGGTCCACGCACATGATCGCGTTCTGCACGGCGGCGGCACCGCCCGTGTCGGGGGCCTCCAGGCCGGTCAGCACGGCCTCCAGCAGCGCGGTCGGGTCTGCCGTGCGGCCCTCGGCGGCGTCGAGCAGGACGCGCACCAGGTCGGCGAACTCGGTGTAGACGGCGCTGTCGTCGCCGGCCGACACCGTCCACAGCACCTGCGGCAGGGCGCGGGCGTCGACCCGGTGGGTGCCCACCGCCAGCGGGGCGCGCTCGGCGGCCAGGCGCAGGCGCTCGACGGCGGTCAGCACCTCGGCGGTGGTGGCGCCCAGGTGGTGCCGGTCGTCGTGGCCGGCCGCCCAGCCCGCCCAGGCCGTGAGGGCGGCATCCATCGCGGGGCCCTGGGTGGCGGTCAGGTCGGGGCCGAAGCGGTCCGGGTCCAGGGCGGCGTCGAGCACCGCCCGGCCGACGCGCTCGGGGAACATCTGGAGGTAGACCTCGCCGAGGTAACTGCCGTAGGAGGAACCGAGGTAGGCGATCGTCGGCTCGCCGAGGACGCCGCGCACCAGGTCCGTGTCCCGAGCGGTGTTGCGGGTGGAGGCGTGCGGCAGCATGGCTCGGTACGGCGCGCAGCGGGTGGCCAGGTCCTTGGCGAGTTCGGCGGACCGGTCGAAGGTCACGCGGGTGGGCCCGGCCGAGCCGGGGCCGCTGCCGGGCCAGCCGCAGTCGAGCGGGGTGCTGGCACCGACGAAGCGCGGGTCCATGCCGACGATGTCGTAGCGGGCGCCGAGGGCGGGCGAGGCCTGGCGCAGGGCGAGGGCGAGGTGGCGGGCGGGGACGCCGGGGCCGCCGGGGTTGTAGAGGAGGGTGCCCAGACGGTGGGCGGGGTCGGCGGCGGGCAGCCGGGAGAGGGCGACGCTGAGGGTCCGGCCGTCCGGGTGGCGGTAGTCGAGCGGGACGGTGATCTCGGTGCAGTGGGCGCCGGCAGCGTCGAGTTCGGCGCCGGCGCTGTCCTCCGGGCCGGTGCGGCAGGGGTGCCAGGCGGGCTGCTGGTGGCGCAGCGCGGCGAGCGGGTCGGCGCCGTTCGCGGTGGTGGCCGCGCCGTCGTCGTCGGTGGTGGCCGTGCCGCCGTACGCGGTGGAGCGCGCGTCTCCGTACGCCGTAGTGGCCGCGGCCGCTCCCAGGGCGAGCGCGGTGAGGACGGTCAGGGCCAGGGCGGACAGGGCGGCGGCGGGCTTGGCGGCGCGGATCACGGTGGTTCCCCTCGGGTGTTCGGCAGGCCGTCGCGGGGACGCTAGCCGTGCCGGCCTGACGGGCGCATCCACCCTGGGTACCGGCCCATCCCCGCTGAACTTCCCCTTCCGGTCTGCTACTTGAGGATCACTCCCGGGGCCTCTGCCCCCAGGAGTGCCTCAGGGGCCGCTCGGCTACCGGAACAGGCGGTCGCCGCTGGTGGCCATCCGGTGGGTGACACCGTGGCGGTTCACCCAGTCCTTGACGAGGTTGACGGCGTTGGCGCACTGCCAGCCGTTGTCGTACTCGCGCACGCCGGTGAAGGCGCCGTAGCCGGCGATGATGCCGTCCACCCGGGCGTCGCCGAGCAGCTTGTCGACGTACCACGGGTCGTTGTAGGCGGTCGTCCAGGAGAAGGTGGCCGCGAGCCGCCCGGCGGCGCGGTCCGCGGCTCCCTTCTTCAGTTCCGCGCAGGTGTTGTAGGTGGCCTCGGTGCAGTTGCCGAAGCCCTTGGTGATGTCGCTGTCGCCGTAGTCCATCGCCCGGTGGCCGGCCGGGAAGCCGGAGCCTGAACGGTCGAAGGCACCCTGCGCCTGGTTGCGGGTGCCGGTGGTGGTGATGCCCTCCAGCGGGCCGAGCCTGCCCTCCAGGCTCTTCCAGCCGCGGCCGCCGACGTCCGGGGTGCTGCCGCCGTGGTACTCGTAGAAGCCGTAGAGCACCTGGATGCCGGCCGCCGTCAGCCGCTGCGCCTTGTCGCGCAGTCCTGCGACGCTGCACGTGCGGTTCGGTTCCTCGCCGCAGTAGTTGGGGTCCTTGATGTCCAGCCAGACCAGCGACAGCCGGCGCCCCGCGTTGGCGTTGGCGAGGATGCGGTCGAGCATGCTGTCGAGGCCGGGGCCGAGCCGGTTGTCGCCGGCGGAGGAACAGTCGTGGTAGGCGCGCCACTCGTTCGGGTTCCACCAGGAGCAGACGTCGATCTCGATGGCGTTGGCGCCGTGGTTGATCGCGGCGTCCACGCCGTCCAGGGTGTCGACCCGGTGCGCGATGGCGTAGACCGGGTGCCGGGTGTCCGCGGCGGCTGCCGGGGTGGTGCCGAGCGCGGTGGCGCCGATGATCGTGCACAGGGCCGCCGCCAGCGCTGGCAGCGTCCGGACGCGGGCACCGCGCCGGTGGTGAGCCGTCAAGGGGTGTTCCCTCTCGTCGGTGTTCCGGTTGTCCGTGGTCAGGCAATCAATATCACCAACTGTGCGTCGACGTACGGTCAATGGGTGATGAACGGGGCCCCGCACCGACCTGCGTCCGACCGGCGTCCGACCCGCATCCGATCGGGTGCGACCGGATCCGGCGGGTGAACATCGGTGCGGTCGCCGCCGAAACGCCAGGAGCGGCCCTCCGTCATCGAACGGACTGTCGCTCCGGGCGACCCCAGGCGCCCCACCAGGACCACCGCTCCGGCCCGGTCACGTCATTCGAATCCACGCGCGAACCCCGAACGGGGCCCGGCGTCCCGCGGAATCCCTCCAAGCCGTGGATCCGGCACCTGTTTCCGCCATTTCTTCGCATACGCAGCTATCCGCCGCCATCGCGGGTAATCCTGAGCTGCCCGCCGAGTGAAGGTGCCGACGGGGCCGGAGCACCGGAAAGCGCTCCGCTCCTCCCCGGCCCTTTCGCCCGGCCGTGTCCGACCGAAGGAGACGTCATGGCCATCGTCCGCAGGATGCTGCTCACGGCCGCGGTCCTCACCGCCACCGTGCTCGTCGCCCCCTCCTCCTCCGCCCAGCCCCTCACCCCCTCGGCCTCCCCCGCCGCCGCCGGCGGCGACCTCGCCCGCAACCCGAGCTTCCACGCCTTCACCGACACCCACTTCACGGGCGCGGACACCTGGTTCTCCAACACCCAGGGGCAGTGCACGTACGTCGGCGACAACTGGAACGACAAGATCCGCTCCGCCCGCACCGAGGGCGGCGACCGGGTGGAACTGTGGGACAACTTCGACTGCACCGGAGGGTCGATCACCATCGACGCCTCGGGCTACAGCAGCATCGGCGGCTGGGTCAGCGCCTACCGCGCCTACCTCGGGTAGCGGCTCCCCGGCCGCACCGGCTCAGCACCAGGCCCCCCGGAGGAGAAGGAGGAGGAGTTCGCGGCAAGGCCGGCGCGCACCGGCTCAGCCAGCGCTCTCCTCCTCCCGGCCGCCCGCCGCCGGGCGGTCCCGGTCAGGCCACACGGTGATGTGGTCGCGTTCCAGGACCAGCCGAACGCGGTCCGCCAGGCCCAGCGACTCGGTGAACTCGCGCGGCAGCTGGAGCCGGCCGACCCGGTCCAGCACGGTGTACTCCTCGGCGGCGGTAGCGCCCTCCGCGCCCGTGGCGGCGGTGCGGCGCAGCACCTCGGTGGAGGTCCGCCCGTCGCGGATCCGCACCGTACGCCGGACCTGGTCGGCCACCAGGGCGTCGTGGGTGACGATCAGCACGGTGGTGCCCAGCTCGCTGTTGGCGGTGCGCAGCGCGGCGAAGACCTCCTCCGAGGTGGCGGTGTCCAGTTCGCCGGTGGGCTCGTCGGCGAGCAGCAGCCGGGGCCGGTTGGACAGGGCGACGGCGATGGCGACCCGCTGCTGTTCGCCGCCGGAGAGCCCGGCCGGGGTGCGGTCGGCGGCGTGGGCGATGCCCATCAGGTCGAGCAGCTCCAGCGCCCGGGCGGCGCGCTCGCGGCGCGGCACGCCGGTGTAGCCCATCGGCAGCTGCACGTTCTCGCGGGCCGTCAGGTAGGGCAGCAGGTTGCTCGCGGTCTGCTGCTGGATCACCCCGACCGTCCGGCGCCGGTAGGCGGTGCGCTCGCGGCGCTTGAGTGCGCCCAGGTCGGTGCCGTCCACCACGGCGGTGCCGGCGCTGGGGGTGTCCTGGCCGGCCAGGATGCCGAGCAGGGTGGACTTGCCGGATCCCGAGGCGCCGACCAGGGCGAGCAGTTCGCCCTCCCGGACGGTCAGGTCGAGCCCCTGGAGGGCCTGCACCTCAACCCCGCCGCGGGCGACCGCGCCGGTGCGGTAGATCCGTACCAGGCTCTCGCAGGCCACCATCGGCCGGCCGGTCGCGGCTCCGGACGCCGTCGCGGTTCCGGTCGCCGTCGCGGCCCCGGCGACGCCGGTCGCGCCCCCGCTTCCGGTCCCCGCCGCAGGTCGTTCGGTCGGACGGTCGGTCACAACGCCTCCCCCAGTCGTAGCACGGCGCCCAGGCCGCGGCGGCGGCTGATCGCCGCCTCCAGTGCGGCGGCCGCCGACACCAGCACGGCCACCGCGAGGCCGAGCCCCACGGTGATCGTCCAGTCGATGTGTGTGGCGGGCTCGAACGGCCCGCCGGTGAGTGCCCTCAGCCGCAGGGCGGGGCCGAGCGCGCCGGGCAGCAGCAGGCCCAGCGCGGTGCCACCGGCCGCCGCGGCCAGCAGCACCGGCAGCAGTTGCAGCACCTGAAGTCCGAACACCGCGCGGCTGCCGGTGCCCAGGGTCCGCAGGTACGAGGAGGTGCGGGCCCGCTCGGTCGCGCTGAGCAGCAGGTCGAGGGCGAACGCGCCGAGCGCGAGCAGCAGGCCGATCCCGGTGGTGACCTGGAAGGCGAGTCCGACCGAGCGGACGAGTCCGTCGCCGCGCAGCAGGTCGAGCTCGGTGGCCGGGTCGCGGAACTCCACCGAGCCCCAGGTGTCGCCGCCGGGGGCGAGCTGCGCCGCGGCGCCGGCCCGCACCGCGGCCGGGTCCAGTGGCGGGCCGCCGGCCACCGGGTAGAACAGGACGGCGGACGCGTGGCGGTTCTGTGCGGGCAACTGCTGCCCGGACCGGCCGCCGAGCAGCAGCAGCGGCCCGGTGCGCGGCCCGCTGCCGAGCACCGGCCCGAGCACCGGGTCGCGCAGTGCCTCCTCGGGCAGGGCGCCGACGACGCGGACCAGGCTGCGGCCGACACCCGGCGCGGAGACCTCGAAGACGGCGTCGGGGAAGCGGGCGGCGAGGTCGGGGTCGGCCAGCGCGGTGAGCACCGGGATGCTGCCGCCCTCGCCGGTCCGCTCGACCGGCGCGTCCGCCCCGTCGGCGGCCAGGAGGGCGCGGGCGACCGGGGAGGACGGCTCGGCGGCGCCCAGTGCGGCGGCGTCCAGCCCGACCAGTTGGGCACCGGGGGTGCGGGTGCCGTCCTCCTGCGCGGTGATCTCCGCGGTCACGCCGTTGACGGTCACCCGGTGGCCGACGGTGGGGATCTTCGACAGGTCGCCGGACAGCCGGTCGCGCGGGCCGACCAGGGCGGCCGCCGCCCCGCCGGTGCGCCACTCGGCGGTCTGCGCGCGGCTGTCCGCGACGGTGCGGGTGACCATCCCGCCGAACACCCCGTACCCCGTGGCCAGCACCAGCACCAGCAGGGCGAGCGCGGCCGCGCCGCTGTGCGCACCGGCCCGGGCGAGCGCCACCAGTGGGACCAGACCGCGCGAGCGACGTGCCCAGTGGGTGGCCCGGAGCAGCACCGGCGGCAGCAGACGGAGCAGGAGCAGCACCGTGACCACCGCCAACAGCACGGGTGTCAGGGAGAGTTGGAGGTCGATGCCGGAGCCGGCGAAGGTCCCGCGGGTCCGCAGGGCGAACAGTCCGGCCCCGGCCAGCAGCAGCACCAGGGCTTCCAGGACGATCCGGCGCGTGCGCCGCACCGGGCGGGCCTGCCCGGCCGAGGCGAGCAGCACCGCGGCCGGCGCGCACCAGACCAGTACACCGGCGACCAGCACCGGCACCGGTGATCCCGGGCCGGCGCCCGGTGGCGTGAGCGCCCACCCGATCACCCAGCCCACCGCCATGCCGGCGCCGACCGCCACCGCGGCCTCCGCCAGCAGGCGGCCCGCGATCCCGGACAGCCGGGCGCCCCGGGAGAGCTGGAGCGCGAAGGCGCCGGCCCGGCGGCGGGCACCGAGCCGCGCCGCGGCGACGGCGGTGGCCACCACGATGGCGAGCAGTCCGGCGAGCGCGAAGCCCTGGAGCTGTTCGGTGCGCCCGCGCTGGGCGGCGAACGCCTCCAGCTCAGGGGTGAGACGGTCGGTGACGGTGACCCCGGCCACCATGTGGTCGAGCAGCGTGCAGTCCTTCACCACCTGTTCCCCGCACAGCCGGTCCAGGCCGGTGGACCGCAACCCGGCCAGTCCGGAGCGCAGTTCGGCGAGCCCCGCCGGGGTGGCGGCCGGGCCGGTGCGGTCGACCGTCAC
Source organism: Streptomyces sp. CBMA156 (assembly GCF_014596515.1). GTDB lineage: Bacteria > Actinomycetota > Actinomycetes > Streptomycetales > Streptomycetaceae > Kitasatospora. The sequence goes on from NZ_MSJQ01000211.1 coordinate 7,621, forward strand.
CGGCAGGTCCCAGGACACGTGGAGCGGCGCCTCGTCGGTCGTCTGCTCGATCCCGCCGGCGCTGGTCAGCAGCTGGGCGTACAGCTCGGCGCCGGTCATCCCCGGCACGACCCAGGGCTCGACCAGCATCGGGAACCGCTGCCAGAGCGGGCGGGCGCCGTGGTCGGTGCGGAAGACCCCGACCAGGACCATCGGGGCACTCCACCCCTTGCTCTTCAGCTCGAACTGCTGCCCGAGCGTCAGGCCGACCTTGTTCATGACCGCTTCGGAGGCCGCGACCTCGATCGGTGCCCGCTTCGCGGACGAGTCCTTCGACGGCGGCGGCTGGTCCGGCGCCCTGCCCTGGACGTACTCGACCGGGCCGCTGGAGGCGTCGGGCCGGGCGTGGACCAGGCTGATCCCCGGGGCTCCGCTGTACGCGGTGGTCACCCCCGGCCCCGTCGCGCCCGCGGGCTCGGTGGACACCCGGACCTGCGGCGTGCCGAGGGTGGCGGCCAGCGGCGGGGTGACGGTGCCGCGCAGCGTGGCGCCGATCCGGTCCAGGCCGCGGTCGAGCGCACCGGGAGGTGATGTCCCCAGCCAGATCGCCTTCGTGGTGACGGTGTCGACCGAGAGCAGCGCTCCGGGCTCCTGCGCGGCGGTCACCCGGTCGGCGAACGAGCCGGCCGCCAGCCGGTCGAACCGCGGCGGCCAGCTCAGCGGGATCGCCGTGAGCAGCACGGCGAGCAGCGCGAGCACGGCCGCGACCGGCCAGGCGATCCGGGCCTCGCGCCGGATCAGGCGCAGTGTCAGCATGTGGGGCTCCCCCGTCGGAAGGTCCGTCCTCGCGTGGCGTCCGGTGCGGGGCCGTGCCCCGTCGGGCCGTCGGCCCGGCTCATCCGTCCTCCCCCGCGCGCAGGGCCCGGACCAGGTCCACCCGGGCCAGCAGCCGGGTGAGGACCAGCACGGCCAGGGCCAGCAGCAGGCCGCTCGCCAGCGCCGTGAGCGCGGCGGCGGGCCGGCCGGGGGCGTCGTCCAGGGCCGGGAAGAGCGGCGCCGCGCTGTCGTCCAGCACGGTGAACGGCAGCAGCAGGGCCGCCAGCAGCAGCCCCAGCAGGGCGCCGAGCAGGACGGGCGGCGCGGTCACCGCCAGCTGTTCCGCGCGCAGCAGCCTGGTCAGTTCGCGGCGTCGCACGCCCAGGGCGCGCAGCACCGCGAACTCCCGTTGCCTGGTCCTGGCCGCGCTCACCGTGTGCAGGACCAGGGCGGTCACCGCGAAGAACGGTGCGGTGACCACGACCAGCAGCCAGGCGCCGCGCAGTCCGGTCCGGAACGGGTCGTCCGCCAGGGCCACGGCGACCTGCGTGACGCTCTCCGCCCGGCCGAACTCGCCGTGCCCGTCGACCGCGGCCCAGGTGGCCGCCGGGTCGCTGCTCGCCAGCCACCAGCGGGCCACCGCGGGCGGCGCCATCCCGGCCGCGGCGCGGGTCTGGACGAGGGTGCGCAGGTCCAGCAGGAGGTTGCCCGGAGTCTTGCCGTAGCCCGGCAGGGCGGCGATCTCCCCGGTGATCCGGACCCGCTGGGTGCTCTTCCCGTCGCGCTCCCAGTCGATCCGCAGGGTGTCGCCGACCTTGGCGTTCACCGCGTCGAGCAGGGCGCGGTCGGCGACCGCGGGGAGCACCGGGGACGGCCGTCCGCCGGTCGTGCCTCCGGGGCCGGCCTCGAACACCACCGCGAAGGCGAGGTCCGCGCCGCTCCCGTCCGGTCGGTCGGGCTCCTGGGACGACAGCACCGCGTGCAGCAGCGCGGAGCCGCCGCTCTCCCAGGAGCAGGCCCCGGAATCGTCGGTGAGCTGGGTGTCCCGGGTGGGCACGGTGTCGGGGCAGCGGAGATCGACCGGTTTGGGGAGGACCGTGCCTGCGGGGGACCACTGCTGGCCCGGCGGGAGCGCGAGGCCGGTCCGCTGCCCGCCGGTGACGGCGGCGATGCCCGACACCCGCAGGTCGACGGTGGTGCGGGCGACCAGCTGTACGGGGAACCGGACGTCGAGCCCGGTGAGCGTCAGCGGGAGGGCCCGCCGGTCGCTGCCGGGGAGGTCCAGGGTCACGGTGTGCGGGCTGCCGTCGGCCGGCAGCGGGGCGGTGACCTGGTCGGCCAGCCCGCGGGAGTCCTGGAACCGGAGGGTCAGTCGCAGTCCGGGGGCGGGGAGGGGCAGGCCGGCGGTGGCCTGGACGGTCACCTCCAGGGCGGTCGGCCCGCCCGGCACCGGGAGCCCCTGGACGGGTACGGCGGTCAGTGCGGCCAGCAGCTCGGGGGCCGGGCGGTCGGCCTGGTCCTGGCGCAGGGCGGGCAGTTGTCCGGTGGCCATGGCACCCGTGGTGTCGAGGGCGACGGTCCTGACCACCGCGCTGCCCACGAAGGCGGTCTGCTCGGCCACCGGGGTCAGGCCGGTCACTCCCGGCAGGGCGGCCAGCGCGGCCTGCCGCTCGGGCGGCGCGCCGGGCACCCCGGACAGCCGCAGGTCGGCGCCGACGGTCTGGGTCGCCCGCTCGCGGTCGTTGGCCGGCAGCGCGGCCAGCACCCC
>NZ_MSJQ01000212.1 GCF_014596515.1 Streptomyces sp. CBMA156
CAGCCGCAGCAGGTCCGCGGGCGCGACGCCGAGGCGGCCACCGCGGACCTGCTGCGGCTGGTCTACGGCGACCCGGACGGCCTGAGCCCGACGGCCAGGGCCCAGGCGGTGGCCGAGTACCGGCGCCGGCTGGAGGTGCCGCACGCGATGCGGGCGCTGGCCGGCTCGGCCCGCGGCATCGTCTCGGCGTACACCGAGCGCGGCGACCAGGCGCTGTGGCGGCAGGCCGAGCAGGTCGGGGCGCCGGTGCTGCTGGTGTACGGGCTGCGCGACAAGCTGGTCTCCTACCGTTCGGCCCGCCGGGCCTGCGCGGCCTTCGCGGACGCCCGGCTGCTGGTGCTGCCGGAGTCCGGGCACGTGGCGATGATGGAGCACCCCGACGCGGTCGCCCGGGCGGTGCGGGAGCTGATCGGGGACGCGGCGGGCCGGGAGGGCACCGCCGACCGGAACGGCACGACGGGCTGAGCACCGGCGCCACGGCGGGCTCGCGCGGGCGGCCGCGCATACCGCCCGGCAACGGCCCGGTGGTGGTGGAGGTCACGGCGGTTCACTCGATCAGGTGGCAGGCAGGCATGTGACCGATGGATCGGCCCGGGCCGGTCCTACCTTTCTGCTGTCGGACCGAACAGGTGTGGGGGAGCCGCGGCCGCCGGAGGAACCGGAGTGCGGTCGCGGCCGAGGGACCCAGGCGGGCCGGGCCCGGCCCACCGGAGCGGGCGCCCGGGGAACGGAACGCGGGGCGTCCGCGACCGGGCCGCCGGAGGGCCGCCCGGAGGCACCGCGACCCCCGCCGGGGCCGACCGGACCCCCCGTCCGACCGTCCCCGCCGTCGTTCGGGGGCGCCCCGGACGACCGCAGGGGCCGCCCGGAAATCCGTCGATCCGACCGCGATCCCGCCCAGCGAATCCGCTCTGCCCTGGAGGTCTCCCGTGCGCGTTGCCCTGCTCACCGAGGGTGTCCGTCCGCATGCCGGGCGTGCCGGCGGAGGCCGGTGCGACCGGCCGGCTACGGGCGCAGGAACGCTTCGCCGTGGAGCCGGTGGCCGGCGTCTTCCGGGCGATCCACCTGGGACCGGTCTCGCAGTACCCGGCCTTCCCCGGGGGCGGGGGCGGCGGCGAGGCCGGCCCGGTGCCGCGCCCGTTCGCCCGCCCCGCCGAGTACCGGCCGGCTCGCACCGCTGAGCGCCGTCCGTACGGTCCGTCCGGGCTGTCCGTCCGTGCCGTCCGTCCGTGCTGTCGATCCACCCGGGATCCGCTGGGTGATCCCCGCTCTCGTCCCGTTCGTTGAATTCAGTCCGCCAGGTCGTCCCCGACCTCGCTTCGTGGAAGGACGCCCCCGATGAGGGTGCTGCTGCTGGGCGCCGACGGCTTCATCGGCCGCCGGGTCACCGATCGTCTGCTGATGGACCAGGAGTTGCAGGTGACGGTGCTCGGCCGGCGCGACTCGGCCGACATCCGCTTCGACCTGACCACGGGGAGCCCGGGCGCGCTGGCCCGGTTCCTGGACGCGGTCGCGCCGCAGGTGGTGATCAACTGCGCGGGCGCCACCTACGGCAGCTCGCGCACCCTGATCCGGTCGAACACGCTGGCCGTCGCGACCGTCTGCGAGGCCATCCGGCGCAGCCGGGAGCCGGCCAGGCTGGTGCACGTCGGCTCGGCCGCCGAGTACGGTCCGGTGCCCGGCGGGGTGCCGGTGTCCGAGCAGGCCGAGCCGCGCCCGGTCGGCCCGTACGGAGTGTCCAAGCTGGCCGGGACGGAGCTGGTGCTGGCCTCCGGGCTGGACGCGGCCGTGCTGCGGGTGTTCGACGTGGTGGGCCCCGGGGCGCCGACCGCCTCGCTGTTCGGGCGGCTGGCCGAAGGCCTGCGGCGGGCGCTGGAGCGGGACGAGAGCCAGGTGCGGATGCCCGACCTGTCCGGATACCGGGATTTCGTGGACGTGCGGGACGTCGCGCGGGCCATCCAGGCGGCCGCGGTGTCGGCCGCCACCGGGGTGATCAACGTCGGCAGCGGGCACGCCGTCCGGGCCAGGGACGCGGCCCAGCTGCTGGTGCGGGCCTCGGGCTTCGAGGGCTCCATCGTCGAGGAGAACCGGCAGGTCCTGCTGCCCGCGCAGCTCGCCGGGGCGGGCAGCGACCACCTGCCGGGCCATCACCAGCCCGGCCATCACCAGCCGGGCCACCACCAGCCCGGCCAGCACCTGCCGGGGCACCGGCCCGAGGGACACCGGCCGGAGGGCAGGGCCGTGCCGGGCGAGCCGGTGCCGTGGCGGCAGGCGGACGTGCGCACCGCCAGGGACCGTCTCGGATGGCGGACGCAGGTGCCGCTGGAGGAGTCGCTCGGCGACGTCTGGCTGGAGACGGCCTGCCGGGTGTGAGCGCGCCGCGCGGAGTCCCGGGCCCGTCAACCACGGGCTCGGGGCGCTTTCCCCGGCCGCGCCGCCGGTTCCACGATCCGATGCCGCTCGTCTCGCCCACCGGACGAGCTGTCTCGGAATAGTGGAGGGGCGTGACACTGTTGGCCTAGAGAGCCACCCAGTGGCGGAGCAACAACCCCACGCCGAGGTTGGCCCTGGCCACCCGAACACGACCCATCGGAGTCCCCGTGTCGTTGCCACCCCTGGTCGAGCCGGCCGACGAGCTCACCGTTGACGAGGTCCGCCGGTACTCCCGCCACCTGATCATCCCGGACGTGGGAATGGCGGGGCAGAAGCGGCTGAAGAACGCCAAGGTGCTGTGCGTCGGTGCCGGTGGTCTGGGCTCGCCGGCCCTGCTCTACCTGGCCGCCGCCGGTGTCGGCACGCTGGGCATCGTCGAGTTCGACGTGGTCGACGAGTCGAACCTCCAGCGCCAGGTGATCCACGGCCAGTCGGACATCGGCCGCTCCAAGGCGGAGTCGGCGCGCGACTCCGTCAAGGAGATCAACCCGTACGTCAACGTGGTGCTGCACGAGGACCGCCTCGACAACTCCAACGTCATGGAGATCTTCTCCGGCTACGACCTGATCGTGGACGGCACCGACAACTTCGCCACCCGCTACCTGGTGAACGACGCCGCGGTGCTGCTCGGCAAGCCGTACGTGTGGGGCTCGATCTACCGCTTCGACGGCCAGGCCAGCGTGTTCTGGGCCGAGCACGGCCCCTGCTACCGCTGCCTCTACCCGGAGGCCCCGCCGCCGGGCATGGTCCCCTCCTGCGCCGAGGGCGGCGTGCTGGGCGTGCTGTGCGCGTCCATCGGCTCGATCCAGGTCAACGAGGCGATCAAGCTGCTGGCCGGCATCGGCGACCCGCTGCTCGGCCGGCTGATGATCTACGACGCCCTGGAGATGAACTACCGCCAGGTGAAGGTCCGCAAGGACCCGAACTGCGCCGTGTGCGGTGAGAACCCGACGGTCACCGAGCTGATCGACTACGAGGCCTTCTGCGGCGTCGTGTCGGAGGAGGCGCAGGCCGCCGCCGCCGGTTCGACCATCACCTCGCACCAGCTCAAGCAGTGGCAGGACGACAAGGAGGACATCTACCTCATCGACGTCCGCGAGCCCGGCGAGTACGAGATCGTCAACATCCCCGGCGCGGTGCTGATCCCGAAGAACGAGTTCCTGATGGGCGACGCGCTGGAGAAGCTGCCGCAGGACAGGAAGATCGTCCTGCACTGCAAGTCGGGCGTGCGCTCGGCCGAGGTGCTGGCCGTGGTCAAGGCCGCCGGCTTCGGCAACGCCGTCCACCTGGGTGGCGGCGTGCTCGGCTGGATCAACCAGATCGAGCCGCACAAGCCGGTCTACTGACCGACCCGCACGTGGAAGGGCCCGCCGTCCGGCGGGCCCTTTCCCGTTGCCCGGGTGCCGGGTGCCGGGGCCTTCCTGCGTCGAGCCGGGGTCAGAGGGCCTTCTTGCGCTGGAGCACGTTGTAGGCGATCCAGCCCGGCAGCACCGGCAGCCAGAAGGTGAGTGCCCGGTAGAGGAAGACCGCCGGGGTGGCGATGGTGGGGGAGACGTCCGCGACGGTCAGGGCGCCGATCAGGGCGACCTCGACCGGGCCGATGCCGCCGGGGGTGGGGATCGCCGAGCCGGCCGCGTTGGCGGTCAGGAAGACCACCGCGACGGCCGAGAAGCTGACGTCGCCGCCGAAGGCCTGCACCGAGAAGTCCAGGCAGGCGGTGAAGGAGAGGGTCAGCAGCAGGATGCCGCCGAAGCCGGTGACCAGCTTGCTGGGCGTCTGCATCAGGTCGAGCATCCGCGGCACCACGCCGAAGAACAGCGAGCGCAGCCGGCCCAGCACGAACCGGCGCAGCGGCGCGACGGCGGCCACCACCAGGGCGAGCACGGCGGCGGTCAGCACGCCGATGATCACCGCGCGGGAGGCGGAGAGGTCGCCGTTGGTCTGGCTGCCGGTGATCAGGCCGAAGCTGAACAGCAGCAATAGGTGCCCGGTCAGGCCCGCCAGCTGGGAGGCGCCGACCGAGGCGACCGCCTGGCCGGACCGGATGCCGGCCTTCTGGAGGTAGCGGGTGTTGAGCGCGATGCCGCCGATCGCGGCGGGGGCGACCAGTTTGACGAAGGAGCCGGCCAGCTGGGCGGCGACGGTGCGCCGGAACGGCAGCCGCTCGGGCACGAAGCCGGTCAGGCTCATCGCCGCGGCGACGTAGCTGAAGGCGGCGGCGAGCAGGGCGGCCGCGGCCCAGGCCCAGTTCATCTGGGAGAGCTTGAGCTGGGCCGGCTTGATGGTGGTCAGGGCCAGGTAGGCGGCGAAGGTGAGCGCGATCACCATGATCAGGCTCTTCGGCTTCAGCCGTTCCAGCTTGGCCGGGGCCATCGGGGCCTCGGGGGCGATCTGGAGGATCTGGCCGCGGATGCGGCTCAGCAGGTCCTCGCCGGCCGCCGCGATGTCCTCCTCGGCCTGTTCCTGGGTGCGCTCGCCGGCCGCGACCTGCTCCAGCGCCCTGGCCCGGGCGGCGGTCTTGCGCTCCTTGGTGAGCTTGGCGAGGTCGACCCTGGTGGAGCGGCTCATCCCGACCGGCTGGAGCAGCGGCAGCGCCTGCGCCACCCGCTCGGCGCCGAGCACCGCGTTGGCGACGGCGACGGTGCGCTCCGGGCCGATCCGCAGCGCGAAGGTGGTGAGCAGCTGGGCGACGTCGATCCGCAGGGTCAGGTCGGTGGCGGCGATGTCGCCGCCGGAGAGGTTGACCAGGCATCCGGTCCGCTCGTCCACCACCAGCAGCGACTCGCCGGTCAGCCGGCGGTGGGCGATCCGGCGCTCGTGCAGGGCGGCCACCGACTGCCAGACCGAGGCCATCACCGGGTCGGTGACCTCCTCGTCGGCCAGCTCGTCCAGGGTGCGGCCCTCGACGTTCTCGTACACCAGGATCGCGGCGTCCGGGCCCAGCTCGGAGGTGGCGACCAGCTGCGGTGCGAGGGCACCGGAGGCGGCCGCCGCGTACGCGATCAGGGCCTCCTGCTCCAGCGCCTGGCGCAGCGACTGGGGGCTGCGGCGCACCGCGACCGAGCGCAGCCGCAGCCGCCGCCAGGCCCGGTAGAAGAAGCCGGAGGCCTGCTGCTCGCGGTCGATGATGTGCACGTCCAGCGGGGGGCCGCCCTGCTGGGTGACCTGGTAGCGGCGGGTGCCGCCGGGGGCGTCGGGGGTGCGCACGGCGCCGGCCGGGGTGAAGCCGACCTTGCGCAGGCCGATCATCAGGTGCTGGCCGGTGGGCCGGATGTTGGGGGAGCCGATCGCGTACAGCGTGCCGTAGGCGACGGACCAGCCGATCAGCACGGTGAGCAGCAGCGACAGCGGGGTGGTGTAGCCGCCGAGCAGCTCGGTGACCCCGCTGAAGACCACCACCACCCACAGGGCGACCCGCCAGCGCGGTCTGCTCGACATGCCGACGGCGGTCATGTAGGCGATCACCGGGGCGAGGTAGCCGTGCACCGGGTCGGTGAGGGTGCCGTTGCTGTCCAGCGGCAGCCTGGTCAGCGCGTCCCTGATGTGTTCGGAGGCGCCTTCGGCCACCCACCAGTCGATGCCGAGCGAGACGCCGTACGCGAGCACCGAGGCGAGCACACCGTCGGCGACCCGCAGGCCGTCGCGTTTGATCAGCCGCTCGACGGCGAAGGCCAGCGGCACGGCGAGGACCGTGACGCTGGACACCAGGCCGGTGATGGTGGAGAGCACCGCGGAGAAGTGCGGCGCGTTGGAGGCGATGTCCTGCTCGATGCCGGTGGTGGTCGAGGTGGCGATGCCGGCCAGGACGAAGACGGCGACGATGCCGAGGACGCCGGCCAGGAAGCGGATCAGGTCGGACGGGCGGTGCGCGCGGGCGGCGAGCAGCGGCTCGTCGACGTCCAGGTGGGGGGCGTCGTCCAGCGGGTCGGGCTCGTGGAGCCGGGGGGTTTCGGACTGCGGGTCCTCGGACTGCGAGGTCTCGGGCTCCGGGGGCCGGGTCGTCTCGGCCGCGGGCGGCCCGGGCTGTTCGGGGGTCCTCGTGGGCGTGGGGGTCTTGATCGTCCGGTCCTTGATCAGGGAGACTTTCGGCGTCGGCCCCGGTTCGGGGCGGCCTTCGTTCCCGCCGCCGGGCGCCGGGGGCACCGCGGCAGCGGACTCGTCGGAGTCCTTGTCCACGCCCACGTCAGCCGTCCCGGTCATCTGGTCTTGTCCTCGTATCACCACTCACCGCCCCGGAAGATGGTGGCATGCCCCGGCCCCCCGTGCGGGACAGGGGCCGGATCGGGCGCGGCGGATCGTACGTACGGGGCCGCGGGCGCGCCCCCGTAGGGAAGGATGCCGCAGGTGACGGACGCAACAGACGATGGCCCTCCCGGCACCCTCCCGCCGTTCGCCGAACTGGTGCTCGACCTGACCGAGCGGATTCCACCCGGTCGGGTGATGACCTACGGCGACGTCGCCGAGTACCTGGGCCAGGGCGGCCCCCGGCAGGTCGGCCGGGTGATGGCCCTGTACGGCGGCTCGGTGCCCTGGTGGCGGGTGATCCGCGCGGACGGCCGGCTGCTGCCCGGGCACGAACACCGCGCCCTCGACCACTACGGCGACGAGGGCACCCCGCTGCGCGAACTCGCCGACCCGCCCCGGGTCGACCTCCGGCGGGCCCGCTGGGACGGCGAGCCGATCCGGTAGGCCCCGTCCGGCCGATCGGTGCCACCCGGACGGGATTGACGGGGCAGGACCGTAGGCTCGATACGGGCGGGCCCGACGGGTCCGCCCCCGCCGTGCCCCAGCCCGACCCCAGGATCAGCAACGTGAGTGAGCGAAGCGAGCGAGCCGTCGACAGGCGCGCGAGCTCCCCCTACCGGCTCGTGCGCAGCCCGCTCGTCCAGCCCGGCCCACCCGTGCTGGACGTCTACCAGCGCGCCGTGGTCGAGCACGCCGGCGGGCCGCTGCTGGTGCTGGCCGGTCCCGGCACCGGCAAGACCACGACGCTGGTCGAGGCGGTCGCCCGGCGGATCGAGGACGGCACCGACCCCGAGAAGATCCTCGTCCTCACCTTCAGCCGCAAGGCCGCGACGGAACTGCGGGACCGGATGTCCGGCCGGCTCGGGACCGCCGCCGCCCCGCAGGCCACCACCTTCCACTCCTTCTGCTACGCCCTGCTGCGCGCCCACCAGGACCCGGAGGACTACGCCGAGCCGCTGCGGCTGCTCTCCGGCCCCGAGCAGGACGTCATGGTCCGCGAACTGCTGGCCGGCGGCGCCGAGGACGCCAGGCTCGGCAGCACCCGCATCCAGTGGCCGCTGGACCTGCGGGCCTGCCTGACCACCCGCGGCTTCGCCGACGAGGTCCGCGCCGTCCTCGCCCGCAGCCGCGAACTCGGCCTCGGCGAGGCCGAGCTGGAGCGCTTCGCCCGGGGCGTCCAGCGCCCCGACTGGGCCGCCGCCGCGCACTTCCTGGCCGACTACCTCGACGTGCTCGACCTGCGCGGCGTCCTCGACTACGCCGAACTCGTCCACCGCGCGGTGCTGCTCGCCGAACGCCCCGAGATCGGGGCGCAGCTGCGGCGGCGCTACGAGGTCGTCTTCGTCGACGAGTACCAGGACACCGACCCCTCCCAGGTCCGGCTGCTGCGCCAGCTGGCCGGCGGTGGACGCGACCTGGTCGCGGTCGGCGACCCCGACCAGTCGATCTACGCCTTCCGCGGCGCGGACATCAACGGCATCCTCGACTTCCCGCAGACCTTCCTGCGGGCCGACGGCAGCCCCGCCGAGGTCAAAGTGCTGCGGGTCTCCCGGCGCTCCGGCGCCGTGCTGCTCGCCGCCTCCAGGGAGATCGCCCGCCGGATGCCGATGGGCCGGCTGCCCGCCGACAAGCTCGCCCAGCACCGCGCCCTGCTGCCCTCCCGCGAGGGCGGCAAGGTCGAGGTCTACACCTACCCGACCCCCGGCGCCGAACTCGACTCGATCGCCGACCTGCTGCGCCGCGCCCACCTGGAGGACGGCGTGCCCTGGGGCGAGATGGCCGTGCTGGTCCGGGCCGGCGCCCGCTCCATCCCCGGCGTGCGGCGGGCGCTCGGCGCGGCCGGCGTCCCGCTGGAGATCGACGGCGACGACCTGCCGCTGCGCGAGGAGCCGGCCGTCGCCCAGCTGCTGCTCGCCCTGCGGGTCTGCGCCCAGCAGGCGTCGCAGCAGGCCGCCCGGGACAGGCAGGGCGACCGGGACACCACTGGCCCGGACGTCACCGACCCGGACGCACCCGACCCGGAAGCCACTGACCCGCTCACCGCCGATCCGCTCACCACCGACCTGGCACACGCCCTGCTCACCGGCCCGCTCGGCGGCCTGGACGGCTCCGACCTGCGCCGCCTCGGCCGCGCCCTGCGCGAGGAGGAACGCGCCGCGCTGCGCGCCGACGGCCGCCCCGCCACCGCCCCGCGCCCGGCCGGCGAGCTGATCCGCGAAGCCCTCGCCGAACCCGAGTGCCTCGTCGCCCTCGACCCCGCGTACGCCCGCCGCGCCCGCGACCTCGGCACCCTGCTGCGCAAGGTCCGCGAACTGCTGGCCGGCGGCTGCACCGCCGAGGAGGCGCTGTGGGAGCTGTGGGACGGCAGCCGCCGCTGGCGCGAGCGCCTGGAGCGGTCCGCCCTGCGCGGCGGCGCGGCCGGCCGCAACGCCGACCGCGACCTGGACGCCCTGTGCGCGCTGTTCGAGACGGCCGCCCGGGCCGAGGAACAGGTCACCGGCCACCGCAGCGCCCTCGACCTGCTCGCCGAACTCGAAGCCCAGGACATCGCCGCCGACACCCTCACCGTCCGGACCGTACGCCCCGAGGCGGTGCGGCTGATGACCGCCCACCGCTCCAAGGGCCTGGAGTGGCGCCTGGTCGTGGTGGCCGGCGTCCAGGACGGCCTCTGGCCCGACCTGCGCCGCCGCGGCTCCCTGCTGGAGGCCGACCGGATCGGCCGCGACGGCCTCGCCGAACCGCTCTCCCCCGGCGCGCTGCTCGGCGAGGAACGCCGGCTCTTCTACGTCGCCGCGACCCGCGCCAAGGAGCGGCTGATCGTCACCGCCGTCAAGGCCCCCGCCGACGACGGCGACGAACCCTCCCGCTTCCTGCGCGAGCTCTACCGCGAGGACGTCGACCCCAGGACCGGAAGGGTGGTCCGCCGCACCCCGCCGGTCACCGTCGAGGACGTCACCCACCGCCCGCGCCGCCCGCTGTCGGTCGCCGCGCTGGTCGCCGAACTGCGCGCGGTCACCGTCGACCCGGCCCGCTCGCCGGAACTGCGCCGCGCCGCCGCCGAACGGCTCGCCACCCTTGCCGCCGCCGCCGACGAGGACGGGCTGCCGCTGGTGCCCGCCGCCCACCCCGAGCGCTGGTGGGGCCTGGACGACCCGACCTCCGCCCCCGAACCGCTGCGCAGCGCCGACGTGCCCGTCCGGCTGTCCGGCAGCGGCCTGGAGCAGCTGGAGAGCTGCTCCCTCCAGTGGTTCCTGGACAAGGAGGTCAAGGCGCGCGGCGCGGGCTCGGCCGCCCAGGGCTTCGGCAACGTGGTGCACGCCCTCGCCGACGAGGTCGGCTCCGGCCGCACCCCCGCCGACCTCGCCGTGCTCATGGAGCGGCTGGACACCGTCTGGGACGCGCTGGCCTTCGACGCGCCCTGGAAGTCCCAGCAGGAGAAGACCGAGGCACGCGCCGCCCTGGAGCGCTTCCTCAACTGGCACGTCCTGCAACGCGGCCGGGACCTGGTCGCCACCGAGCACGGCTTCGACGTCACCCTCGACGTCGGCGGCGTCTCGGTGCGCATCCGCGGCTCGATGGACCGGGTGGAGAAGGACGCCGCCGGGCGCGCCTACGTGGTCGACTTCAAGACCGGCAAGCAGATACCCACCGACAAGTCGCTGCCCGACCACAAGCAGCTCGCCGTCTACCAGCTCGCCGTCCGGGCCGGCGCGCTGAACGAACTGCCCGGCTTCACCGAGCACCCGCCGGACACCGGCGGCGCCGAACTCGTCCACCTGCGCGAGCCCGCCGCCAAGGCCGCCCAGGACGCACCCAGGATCCAGCGGCAGGAGCCGCCCGAGGGCGAGCCGTGGATCGAGAACCTGCTCGCCGAGGCGGCGGGGAAGGTCCTCGCCGAGCGCTTCGTCCCGCAGACCGGCGGCGGCTGCGACCGCTGCTCCTTCCGCCGCAGCTGCTCCGCCCAGCGCGACGGCGCCCAGCTGGTCGAGTGACGGTGCCCGGAGCGCACGGGTGACGGGGCCCGAAGCGGTCGAGTGACGGTGCCCGAGCCGGTCGGCCGTCTGCGCCCGAAGCGGTCGGATGAGGATTGTCCGCCACTCCGGTTACGGTTGCGGAGTGACCGCCGTGCTCAGCCATCCCGACCAGCTCAAGGAGCTGCTGGGGATCCCGTTCAACCGGGAGCAGATGGCGGCCGTCGGCGCCCCCCTGGAACCGGCCGTGATCGTGGCCGGCGCCGGCTCCGGCAAGACCACCGTGATGGCCGCCCGGGTGGTCTGGCTGGTCGGCTCCGGCGCGGTGCGGCCCGAGGAGGTGCTCGGCCTCACCTTCACCAACAAGGCCGCCGGGGAGCTCTCCGAGCGGGTGCGTGCCTCCCTCCTGAGGGCCGGGGCCGTCGACCGGGACGCCGCCGAGCCGCTCGGCGACCCGGAGATCTCCACCTACCACGCCTTCGCCGGCCGCCTCCTCAAGGAACACGGCCTGCGGATCGGCATCGAACCGGACGTCCGGCTGCTCGCCGACGCCACCCGCTTCCAGCTCGCCGCCAAGGTGCTGCGCACCGCCCGCGGCCCGTTCCCCGCGCTCACCGGCACCTTCGCCAACCTGGTCGCCGACCTGACCGCCCTGGACGGCGAACTCGCCGAGCACCTGGTCGAGCCGCAGACCCTGCGCGAGTTCGACGAACGGCTGCTGGACACCCTCGCCACCGTCAAGCTGACCAACGACGACCTGCGGGCCGTCCCGGCCACCGCCAGGGCCCGGCTGGAACTGCTGCGCCTGGTCGAGGACTACCGGCGCCGCAAGCGCTCCGCCGGGTTGATGGACTTCGGCGACCAGATCGCCGCCGCCGCCCGCCTGGCCCAGCAGCGCCCGGAGGTCGGCGAACTGCTGCGCGGCCAGTTCAAGGTGGTGCTGCTCGACGAGTACCAGGACACCTCGGTCGCCCAGCGGCTGATGCTCGCCGGACTCTTCGGCGCCGGCCCCGACGGCACCGGCAGCGGCCACCCGGTGACCGCCGTCGGTGATCCCTGCCAGGCGATCTACGGCTGGCGCGGCGCCTCGGTGGCCAACCTCGACGAGTTCCCCCGGCACTTCCCGAAGGCCGACGGCCGGCCCGCCGGCCGCTACGCGCTCAGCGAGAACCGCCGCAGCGGCGGCCGGCTGCTCGCCTTCGCCAACGTGCTCGCCGCCCCGCTGCGCGAGATGCACGAGGGCGTCGAGGCGCTGCGCCCCGCCCCCGGCGCCGAGCAGGACGGCTTCGTCCGGGCGGCGCTGCTGCCCACCCACGCCGAGGAGATCGACTGGCTGGCCGACTCGATCGCCCACCTGGTGCGCACCGGCACCGCGCCGGGCCGGATCGCCGTGCTGTGCCGCGGCGGCGCCGCCTTCCCCGACATCCACGCCGCGCTGGTCGCCCGCGAGGTGCCGGTCGAGGTGGTGGGCCTCGGCGGGCTGCTGCAACTGCCCGAGGTAGCCGATCTGGTGGCGGTCTGCGAGGTGTTGCAGGACCCGACCGCCAACGCCGCGCTGGTGCGGCTCCTGATCGGCCCGCGCTGGCGGATCGGCCCGCGCGACCTCGCGCTGCTCGGCCGCAGGGCCGCCGAACTCGTGCGCACCGACCGGGCCGAGGGCGTCGAGGCGCTGGCCGCCGCGGTCGCCGAGGCCGACCCGACCGAGGTGGTGTCGCTGGCCGACGCGGTGGAGACCTTCCTCGACGGCGACCAGCCGGACGAGCTGCCGTTCTCCGCCGAGGCGCGGGTGCGCTTCGCCCGGCTCGCCGCCGAGCTGCGCGAGCTGCGCCGCTCACTCGCCGACCCGCTGATGGACGTGCTGCACCGGGTGCTGTCCGTCACCGGCCTGGAGGTCGAACTCACGGCCTCCCCGCAGGCCCTGGCCGCCCGGCGGCGGGAGACCCTGCACGCCTTCCTGGACGTCGCCGCCTCCTTCTCCGATCTCGACGGCGACCCCGGCCTGGCCGCCTTCCTCGGCTTCCTGCGCGCCGCCCAGCAGTACGAGCGCGGCCTGGACAGCAGCCTGCCCGGCGGCGAGGACACCGTGAAGGTGCTCACCGCGCACAAGTCCAAGGGCCTGGAGTGGGACGTGGTGGCCGTCCCCGGCCTGGTACGGGGCGCGTTTCCTTCGTCGAGCCCGCGCGAACGCTGGACGAGCACCAAGCGCGTGCTCCCGCACGCCCTGCGCGGGGACGCGGACACCCTCCCGGACGTGCGCGGGGAGTGGAACGGGAAGTCGATGACGGCGTTCAGGAAGGCGCTGGCCGACCACTCCGGCGTCGAGGAACTGCGGCTGGGCTACGTGGCGTTCACCCGGCCCAGGTCGCTGCTGCTGGCCTCCGGGCACTGGTGGGGGCCGAGCCAGAAGACCGCCCGCGGTCCGTCCGCCTTCCTGGAGCAGCTGCGCGAGCACTGCGAGCGGCCCGGCGCGGGCGAGATCGAGCGCTGGGCCGAGCAGCCGGAGAAGGGGGCCGAGAACCCGGCGCTGGCGTCCCCCGTCGAGCGCCCCTGGCCGCTGCCGCTGGACCCGGCCGCCCAGCACGCCCGCCGCCGGGTCGCCGAGGTGGTGCGCCGCCGGCTCGCCGGAACTCCGGCGGGCCCTCCGGCCCAGGGCGGCGAGGCCGGGCCGACGGCCCCCGGTTCGGCGGTTCCCGGGCCCGAGTCGATGGCCCCCGGGTCGGCGGCTCCCGGATCGACGGCCCCCGAGCCCGAGCCGATGGCCCCCGAGGACCAGCGCCAGGTGGCCTCCTGGGACCGCGATCTGACCGCGCTGCTGGGCGAGTTGGAGCGATCCCGGCGCACCGGGCGCGAGGTGCCGCTGCCCGCCGCGCTGTCCGCCACCCAGCTGCTGCGGCTGGCCGCCGACCCGGACGGCTTCGCCCACGACCTGGCCCGCCCGATGCCGCGCCCCCCGCAGCCCGCGGCCCGGCGCGGCACCCGCTTCCACGCCTGGGTGCAGTCCAGGATCGAGCCGCTGCTGCTGATCGAACCGGGCGCGCTGCCCGGCGCCGACGACGACGGCATCGAGGACGAGCAGGACCTGGAGCGGCTCAAGGAGGCGTTCCTGCGCACCCCGTACGCGCAGCGCAAGCCCCACCGGGTGGAGGTGCCGTTCCAGCTGGTGCTGGCGGGCCGGGTGGTGCGGGGCCGGATCGACGCCGTCTACCGGGAAGATGACGCGTTGTCGGAATCCGGTGGTGCGTCACGCTACGAAGTGGTGGACTGGAAGACCCACCGGGAGGAGACCGCCGACCCGTTGCAGCTCGCGGTCTACCGGCTGGCCTGGGCCGAGCACGCGGGCGTGGATCCCGAGCAGGTCGCGGCTTCGTTCCTGTACGTCCGCAGTGGCCGGATCGTCCGTCCCGCAGGACTTCCCGACCGAAAAGAGTTGGAACGGCTCCTGATCGGGAACAGTGACTATTGAGTCACGCAGAGCATCCAAGTCATCATGCCAGTGCCCGAAACCTGTGCGTCGTGCACGTTTCGCGCCTATTGTGGGGTCGGTAACCGGTCAACCCCCGAACTCCGGCCGCCAGCGAGGCCCGCATTCCCTACCCTCAGTCATCACCGCAGGTGCCCCCGGCATCGGCGTCTTCTGCTGGAGAAACCGAAGTTGAGCGCGACCGGATGGATCAGAGAGCGGTTCGCCGGGCCGACCCAGGGGCCCGCTCCGCGCGCGACCGGCACCTGGCCGAGGACGGCGCTGTCGCTGCCGTTCATCGGCATGGTGCTGATCGTCGCCCTCGACTACCTCAGTGGCACCGAGGTGACGGTCGAACCGGCCCTCACCGCCGTGCCCGCGCTGGCCGCCGTGGTCAGCCGCCGAACCTGGTACCCGCTCGCCATCGGCCTCGGCACCGAGGCCGCGGCCTTCCTGATGGCCATCCGCAGTGACACGCTCGGCGAGTCCGTGCACGCCGCCAGTGTCTTCGCGATCCTGCTCGTGGCCACGATCGGCTGGGTCAGCGCCACCCTGAGGCTGCGCCAGGAACGGGCGCTGGCCGACGCCCAGCTGGTCGCCTCGATCGCCCGCCGGGTGCTGCTGAGGCCCGTCCCCGAGCGGGTCGGCACCGTCCGGACCGCCGTCCACTACGAGGCCGCCGCCGCGCACGCCCGGATCGGCGGCGACCTCTACGAAGTGGTCAACACCCGCCACGGGGTGCGGGCCGTGGTCGGCGACGTGCGCGGCAAGGGCCTCGGCGCGGTGGAGACGGCCGCCGCCGTGCTCGGCGCCTTCCGCGAGGCCGCCCACCAGGAGCCCGCCCTCGACCGGGTGGCGGGCTGGCTGGCCGTCAGCCTCGACCGCGCCCTGCACGAGAACGACCACCCGGGCGTGGAGGAGGAGTTCGTCACCCTGGTGCTGATCGGCGTCGGCCCCGACGGCGCCGCGGAGATCGTCAACTGCGGCCACCCCGCCCCGCTGCTGCTGCGCGGCGAGGAGGTCCACCCGCTCGAACTCGCCGAGACCGTACCGCCGCTGGGCGTCCTCGATCCGGCCGACGTCCGCCCGCCGGTGCACCGGGTGCTGCTCCAGGGCGAGGACCGGGTGCTGCTGTTCACCGACGGGGTGATCGAGGCCCGCGACCGCGCGGGCGTCTTCTACCCGCTCGCCGAGCGCTTCCCGCGCTGCGCCGCCGGCCGCCCGGCCGAGGTCCTGCAGCGCCTGCACGAGGACGTGGTGCGCCACGTCGGACGCCAGCTCGGCGACGACGCGGCCATGCTGCTGCTCCAGTTCGACCCCCCGCCCGCCCTCGGGCCGGGGGACCCGCACGCGGTGGGGGTCCACCTCCCGCAGCAGGCCGGGGTCCTGACCCGCCGGTAGGCGGCTGCCGGGCACCGCTACAGGGACACCTCGACCAGCAGCGGGCGGTGGTCCGACACCGTCGCCCGCGGCGCCGCCGTCGGGCCGACCGCCGTGCGCGGCACGCCGATCGCCAGCACGTGGTCGAACTGCACCGCGGGCCGGTGCGAGGGGTAGGTCGGCGTGCGCGCCAGGTCGTACCAGCCCTGGAGACGGGCACGCGGCTCGCGCACCCGGCGCCGGCGCGGCTCGGCCAGGGCCGGAC
>NZ_MSJQ01000213.1 GCF_014596515.1 Streptomyces sp. CBMA156
GTGCGGAGACCGGCTGCCCGCCGGGCCGGCCCGGTACGGCCGGCTCCTCGTGGACGGCCGGCAGCTCCGGTCCGAGCGTGTCGATCCGTTCGAACGGCCCGGGCAGGCGCGGGCGCACGCGCACCTCGGCCCCGGCCGGGGCCCGGCCCGGGTCGCCCTTCGCCACCAGGCGGTCGAAGTGGTCAGGCATCTGCACACAGCTCCAGGTAGTAGCGGCGCCGCAGCGGGCTGAGCGCCAGGATCTCCGTCTCGCTCCAGCCGTAGGCGGTGGCCAGCAGGTGGACGTCGAGCAGGGTCGCCCGGGCCCAGTCGTCCAGCTCCTCCCAGAGGTAGGAGGCGATGTCCAGCTCGGCCAGGGCCGGCTCGCCGCACCCGGGGCAGCTGAGGTTCAGCCGGACGTCCGCGCAGGGGTCGGCGGCCGCGGCGGCCTCGGCCAGGCGCCGCTGGACCGGTTCGGGGAGCTGCCGGGCGGCTACCGGCTCCCCGTCGTGCTCGGCGGTCAGGACGCACCGCTCCAGCAGAACGGCCCTGGCCAGGCCCCCGGGGGCCTGTTCGGCGGCGGCCAGGTCGCCGGGGGTGGGCAGCCGGAAGCGGACCCGCCAGCCGTCCAGCTCCACCCGCAGCGCCTCGGTGACCGACGGCGGCGCGGACACTGTTCGTGCCCCGGCCGCCGGCCGCGCGGCACCGAGCAACTGCCCGGCCTCGAAGGCGAACTCCATCTCCTCCGCGCACCCCGGGCAGCCGACCCGCACGTCGAGCTTCTCGCCGAACAACTCGACGCGCAGGCCGAACAGTTCGGCGTCCCGCTCGCCGAGCGGCACGGCCAGCAGCTCCGCCGCCCCGACGCCGGGACGGGCGACGGTGTGCAGCAGCAGGGCCCGCCCGGCGCGGCCGGCCGCCAGACCGGCCTCCCAGGTGGCCAACAGGGCGGCCTGTCCGGCGAGTTCCATCGCCCGCCGCTCAGGCCGGCTGCTGGAAGGACGGCTCTTCCGGTTCGGGCGTCTCCTCGTCCCGCTCCCAGCCCTCCACCTCCAGCTTGAGGCTCTGGATCGCCACCGCGTTGGCGTTGGCGTCCAGTTCGCCGAGCACCTGGTACTCGCTCGGCCAGGCGCGGTACAGTTTGTGGGCGACCGCCACCTGGCCGGACTCGTTGAGCACCTGGATCACCAGGTCCTTGCGGAAGTCCCGCAGCGAGACCTCCGCCCCGCGGCCCGCGCCGACCATCCAGACCTTGTTGGCCCAGCGGTCGAACTCCGGGTCGTGGGTGACGCCGCGCTCCAGGGTGACCGCCTCGAAGTCGGTGCGGCCCGGCGACTTGCGCGGCGCGCTCGGATCGCCGCCGCTGCGGTGCTTCACCACCTCGGTGGTGCGCTTCAGCGGGCTGATCTTGCTGATTCCGGCGACGACCCGGCCGTCCCAGACGACCAGGAATTTGAAATTCTTGTACGGATCGAACCGGTGTGGATTGACGGTGAACTCGACCATGGAGATCCTAAACCTCGAACTGTCCGGCGAGTTGCTCGATCTTGACGATCACGAATTCCGCGGGCTTGAGCGGTGCGAATCCGACCACGACGTTCACCACGCCGCGATTGACGTCGTCCTGCGTGGTGGTGTCCCGGTCGCACTTGACGAAATAGGCGGAGCGCGCGGACGTGCCCTGGAACGCGCCCTGCTGGAACAGCGAGTGCAGGAACGCGCCCACGTTCAGCCGGATCTGCGCCCACAGCCGCTCGTCGTTGGGCTCGAACACGACCCACTTGGTGCCGCGGTAGAGGCTCTCCTCCAGCATCAGCGCGAGGCGCCGCACCGGGACGTACTTCCACTGCGAGCCGAGCACGTCGGCGCCGGCCATGGTCCGGGCGCCCCACACCACCGGGCCCACCACGGGGAACGTCCGCAGGCAGTTCACCGCGAGCGGGTTCAGCAGGCCGTTCTCCCGGTCCGTCAGCGGGACGGTCAGCGCGCGCACCCCGGGCAGCCCGGCCTCGGTGCCCGCCGGCGCCTTCCAGACGCCCCGCTGGCCGTCGGTGCGCGCCATCACCCCGGCGACGGTGCCCGACGGGGGGAAGCCGCGCAGCCGGCCGGTGAGCGGGTCGACCAGCTCCAGGTGCGGGAAGTACAGCGCCGCGTGGTCGCTGCGCACCGAGTCGAAGGCGGACAGGCCCGCCCTGGCGGCGTCCAGCGTCGTCCACGCCTGCGGCGGGTCGACGATCAGGAACATCCGCTTCTCCGCGCAGAGCGCCTGGGCGGCCGAGACGACCGTGACGGCGTCGTCGATCGAGGCGTAGCCGGCCAGTTCCGGCAGCACCAGCAGGTTGACGTCCTGCACGTCACGCAGTGCCTGGATGCCCGTCTTGCCCGCCTCGCTGCCGATCAGGTCGGTCAGGCCGGGGGCTCCGCCGTCCTGGCCGCCGGCGAGCGCGTGGACCGGCGGGCTGACCGAGCCCTCCAGCCCGAGGTTGTTGGCGGCCTCGCCGAGGAAGCGGACCACGTCGGCGGGCTCGGAGGAGCCGGCCACGACCTGGAGCTGCCGGCCGAACACGCCCACCCGGGTGCCGGCGAAGGCCCGCCGGCCAGGGGCGTCGGGCAGCGCGCGCAGCTTGCGCTCCAGCAGCAGGGCCAGCTCGGCGACGGTGGCCGGCGCGGCGCCGTCCGCGGCGGGGTCGTGGATCCTGACGGTCCGCGAGACGTCGCCGATCTTGACCTGGATCTCGTGGGTGAGGTCCGGCAGGGTCGCCGCGAACGGCTTGGAGACGGTGCCCACCGGGTCCGGCCGGCTCTCCGCCAGGACCTTCACCCGGACCACCGCCGAGCCGCCGTTCACCACCGTCTCGGCGAACCGGGGAGCGGTGTCCCGGACCGACAGGTCCGCGAAGGACTCCCGGACGGCGCCCGAGGTGTCGAAGACCTGGAGGTTGAAGGTCTCGGCCGGGGTCGGCGTCCGGTAGTCCACGGCGACCCGCAGCGCCGCGCCCCAGAGCCCGGGCTCGACGGCCGTGACCTCCAGTGCCGGGGTGGCGGTGGAGGTTTGCGTCGAGCCGATCGTGACGCCCGCTGCGGCGCCGGTGCCGGCCGCCGCGACCCGGACCACGACGCCGAGCGAGCCCCCGTTGAGGAAGAACTGCTGGACGGCGTAGCTGACCGGGCTCTGGCTCGCGAGCCCGCCGAAACGGCGTTCGTAGTCCGCGAAACTGGTGATGGTGACGGGCTGGTCGAGCGGACCGCGCCGGGTGGCCCCGACGAAGGCGGTCACCGAGGTGCTCACCGCGGTGATGGTACGGACGCCACTGGGAAGCTCTTCGATGTAGACGCCCGGATAGGTCGGTGTCGTCGGCAAATTCCCCCTCCGTTCACTTCGTGCATCAAGAGACCCGGAGAAATGAATCGGATCGCGGACGGGCCGCGAGGTCCTGATGCATGGGCGGCAGGCTCAGTCTCATATTCGGGTGACTATTCGTCAAGACCCGAACTGGGAAAGCCAATTGTATTACTGTGATAATTATGTGGGGGGGTGTGGGGGTGGGAAATCCGCACCCCCCTGGCGGTGCCGGGTGGGGCCGGTCAGCCGCCTTCGGGAAGGTTCCGGTAGTCGGGCCGGGCCGTCGGCGTCGGCGTCAGGGTCGGCTCGGGCTTGGGAGTGGGCGCGGGCGGCGCGGGTGCGGGCTCGGGCGCGGACGGCGGAGTCGTCGCCGGGGCGCTCGGGGCGCTCGGAGCAGGGGCGGCCGGAGCGCTCGGAGCAGGAGCGGCCGGGGCGGCCGGCAGCTCGTAGGACGGCGGCCGGGCGGCCCCCAGGAACCAGCCCCAGGTCGCCCCGTACCGGTGCTCCAGGAACCGGAACGCCGCGTAGTAGACCGTGCCGAAGCCGGTGACCAGGGCTGAGGTGACGGAGGCGTTGTCCAGGTGGAGGCCGAGTCGCGCGGCCTGCACCACGAGGAACGCGACGATGTAGGGCACACAGGTGCGCCACAGGGACAGGGCGATTTGGTACATCGGTCCTCCTCAGTCGGCGTCAGCCGACGACCGTGAAGCCGTGCGCCTGGCCGAGCCGGGTCAGCGAGTCGATGCCGGGGACGCCGTCGGCCTGCTGCCCGCTGTACCCGTACCCGCGTTGCAGGGCGGAGTAGGCGGCGATGGTGCTGGTGCCGAACGAGCCGTCGGCCCACTGCCGGTCGAGCAGCCCCTCGGCGACGAGCGCCCGCTCCACCGTGTACACGTCGTCCGCGTGGGTGGTGGCGCCCTGGGGCGCGTCCGGGTCCTGCCGGGCCGCCGCGACCACGTTCGACTTGGACACCTCGGCCAGCGGGACGGCCCCGCCGAGCAGCCGGCGCAGCGTCGCCTCGCCGGGCACGCCGTCCGCGTCCCCGCCGGAGTAGCCCAGACTGCGCTGGTAGTCGGCGTAGTTGAGGGTGTCGGCGTCGGTCCAGTCCGGGCCGGGGCCCTCGCCGTAGTGCGAGCCGAAGCCCGCCGCCACCAGCGCCTCGCCGACGGCGGTGACCTGCGGGCCGTGCGCACCGTAGCCGTACGACAGGCCGCCGATGCCGTTCTGGTACCGGGCCGGGGTCGGGTCGGGCTGCGGCGCGGGCTGCTGGGGCGGGGTGACCACCGTCCCGGACGGGCGCGGCGCACCCGAGGTCACCCAGGCGTACAGGCCCGGCCCGGGGCAGTCGGTCGAGTAGCCGTCCCGGTGCCCCTTGATCTCCGGGCCCGCCGGGCCCTGCTGCGCGCAGTACTCGATCGCGTCCCGCAGCCCGTTGAGCAGTTCCGGGGTCGGCTCGGTCGACCCGGAGCACCCGAGCAGTCCGCACACCGCGTAGTGCGCCTCGTTGAGCGGGACGTCGCCGTTGGCACTGTTGCGCCGGTTCAGGCCGCGGCCCTCGAACACGTGGCCGTGCTCGCAGACCACGAAGCTGTAGCCGATGTCCGACCAGCCGTCGTCGTCCATGTGCGAGGCCTGGAGCCGCCGTACGTAGGCCGGACAGGTGTCGTGGGTGTCGAAGGTGTACGCCGTGCCGAGGTAGTGCACCTTCACTCCGGCGCGCGGACCGGCGTACGGGATCGAACCGTTGGGTTCGCGCCAGGGCCGCGCGCCCCACTGGTCCCGGTTCACCAGGTGCAGGCCCGGCCAGTCGGGCGACTGCGGCGAGGGGTCCGGCGTCGGCGCGGGCGGCTCGGGGGCGGGGGCCCGGGTGAGGCCGGCCCACGCCTTCAACTCGTCCAGCGAGCCGTTGAACACGTCCGCGTCGAGCGGGTCGTCGCTGTACTGGTGGAAGCGCCAGGAGGCCTGGATGCGCGGCGAACCCGCGGACACGTAGTCCGCGATCCACAGGAAGTCGCCCGCGTTGTCGTCGGTCCTGAACCAGTAGTCCCGGTTGGTGTAGAGCCCGACCAGGCGGTCCGGGTAGCGCTGCTTGACCGCCGCCAGCCAGCGGTTCTTCGCCGCGGTCGCGTCCCCGTCGCCGACCGACTGCCCGTACGGCTCGAAGTCCAGCACCAGCAGCTCGCCCGCGGGAATCCCGCCCACGACCCGGCAGAAGTGCTCCACCTCGCCGTCGACCGGGTTCTCCGCGTGCAGGAAGTGGTAGTGCCCGACCACCAGCCCCCGCCCCCGGGCGTCCGCGAGCTTGTCGGCGTACCCCGACTGACCGGTGTGGCCGCCTTCGCTGGCCTTGATGAAGACGAACTCCGCGTCTCCCGGAATGCCCGACTGGAAGTCGGAGACGTCATAACCCTTCGCGTATGCCATCAGGAAGCTCCCCCTTTGCGCCGATGGCAGCCACGGCCGGCCGGCCCCGACCCGGGGCACGGACGCCGGCCAGGAGCGTCATGCTCATTCCACGGTACAGCTGACTGAACATCAATTCCCTTGTTTTTTGCGCAGGTTGTGTGTTCTTGCGACCCTCTCGCGGTGTCCTGTTCCGCGGCCCTATGCCACGGGCAACCCCGCTCGGGCGGATGCGGCGGCTCCGACGTCACTCCAGGCCTCCCGCTCACCGCCCGTCACCCCGCCGGGCGCGCGGGGCCGTCGGCGGACGGCGGCCGAGGGCGGAGAGTCGTGGCCCTGGCGGGACATCCGCCGAGCCGTCCCCCCGTTCGCCGGTCAGCGCTGCCGGTCAGCGCCGCCGGTTCGTGCTCCGGGCCTCAGCCGGCATCCGCCCCGCCCGCGGGTCCTCGGGCACGTCGGGAGGCCCCTCAAGGCCGCCGCCGGGTAGGGTAATTCCGGCAGGATTTCACCTCTTGCGCCGTCACCGCGCGGACTGACAGGCTCTTCGCCGTGATCGGTGACAGAGCGTTCGTGGCAGCGGAGGCGGTCGCCCCGCCCCGGTGGTCGCCGACTCTCACGCCGGCGCGGTTCCCGGGCCCGCGACACCTCGAACCGGCCGACTCCGCCCCGGCCGGGGTCGACCCGGCCGAGTCCGATCCGGCCCGGTTCGTCGAGGCCGCTCTCGCCACCGCACCCGGTCACCCCGTCCCGCCGTCCGGACCGCTGCCCGGTACGGCCGGTTTCGCCGCCGCCCTCGCGCCGTTCGCCCGCCTGGCCGGGCAGCGACTGCTCGCCGCGCTCGGCCCGGCGGTCGGCCGGTCGGCCGGACTGCCGGGGATCGCGGAGGAGTTCACCGCCGCCACGGCCGCCGCGCTGGGCGATCTGGCGGCCCGCGCGCTGGTGCTGGAGCTCCGGGCGGCCCGGGAGGAGGGACGCCTGGCGGGCGCGACCCCGCAGGACAGGTTCCGCGACTTCGTCGCCACCACCGGCACCCGGTCCGGCCTGGCCCGGTTGTGTGCCGGGTACCCGCTGCTGGCCCTGCTGGTCGGCCGCACCTGTGTGAACGCCGTCGAGGCCATGGCGGAGCTGCTCACCCGGTACACCGCCGACCGCCCGGACCTGGTCGCCCGGCTGCTGGCCGGACGGGACCCGGGGCCGCTGGTCGCCGTGGACCGGACCACCGGCGACGCGCACCGGCGCGGCCGCCGGGTCGCCGTCCTGCGCTTCGCCGACGGCAGCCGGGTGGTCTACAAGCCCCGCCCGCTCGCGGCCGACCGTCACTTCGGCGACCTGGTCGACTGGTTCAACGCCCGCGCCGGGACACCCGGGTTGCGCACACCCGCGCTGCTGACCCGCCCCGGCCACGGCTGGTCGGAGTTCGTCGAGGCCCGCCCCTGCACCTCCCGGGCCGAACTGGACCGGTTCTACCGGCGCCAGGGCGCGCTGCTCGCCCTCGCCCACCTCCTCGACCTCACCGACCTGCACTTCGAGAACCTGATCGCCTGCGCCGACCACCCGGTGCCGGTGGACGTCGAGACGCTCTTCCACCCGCCCAGGCCCGCGGACCCGGCCGCCGACGACCCGGCGGGCCGCGCGCTGGAGGCCTCCGTCCAGCGGACCGGCCTGCTGCCCCACCTGGTGCTCGGGGACGAGGCGGCGCTCGACCTCTCCGGCCTCGGCGGCGGCACCGACCACCACGCGCCGCTGGAGACGGTCGGCTGGGAGGGCGCCGGCACCGACGGGATGCGGCTG
>NZ_MSJQ01000214.1 GCF_014596515.1 Streptomyces sp. CBMA156
GGCTCGGGCGACCGGCGCTCCGGGCGGCGCTGAGCCCGCACGTGACGGCGGCCGGGGCCGGTGGTTGCGTTCCGCGCCCACCGGCCCCGGCCGCGTCGTGCCCCGGTGCCGTCCGTCCCGGCTGTCCCGTCCCGTCCGCCGCCGTCAGGACAGGAGCTTCTCCTTGGCCCTCAGGTACTCCTCGTCGGAGATGGCGCCCCGCTCCTTCAGGTCCGCCAGTTTCGCCAGGTCGTCGACGTGGCTCCGGCCGGTGCCGCCGACTCCGCCCCCACCGCCGTCCTCCGCCCCGGCGGCGTCCCGGATGTAGGCCTTGAACGCGGCCTCGGAGCGCTGTGCCTGGGCGACGTCCCGTTTGCCCATCGACTGCCCGCGGGCGATCAGGTAGGCGAGGACGCCGATCAGCGGCAGGACGATCACCAGGACCAGCCAGCCGGCCTTGCCCCAGCCGCCGAGGTCGTCGCTGCGGAAGATGTCGGTGATGATCTTGAACAGCAGGAAGAACCAGAGGATCCAGAGGAACAGCTCCAGCATCGTCCAGAAGATGTGGAGCGCCGGGTAGTCCACGGCCAGAAATTTGGTGTCCATGGCCGAGTCATATCACCGCAAAACGGACATAGCTCGGTGCTGTTGGGCTGTTCCAGTGATCTTCCGCCCGGGCGGGAATACCGGCGGAGGGGGGTGGCCTCAGGCCTGCCCGGCCCGCCGGCGCAGCTCCACCGCCAGCGCGACCAGCTCGCCCCACCAGGCCTCGTGCCCGGTCAGCAGCAGCCGCTGGGCCTCGGCGGGCGGCACCGCACGGACCTCGACGACCTGCTCGCCGTCCGCCGGGTTGGTCGGCGCGGAGTCCAGCGCGACCTCTCCCCAGCCCCACAGCCAGGCCTTCTCCGGGTGCGGCTGCCACGGGCGGTACGGCAGCGGGTCCTCGGTGCGGCAGCGGTGCGCGCCCAGCCAGCCGGGCTCGCCGAGCAGCCGGGCGCCCGCCTCCTCCCGCAGCTCGCGGTCGAGACAGGAGGCGACGCTCTCGTCCCGTTCGCGGGTGCCGCCGGGGAGGAACCAGTGGTCCCGGTCGTCCCGGCAGAGCACCACCTCGCCGTCCGCGAAGCCGACCAGGTGGATGTTGGTGACCAGCGCGTCCGGCGGCAGTTCGGTGGAGAACTGCGCGTCGAACCGCCCCCAGCTCCAGTACTGCGGCGCGTGCAACGACGGGAACAGGGCGGCGAGTTCGACGGATCTGGCAGAGGCGTCGGTGCGGTCCGTGGTGTCGGTCATCAGGTGATCGTAGTGCCGGCCGGGAAACGGCGGGGGGCGGTCGGATGGACGAGGGCGATGTCGTCGGTGGAGATGGCGCGCGGGCGGCGCGGACGCGCCCCCTCGGCCGGTGCGCCGACCCAACTGCCCAGCGAGATCTCGGCGGTGATGCCGGGTCCGAAGCCCGCGATCAGCCCGGTGGTGCCCTCGGGCACACCGCCGTCGGCGAACAGCCGGGCCAGCGCGTCGAACACCACGGCGCTGGCGATGTTGCCGCGCTCGGTGAGCGTCGCCCGGCTGTAGCGGAAGGTGGCCGGCTCCAGGCGGAGGAAGCGGCACAGGTCGTCCAGGATGCGCGGGCCGCCCGCGTGCACGATGTAGAAGCCGAGCCCGGAGACGTCCCAGCCGTGCTCCCCGGCCAGGCCGCGCAGCGCCGGCGCCAGCATCTCCATCGTGCCGGGCACCCGCCTGTCCAGCTGGAAGTGGAACCCGGTGTCCTTCACCCCGTACGAGATCCAGTCCTCGGTGTGCGGGACGAGGTGCGAGCCGTTGCGCTCGATCTGCACACCGTGCCCGCCGTGTCCGCGCACCACCACGGCGGCGACCGCGTCCCCGAACAGGCCGTTGGAGAGCAGCGAGCCGACGCCGAGGTCGGCCGGCTGGTAGCAGAGCGAGCAGAACTCGCAGGCGACGATCAGCACGTTGGCACCGGGGTAGGCGCGGCAGAAGTCGTGCGCGCGGTTGACGGCGGCGCCGCCGGCCGCGCAGCCGAGCTGGGCGATCGGCACCTGGCGGGTGTCAGGGCGGAAGCCCATGGTGTTGATCAGCCAGGCGGTCATCGACGGCATCATGAAGCCGGTGCAGGAGACGTAGACCATCAGGTCGATGTCCCTGGCCGTCAACTCGCCGTACGCGAGGGCGCGTTCGACGACCTCGGGGACGCGCCGCTTGGCCTCCCGCTCGTACGTCTCGTTGCGGGCGGTGAAGCCCGGGTGGGTGAGCGTCCGCTCGATCGGCTGGACCAGGTGCCGGGTGCGCACCCCGGTGTTCTCGATCAGCCGCAGGGCCAGGCCGAGCTGGGGGTGGCCGGCGTGCAGGGTGCGGGCCAGGTCGAGGGTCTCCTCGACGGTGATGACGTGCTCGGGCACGGCGATCGCCGGGCGGCAGAGAGTTGCCATGGGTGGGTCTTCCCTGGGGGCCTGGTGGCAGGCCGGTGGATGCGTGGAACGGTACGGGCGCCGCGCGGCGGCGGGCGGCGGAGCCGGCGGCAGGGGGCCGGCTACCAGGCCACCGGCAGGGTGCGCGGGAAGCGCCAGATCGAGCCGGAGTCCCAGTCGAGTCCGGACGGATCGGCGGCGAGCCGCAGGCCGGGGAAGCGGCGCAGCAGGGTGCCGATGGCGACCTGGAGCTCCATCCGGGCCAGGTGCGAGCCGAGGCAGTGGTGCTGGCCGTACCCGAAGGCCATGTGGGTGGGCGCGCCGCGGTCGAGGTCCAGCTCGTCGGGGCGCTCGTAGAAGGCCGGGTCCCGGTTGGCGGTCAGGTAGGAGACGTGCACGGCCTCGCCGGCCCGGATCAGCACCCCGCCCAGTTCGACGTCCTCGGTGGCGACCCGGGCGATGCCGACGCCCTGGCGGAACGGGATGAAGCGCAGCAGCTCCTCCAGCGCCCGGGGCAGCATCTCGGGCCGGGCGCGCAGTTTGGCGAGCTGCTCGGGGTGGGTGAGCAGGGTGTGGGTGATGTTGCCGAGCTGGTAGGTGCTGGTGTCGTGGCCGGTGACCAGCAGGACCATCGCCATCACGGTCAGCTCGTCCGGGTCCAGCAGTTCGTCGCCGTCGCGGGCGGTGGCGAGGGCGCTGATCAGGTCCTCGCCGGGGTGGGCCCGGCGGGCGGCGGTCAGCTCGGTGAAGTACCCGCGCAGCGCCGTCTTGGCGGCCTCCTGGCCGTCCCGGCTGCCGGGGCCCATCCGCATCATCGCCACCGCGTGGCCGCGCAGTTCGGTGCGGTCGGCGGCGGGGATGTCCAGCAGGTCGCAGATGGTGGTGAGCGGGAGGCGGGCCGCCAGGAAGTGCATCAGGTCGGCGGGGGCGCCGTGCTCGGTCATTTCGTCGAAGTAGCCGTCGACGGTCCGCTGGGTGGTCGGGCGCAGCCGCTCGACCTGACGGTTGGTGAAGCCCTGGGCGACCAGCCGGCGGAGCCGGTTGTGGGCGGGCGGGTCCATCAGGTTGATCGCCTCGGCCTGGGCGATCGGGGCGGGCGTCATCCGCGGCAGGTCGCGGCCGATGCCGGCGGCGCGGCTGAACCGGCGGTCGGTGGTGACCACCTTGACGTCCTCGTAGCGGGTGGCCAGCCAGGCCTCGCCCTCGCCGTGCGGCAGCCGGATCCTGGCGACCGGGTCCTCGGTGAGCAGCCGCTTCAGGAGGGGGTCGAACTCCAGGCCGTCGGTGTGGTGGAAGGGGCAGTCCCACACGGGGGCGGTGGTGGTCACGGGCCGGTCCAAGTGTTCTCGTCATGCCGGGTGGTGGCGCCCGAGGTGTCGGTGCTGTTCGGGCGTGGACATGCAGATGGTGCCCCATGACATGGCAAAAAGGGGAATTCGGTGAAGATTTAACTCCAAGGAGTGAGATTCGGATGATAGTCACGCGAATTGAGGTGACAGGGACGGGCGTTGACGGTCAGCCGCCACCCGGTGCGACCAGCCCGGTCTCATAGGCGAGCACCACCGCCTGCGCCCGGTCGCGCAGGTGGAGCTTGGCGAAGATCCGGGCCACGTGGGTCTTCACGGTCGACTCGCTGAGCGTCAGTTCGCGCGCCAGCTCGGTGTTGGACAGCCCCCGGCCGAGCAGCGCGAGCACCTCCGCCTCGCGCGGGGTGAGCGGCGCGAGGTCGCGGTGCAGCGGCGGGCTCTCGCCGCCGGGCGCCGGGCGCGGGGCGCCCGCCGCGAACCGCTCGACCAGGCGCCGGGTGATCGAGGGGGCGAGCAGCGCGTCCCCGGTGTCCACCAGCCGTACGGCGGCGGCGAGATGGGCCGAGGTGACGTCCTTGAGCAGGAAGCCGCTGGCCCCGGCGGACAGCGCGGCGTAGACGTAGTGGTCCAGGTCGAAGGTGGTCAGCATGATCACCCGGCAGCCGGGCACCTGCGCCAGGATGCGCCGGGCGGCCTCCAGGCCGTCGGTGCCGGGCATCCGGATGTCCAGCAGCGCGACGTCCGGGCGGTGCAGCACGGCGGCGGCCACCGCCTCGGCGCCGTCCGCGGCCTCGGCGACCACGTCGATGCCGCGCGCGTTGAGGATCATCCGGAAGCCGGTGCGGACCAGCTCCTGGTCGTCGGCGATCACCACCCGGGGGCGGCGCTCCTGCTGCTGCTCGTGCTCCATGGTTCCCTCCGTCACGGCCGGTCCAGCGGGATGCGGGCGCGGACCCGGAAGCCGCCGCCGAGCCGGCGCCGGGCGTCCAGGTCCCCGCCGTAGACCGCGACGCGCTCGCGCAGGCCGATCAGCCCGCGCCCGGCGCCGTCCGGCCGCCCTGCCGCGGTGGCGGCCCCGCCGGAGAGCACGCTCGGACCGCTGTTGAGCACCTCCACCCGCAGGTAGTGGTCCGCGTAGCGCACCGTCACCTCCGCCGTCGCCCCGTCCCCGTGCTTGAGCGCGTTGGTCAGCGCCTCCTGGACGATCCGGTACGCCGTCACGTCGATGCCGCCGGGCAGTGGCCGCGGCTCGCCGGAGATCCGCACCTCGACCGGCAGCCCGGCGAAGGCGAACCGGTCGATCAGCGGGCTCAGCCGGCCCAGGCTCGGCTGCGGCGCGAAGTCGTCCGCCGGCGCCTCCTCGCTGCCGTCCGCCGCCGGGGCCAGCAGGCCCAGCAGGTGCCGCAGCTCGGTCATGGTGCCCCGCCCGGCCGCCTCGACCGCGGCCATCGAGGCCGCCGCCTCCTCCGGCATGGTGGCCAGCACCTCGCGCGCGGCCCCGGCCTGCACCACCATCAGGCTCACGTTGTGGCTCACGATGTCGTGCAACTCGGCCGCGATCCGGGCCCGTTCGGCGTCCACGGCGGTCCTGGCGGCGCTCTCCCGCTCCCGCTCCAGCAGCCAGCCGCGCTCGCCGACGGTCGCCCGGTGCAGCCGCCGCGCCCTGGCGAGCGCCACGGCCAGCCAGCCGGCCGCCGTGCCCGCCGCGGCGGCCGTCGCGACGGCCGCCCACTCCCACCCCGTTCCCCACACGGCGCCAGCCTCCCAGGTCACGGCATGATCCACATCATCCGGGGGTGCCGCCCCCGTACATCCCCGGTACTACGGCCGCCCTCGGTTACACCCGGGGTGGGACGTACCGGCCGGGCCCCCGCGCCTACGGTCGTCCACCATGAGCAACGACCACGACGGGACCACCCGGCCGGACGGCGCGCAGGTCGTCGTCGAGCTGTCCGGGGTCCACAAGGAGTTCGGTGACGCCAAGGCGCTCGACGGCGTCGACCTGCGGATCCGCGCGGGTGAGGCGGTCGCCGTGATGGGCCCCTCGGGCTGCGGCAAGTCCACCCTGCTGAACATGGTGGCCGGGCTGGACCGGCCCACCGCCGGCACCGTCCGGGTGCAGGGCCAGGACCTCGGGCCGCTGAACGAGAACGGGCTGGCCCTGTTCCGCCGCCGCCACATCGGGATGGTCTTCCAGTTCTTCAACCTGATCGACGACCTCCCGGCCCTCGACAACGTCGCCCTGGCCGCCCAGCTGACCGGCACCAGTGCCCGCCAGGCCCGCCGGCGGGCACTGGAGCTGCTGGACGAACTCGGCGTCGCCCACCGCAAGGACGTCTACCCGGCCACCCTCAGCGGCGGCGAGCGCCAGCGGGTCGCGGTGGCCAGGGCCCTGATGAACCGCCCGGCCCTGCTGCTCGCGGACGAGCCCACCGGCGCGCTGGACAGCCGCTCCGGCGAGCAGGTGATGGACCTGCTGATCGACCTCAACCAGATCGGCCAGACCCTGCTGATCGTCACCCACGACCCCGCCCTGGCCACCCGCTGCGCCAGCCGGCTGGTCGAGATGGCGGACGGCCGCGTGGCGAACGAGCGGATGCTGGAGCCGCAGTCATGACCGGTGCCGTGTGGCGGGCCTCGCGGGCGGCGGTGAAGCGCCGCCGGGTGCAGACCGTCGTGATCGGCCTGGTCGTCTTCTGCGCCACCACGACGGTGCTGCTCGCCCTCGCGGTGATCAGCGCCGCCCGGGCCCCCTTCGACGAGGCCTTCGACGGGCAGCACGGAGCGCACGTCGTGGCGTCCTTCGACCCGGCCAGGGCCTCGGCGGAGCAACTGGCCGCCACCGCCCACCGGCCCGGCGTCGAGGCGGCCGCCGGGCCGTTCGACCAGGCGACGGTGGAGATCCCCACCGACTGGGTGGGCAGCCCGCCAGGACCGCTGACCCTGGTCGGCCGGGCCGACCGGGCCGGGCCGGTGGACCGGGTCGAGCTGCTGTCCGGCCGCTGGGTCACCGCACCCGGCGAGGTGGTCCTCAACTCGCCGTTCGGAGGCGCGGCGGAGACGTTCCTGGACTCCCGGATCCCCATCGGCGGCGGCCGGGACCTCACCATCGTCGGCTTCGCCACCAGCATGAGCCAGAGCGCCGGCGGCTGGGTCACCCCCGAGCAGGCCGCCGCCCTGCACCCCACCGGCCGGCAGATGCTCTACCGCTTCACCGACGCCGCGAGCGAGCAGCGGCTCACCTCCGCCATGGGCACCGCCACCGAGGGCCTGCCGGAGGACGCGGTCACCAGCGCCCAGTCGTACCTGGTGCTCAAGGACGCCTTCTCCGCGGGGGCCGACGCCTACCTGCCGCTGATGACGGTCTTCGGCGTGCTCGGCCTGGTCGTCTCTGCGCTGATCGTCGGCAACGTGGTGAGCGGCGCGGTCGTCTCCGGCTACCGGCACATCGGCGTGCTGAAGTCGATCGGCTTCACCCCTCGCCAGGTGGTCACCGTCTACCTGACCATGGTCTCGGTGCCCGCGGTCGCCGGCACCGTCCTCGGTACGGCGGCCGGCTGGGTGGCCTCGTACCCGATCCTCCAGTCCGCGTTCTCCGGCATCGTCACCGGCACCGCCGTGATCGAGCCCGCCGGCTGGCTGCCGCTCGCCACCCTGGTCAGCGTCCCGCTGCTGGTCGTCCTCGCCGCGCTGCTCCCGGCCTCGCGCGCCCACCGGCTCTCCGCCGCCCAGTCCATCTCGGCCGGCAGCGCCCCGCGCAACGGCCGCGGGCTCAAGGTCCAGCGCCGGCTGAGCGGCACCCGGCTGCCGCGAGCCGTCAGCCTCGGCCTCGGCCAGCCCTTCGCCCGCCCCGCCCGTACCGCGCTGACCATGGCGGCGATCGTGCTCGGCGTCGTCACCGTGACGATGACGGCAGGTCTGAGCAGCACCCTGACCAGACTGGTGGACCACACCGACGGCCACACCCACGTCAACGTCAAGACCGCCCACTTCTCGGGCGACAAGACCGAGCCCAGGCTCAACCCGGCCCAGACCGAGGCCATGCTGCGCGCCGCCCCCGGTGCCGAGCGGGTCAGCACGCGCGGGCTGGTCCAGGTCGGGCTGGCCGGCCACCCCCAGCCCGCGTTCGCCGACTTCTACGGCGGCGACAGCGTCGGCGCCAAGTGGCTCTCGGTGGTGAACGGCCGCCCGGCCACCGGCCCGAACGAGATCGAGGCCGGGCCGTCCTTCCTCCGGCAGCACGGACTCAAGCTCGGGGACAAGCTGACCCTGCTCCTGGACGGGCGGCAGCTGGCCGTCACCCTCGTCGGCGAGGAGGCCGAGGGCAACCCCAGGGCGTTCGCCTCCAACGACGCCACCAGGGCCGCGCTCACCGACGACCCGCACGTGGTCGAGTACGACGTGACGCTCGCCGAGGGTGCCGACGCGGAGGCGTACCGCAAGGCGGTCACGGACGCCGACCCGAGCCTCTCGGCCTCGGTCTTCGACCCCGACCTGGCCGGGCCGATCGCCGCGGTCATCGCCTTCACCACGATCTTCACCGTGCTGCTGTCGGTGGTCGCCGCGCTGGGCGTCTTCAACACCTTGCTGCTCACCGTCCGCGAACGCCGCCGGGACCTCGGCATGCTGAAGTCGATCGGGATGACGCCCCGGCAGGTGGTGGCGATGACGGTCACCTCGGTGGCCTGGCAGGGCGTGGTCAGCGGGATCATCGGCATCCCGGCCGGGGTGGTGGCCCACCGGCTGATCGTCGAGAACGTCGGGACGATCGTGTTCACGGAGGAGGCGATCGACGTCTGGAGCGCCCCGCTGCTGAGTGGTCTCGCCGTGGCGGGCGTCGCGATCGCCGTCCTCGGCGCCCTCGTCCCGGCCCGGTCGGCGGCCCGGCTGCCGATCGCCGAGGTGCTGCACAACGAGTGACCGGGCGTACGGCGGTCGCGGACGGCCGGCCGGACCACCCGGCCGGCCGTCCGCCGCGTCCGGGTCCGTCGTGCCCAGGCCCGCCGTGCTCAGGCCCGTCGCGTCCGGGTCCGTCGCGGTGGGGTTCGCCGCGCCCGCTCACGGTGCTGACGCGTGCTCAGGTCTCGGTGTGAGGACGCCTATCATCGCGCCATGGCCACCGCTGAGCTGATCCGCATCGTCTCCCGCTCCTCACCCATGGCGCTCGCCCAGGTCGAGCGGGTCCGCACCGAACTCGCCGCCCTGCACCCGGGCCTGCGCACCGAGGTGGTGCCGGTCACCACCTCGGGCGACCGCTGGACGGGTGATCTCGCCCAGCTCGGCGGCAAGGGCGCGTTCACCAAGGAGGTCGACGCCGCGCTGCTCGCCGGGGAGGCCGACGTCGCCGTCCACTGCCTCAAGGACGTGCCCGCCGACCGCCCGCTGCCGGCCGGCACCGTGTTCGCCGCCTACCTGCGCCGCGACGACATCCGCGACGCCCTCGTCCACCCCGGCGGCCTGCCGCTCGCCGCCCTCCCGCCCGGCACCCGGATCGGCACCTCCTCCGTCCGCCGGGTCGCCCAACTCGCCGCCTCCCACCCGCACCTGGAGTGCGTCCCGATCCGCGGCAACGCCAACAGCCGGCTCGCCAAGCTGGCGGCCGGGGACGCCGACGCACTGCTGCTCGCGCTCTCCGGCCTGGAGCGGATCGGCGAGCAGGCGCGGATCACCGAGGTGCTCGGCATCGAGGCGATGTGCCCGCCGATCGGCGCCGGCATCCTCGTGCTCCAGTGCCGCGAGGGCGACACCGCGACCATCGAGGCGGTCACCGGCCTCGGCCACCACGAGACCTGGCGCGAGGCGGCGGCCGAGCGGATGTTCCTGCACGCGCTCCAGGGGCACTGCAACAGCCCGATCGCCGGCTATGCCAGGGCGGAGCGGGACGGCCGCCTCTCGCTGCGCGGCCGGGTCTTCACTCCGGACGGCAAGCAGGTGCTGGACGCCCACGAGTGGGCGGGCGCGCTCAGCCCGGAGGACCTCGGGACCTCGGTGGCGCTGGCGCTCAAGCGGCAGGGGGCGCGGGAGCTGATCTCCTCGATCCCGCACTGACGACCGGACGGGGCGAGTGGCCGCGCCGGCGGTCCGTGCGGTGACCGGGCGGTGACCGTCCGGAAGTTTTCCCCGCCCCGGTGAGAACCGGGCGGGTGTTCGGGGCGTCCGTTTGAGGCGTGATCAGTTCGGTGCTCGGCGGGATACCGATGTTCTGGCCCGGGCTGCTGCTCTCGCTGGTGCCCGCGGCTCTGTGGAACCGGCCGGTGGGGCGGTTGCTGCGGGCCCACTGGGTGGTGGGCTTCGTGCTGCTGCTCGGGCTCGGCGGGGTGGTCGTGGGGACGCTGCTGCCGGAGGCGTTCCAGCTCTCGGAGGGCGGCGTCCGGCACTGCGCGACGGAGGGCGGCCGGCCGCGGTCGCCGTACGAGCTGCTGCACGTCCGGCACATCGGGATCAAGCTGGCGACCTATGCCCCGGTCGGCTTCGCGGCCGCGCTGGCGGGCACCCGGCGGCGGGCCGCGGTGGCGCTGCTGGGCGCGG
This sequence comes from Streptomyces sp. CBMA156, assembly GCF_014596515.1. GTDB lineage: Bacteria > Actinomycetota > Actinomycetes > Streptomycetales > Streptomycetaceae > Kitasatospora. Next base: position 10,241 of record NZ_MSJQ01000214.1, read on the forward strand.
CGGTGCTGCCGTTCGCGGTGTCGGCGGTGCAGTACGCGGTGCCGGCGATCGGGCGGGCCTGTGACGTGCAGGACGTCTGGGACGGGGTGCAGGGGATCGCCCTGGGGGCGGTGCTGGGGCTGGGTGTCGGGCCGCTGGTGCGCGCGGTGCGGGCGCGTACGCGCAGCGTCTGACCGGCGGCTGTCCGGTCGGGCTACTGGTCTCGGGCTACTGGTCGGGCTCCTGGTCGAGCAGCGGGAAGAGCCGGGCGACGGCGGCGACCGGACGGGCCCCTGCGGGTCGGGCGGCCGGGTCGGCCTCGCGGTCCCGGTAGCGGGCCAGCACCTGCCGGACGGCCGCGCCGACGGCGGTCAGCTCCTCGGGCGTCAGGTAGACGACGGCGCTGAAGGCCTCGTCCTGCTGCCACTCGGCCGGGGCGCCGGCCCGCCGGGCGAGCCAGCGCTGGTGGCTCTCGTCCTCCAGGCCGCGGGCCAGCTCGTCGAACCCGCCTTCCGGCAAGGCCTGTCGGGCCGTCGGCAGCCGCCAAGGCCGGGCCCGCCCGTCGGCGGCCGGGGCCTCCTCGATCAGCCCGTAGCGGGCCAGCTGCCGCAGGTGGAACGAGCACAGGCCCGAGCTGTACCCCAGCTGCGCGGCCGCCTCGGTGGAAGTGAGTGTGCCGCGTTCGGCCAACAGCTCCAGCAGCGCGGTGCGGACGGCGTGCTCGGGGAGGGAACCGGTTCTGACGAGGTCTTCGGTCACTTTGCAAAGTCTGCTACTTTGCAAAGTCGACAGCAAGCCCATCGAAGGAGTGCCCGTGTCCGAGCTGCGCGAACGGCCGACCGTCCTGCGGATCACCGAGGTGGGGGAGGAGATCCTGCGCCGCACCTGCCGTACGGCCACCGAGGAGGACTTCGGCAGCGAGCGCCTGGCGCAGCTCATCGACGACATGTTCGCCACCATGCACGTCGCCGACGGCTGCGGCCTCGCCGCCAACCAGGTGGACGTCGACCTGCGCCTGTTCGTCTACGACTGCCCCGACGACGACGGCGTCCGGCACACCGGGCACATCCTCAACCCGGTGGTCGAGGAGCAGGAGCCGGGCCGCGCCCTGATCGAGGAGACCGAGGGCTGCCTCTCCGTCCCCGGCGCCAACACCCGGCTCGCCCGCCCGGCCCACGCGGTGGTGCGCGGCGTCAACCAGCACGGCGAGGCCGTCACGATCGAAGGCGCCGGCTACTTCGCCCGCTGCCTCCAGCACGAGACCGACCACCTCAACGGCGGGCTCTACATCGACCGCCTCTCCGCCCGCGACCGCAAGCGGATGATGAAGCAGACCGCCGACCGGCGGGAGAAGATCTTCGCCGAGCGCGCCGCCAGGGCCGCGAAGGTGGCCGGGTGACCGAACCGGCCCACCTCGCCGCCGTCCGCGCGTCGTACGACACCGTCGCCGCCGACTACCTGCGCCTCGTCGTCCCGCCGGAGGGCATGGACCCGGTGTCCAGGGCGATGATCGCCGCCTTCGCGGAGCTGGTGCGGGAGTCCGGCGGCGGCGAGGTCGCGGACCTCGGGTGCGGGCCGGGGCGGGTGACGGCGTACCTGTCCGGCCTGGGGCTGTCGGCCTTCGGGGTCGACGTGTCCGGCGAGATGGTCGCCCTCGCCCGCCGGGCCCATCCCCGACTGCGCTACGTACAGGGCTCGATGACCTCCCTCGACCTCCCCGGCGGGGCGCTCGGCGGCATCCTCGCCTGGTACTCCGTCCACCACACGCCGGCCGGCCAACTGCCGGAACTCTTCGCCGAGTTCCACCGCGTCCTCGCGCCCGGCGGCCACCTGCTGCTCGGCGGGCACGCGGGCGAGGCCCAACTGCTGCGCCCCGCCCGGGCCTACGGCCACCCGGTGTCGTACGCCTCGCACCTGGTCCCGATGGCGCGCCTCGTCGAGCTGCTGGAGGGGGCCGGCTTCACCGTCACGACCCGGCTCGAACAGCCGCACCCGCAGCGAGCCGACCGCTCCTACGTCTGCCTGCTGGCCACGCCTGCCGCCGGCCGGCGCTGAGGCCCGAACCGGCTGCACCTTCCGAGCGGTCTGTCGCCACCCGGTTCACCTGGACAGTGCACGCACCCGCGCGAGCCGGCATCGCTTCGGGAACGATCGAACCGTTCCCCAGTCCCGGCCGGCCCTTCCGCGATCCGCGCTTCCGCCCGGGCGAGCGGGGTGATCCGGAATGCCGAAGGAGCGGGCCCATGGGTCGCTACATCACAGACGTGAACATCCTCACCCCGTACGGAGACGAGCCGGTCCACGTGCCCACCGGCTGGCACAAGCTCGACACGGATCTCAACAGCGGCGCGGGTGGCGACTACCTCTACCTCGCCTACGAGCGGGCCGACCAGGACCAGAAGAACCCGATCAGGGACATCCGCATCCTCGTCGGGGACGAGAAGCCGCCCGCGAAATACCAGAAGATCCCAGTGGACCTCAACAAAGGTGCTTTCTACGAAGAGAAGAAGGTGACCGATGTCAAGAAGAAGAAGAGGAATCCGCTCTTCATGGCCGTGACCCGAGATCCCGATGCAGGCGATCCCATCGAGGACCTGGTCCTCACGTCCTGGCTTGATGGAAAACACGAGGTTGGCCCGCCATCGGGCTACAGCAGGATCAAGGGCGATCTGAACGATGGAGTCAGAAAGCAACAGAACGACGGGACTTTCACTACGACGCACATCCACCTCGACCGCAAACCCGCCGCCCACTCGTGAGCGCCCTTCGGTGTGCGGCCCGCGCGGTACTCATCGCCGTCCTGGCGGCCGGAGCACCGCCCCTGGCCTCCGCCCCACCCGCCTCGGCGGCGAGCTGCCCGACCCTGGACACCGGTTTGACCTGGTACGGGAACAACCGGCAGGAGCTCCAGGACTTCATCGACGCGACCGGCAGCTGCACCCACCCCGACGCGCACCCGCTGGCCCTGTTCGACTGGGACAACACGCTGGTGAAGAACGACGTCGGCGACGCGATGATGTCCTGGCTGCTGCGCAACGGCGAGATCCTCCAACCCACCGGCAAGGACTGGTCGGCCACCAGCCGCTACCTGACCACCGAGGCCTCGGCCGCGCTGAGCAGGGCCTGCGGGGATTCCACCGTCGCCGGGAGCCCCCTCCCCACCGCCACCGACACCGGGTGCGCGGACGAGATCCTCTCCGTGTACGGCGAGCACACCACCACCGGTGGTGCCGCGGCCTTCGCGGGCTTCGACCACCGCCGCATCAACCCCGCCTACGCCTGGGGCGCACAGCTCCTCGCCGGGCACACCCTCGACGAGATCACGGCCTTCGCCGGCCGGGCCCGTGAGGAGAGCCTGGCGGCCTCCCCGTCGGACTCCGCGCAGGCCGTCCGCACGGTCTGGGTGCGGTACTACGAGCACATGCACGATCTGGTCGGCACCTTGCAGGGAGCCGGCTTCGACGTGCGCGTCGTCTCCGCCTCCCCGGAGCCCGTGGTGCGGGTGTGGGCGGAAGGCCTCGGCTTCGCGGCGGACAAGGTGATCGGCATCCGCAACAAGACCGAGAACGGCAGGCTGACCGCCCACTTGGCCGACTGCGGCGGCGCGGAGGCCGACTCCGTGGTCACCTACATCGACGGCAAGCGCTGCTTCATCAACCAGGACATCCTCGGCATCACGGGCCAGGCGGCCTTCCAACAGGCCCCCGAGGCCGAGCGCCAGGCCTTTGCCGCCGGGGACTCCTCCACCGACGTCACCTTCGTGGGCGACGCGACGGGGCTGCGCCTGGTGATCAACCGCCAGGCGGCCGAGCTGATGTGCCACGCCTACGCCAACGAGGACGGCAGGTGGCTGGTGAACCCGATGCTCATCGATCCCCTGCCCGCCCTGCCCTGCCGGTACCCCTGCTCGACCACCGCCTACACGGGGTCGGACGGCACGGCGGGGCCGGTGCGCGACGACGACGGCCACGTGATTCCCGACCAGGCCGACACCGTGCACTGAAGGAGAGGAAGGCCGGCCGCACCGCGTGGGCGGCCGGATCGCGAAGCCATCCAGGGAGATGAGATGGACAAGGAAGCGTGCAAAAAAGAACAAGCGATCCAGCGCGACAAGACCGTCCCGCAGGACCTTCCTGAGAAGCTGAAGGCCCTCATGCGGAACCCGCCGCCGAAAGGGGGCCTCAAGGCGGTCAAACACGTGGTCCTCCTGATGCAGGAGAACCGCTCGTTCGACCACTATTTCGGTGAAGACGTCGACGGTGTGCGGGGGTTCAAGGACCGCAACGTGGTCCTCCAGCCCGACGGCAAGACCTCGGTCCTGGAGCAGCCCGGGTCCGAGGGGCCGAAGCAGTGGAAAGTCCCGGACAAGAATGTCGACCAGGGGCTCGACCACTACTGGGGCGATGCCCACGACGCCTGGAATGGGGGCTGGTACGACCGTTGGGTGGAAGCCAGATCGGTCGACACGATGGGCTACTACGACCAGAAGGAAGTGGTCGGGTTCTACCGGAAGCTGGCCGACGCCTTCACCATCTGCGACGCCTACCACTCGTCCGTGATGGGTGACACCACCAGTAACCGGAACTACTTCTTCTCCGGATTCGGCGGCTGGGAACCCAACGGACTCCGGGTGACCGGGCCCGCCGCCCACGGGCGGGAGAACGCGCCCGAAGGGTACAACTGGACCAGCTACCCGGAACTGCTGGAGGCCAACGGTATTTCCTGGAAGGTCTACCAGGAGTGGGACAACTTCTACGACAACAACCTGGAGTTCTTCCAGGAGTTCAAGCGAGTCGCCCAAGACGTTCTGGGCGATGCGAAGCTGCCCGTCACGTACAAGAGCCTCTGGGACTTCTACCGCCGTGACAGGGATTGCCCCGTCAAGGTGGGCGCGATCCCCGAGAAGGAGCTGAAGGCTCTCGCCGACGCGGCGAACGACAAGAACCGGCCCGCCGCCGACAGGAGCCTCTACGCTCGCGGGCTGTACCACTATCCGCGTGAGGACAACAACGGAGGAGTAGAGGGGAAACGCGGCTTCCTGGAGGGGTTCAAGAAGGACATCGCCGACGGCGTGCTGCCGCAGGTGTCGTACCTGGTGCCCCCGGAGCAGGACACGGAGCACCCCTCGAGTTCGTCCCCGGCGTTCGGCCAGCAGATCGCCTACCAGGTGCTGGAGGCCATCGCCTCCGATGAGGAGACGTGGAACTCCACCATTCTGTTGATCAGCTACGACGAGAACGACGGCCTCTTCGACCACGTCCCGCCCCCGGTACCACCGGGGAAGTGGGGCGACGAGTTCGTGGACGGCCTGCCCATCGGGCTGGGGGCCCGGGTGCCCATGATCGCGGTGTCGCCGTGGACGGTCGGCGGCTACGTGAACTCCCAGGTCTTCGACCACACTTCGCAGGTCCGCTTCCTGGAGAACTGGCTGGGCGTGCACCAGCCGGCCATCGGCCGGTGGCGCCGCACGGTGGCGGGCGACCTCTCCTCGGTCTTCGACTTCGACCGCACCACCGCCGTCACGAGCTCGTACAAGGGCTCCGGGCCCCGCCCGGCGCGGCCGCTGCCCTACCAGCCGGACGCCTACGCGACGTTCGACGGCGACACGCAGAACTTCATCCTGCGGATGCACAACAGCGGGAAGGCCAGTGCACACTTCGCGCTCTACCCGTACGCCGGCGAGTTCGACGTCCCTCAGCACTTCGACGTGCTCGGCGCCGCCGTCGAGGGCGTCCCGGTCAGGGACGGCGCCTACAACTTCACCCTCACCGGCCCGAACGGCTTCCGGCGGGAGTTCGCGGGCACGACCACCGGCGACGCCGCGCTCGTCGACGTCGTCACCACGGTGGACGGGGCCGCGCAGGAGCTGAAGCTCTCGGTCACCAACCGGGGTGCGTCGGCCCTGGAGGTGAAGCTGGCCGCGAACGCGTACAGCACGGCCTCCGCGCAGGATCTCAAGGTTCCCGTGAACGGGCAGCCGGCCGTGGTGACTTGGAAGACCGATGACGCCCAGGGCTGGTACGACCTGACCCTCACCGTCACCGGGGACTCCTCCTACCGGCGCCGCTTCATGGGCCACATCGAGAACGGCAAGGAGAGCGTCAGCGGCTGACACGCGCCGGCTCCGGACCCGTACAGAGTGGATCTGTAGGGTCAGGCGGCCTCGGTGGTGGCGGCGAAGGTGACGAACGCCTGCCAGGCGGTGGGGGAGAAGGTGAGCTGGGGGCCGGACTTGTCCTTGGAGTCGCCCACGTGGACGGCGGTGGTCGTCTCGGCGACCTCGACGCACTCGTTGCCGCTGTGGCTGCTCTTGAACCATGCCAGCTCGGCCATGCCTACCGCTCTCCCAGAATCGCTTCGATCAGGGCCAGGGACTCCCTCAGCCCCAGGGCCTGGGCCCGGATGCTGCTGTACCGTGCGGCCATATTACGGACTTCCGCCGGATCCGTGATCAGACGGTTCACGTGCTGCGCGGCGGCATAGCCGATCTGCGGGCGGTTGGGCGGGGTCAGCAGGATGAACGAACCGCTCATGCCCGCGTGGCTCATCCGGTCGAGCGGCATGACCTGGAGCTCCGGGCCGCGCATCTGCCCGATCTTCAGCAGGTGCTGGAGCTGCTCCTTGTGCACGTCCCAGCCGCCCAGCGGGCGCCGGAGCACGCTCTCGTCGACCGCCCAGGTCACCACCGGCAGCGGCCAGCGGGCCAGGATGTCCTGCCGGGCGAGGCGTGCCGCCACCCACTCGTCGATCTGCTCCGGCGAGAGCACCGGCCGACGCATCTCGTACAGAGCACGGATGTACGCCTCGGTCTGGAGCAGTCCCGGAATCGCCGCCCAGTTGGTCATTGGCGCCTTGGTTTCGGAGGTAGTCGAGATGCCGCGCGGATCGTTCGATGTTTGACTTGAAGTGGAACGCGACGGCGGTCTGCGTGCCGCAGGGCGAGGGGAATTCGCGAGAGGAGTTCACCGATGGCCCGTTCACTTCGCATTCTTTACCGCGGCCAGCAGGGGACGATTCGAAAGAACTGGAACTGGGATGGCGTGATCGACCTCGACTCCGCGGTGATCGTCACCGCGGCCGAATTCACCCCCCAATTCGGCGGTCTCGGCGGCGGCCCGAAGACGCTCGGGCGTCCGCTGCTCGGCGCCGCGAACGTCTACGTGACGAACATCGGCCCGCACGGGGTGGCGGGAGCGGAAGCCGGAGGCGTGGAGTTCCTCCTCCACGTCGACTGGGGATCGCCGCTCGACGTGGTGGTGACCATCTCGGTCCTGGAGGACATCGAGGTGTTCGAGCAGGCGTAGGGCGACGAGCAGGCGTAGGACGAGGTGTCCGCGCCCCGGAGATCCTCCGGGGCGACCGCGTCACCGTTGTCCCCGACCGGCGGGGCCGGGGAGACTGGACCACCGATGCCGGGTGGAGGAGTCGTGATGCAGGTAGCCGTGGTCACCTTCGACGGGTTCAACGAACTCGACAGTTTCATCGCCGCCGCGTTGATCAACCGCTGCCGCAGGGACGGCCTGGAGGCCTTCATCACGACGCCGACGCCGGTCGTCAGGTCGATGAACGGCGTCGAGGTGACCGGGCAGCGCCCGATGGAGTTCGTGACCGAGGCCGACGCCGTGCTGATCGGCAGCGGGGTGAAGACCCGCGACGTGGTCGCCGACGACCGGTTGCTCTCCGCGCTGCCGCTCGACCCCGCGCGGCAGTTGATCGGTTCGCAGTGCTCCGGCGCGCTGGTGCTGGCGCACCTCGGGCTGCTGGGCGGCATGCCGGCCTGTACGGACCGGACGAGCCGGCCCTTCGTGGAGGCCTGCGGGGTCACCGTGCTCGACGCGCCGTTCCACGCGGAGGGGAACATCGCCACCGCGGGCGGCTGCCTGGCCTCCCAGTACCTCGCCACCTGGGTGATCACCCGGACCCTCGGCGAGGACGCCGCGCGTGACGTCCTCGACTACGTGGCCCCGGTCGGCGAGAGCCGGGAGACCGTCGAGCGCGGCCTGCGGGCCGTCCGCGCGGGGGAGCCGGTCCGGCCCTGACGCCCACCGGCGGGGGCCGGGCCAGGGCCGGTGGTATCCCAGGTTTGGGGGATGTTTCCGGGCCATCGGGTGCTGCCAGGATCTGGCCCAGGAGTTGACCGTTTCGGCCGGGCTCCTGCGCCCCGCACGTCCTCCGTGCGGGGCCGCGCCGGAGTGTCCGGCCGCCTCGAAGGAGAGATCCCCACCCATGAAGATCCGCCGACTGGCCGCCACCGCGGCCGCCGCGGCCGTGCTGGCCCCCGTGTTCGTCCTCGCCGCCGGCACCCAGGCGAGCGCCCTTCCCGTACCGCCGTCGAGGACGGCACAGTGCACCGCGAACTGGGACGTCAACTACGTGGTCGGCGGCCCGGCGTTCGCCCGCACGCAGTGGAAGGCCTGCATGGGCGGCTGACCGCCGCCGCGGCCCCCGGCGCCGACCGGGGGTCGCACGCCGGAACGGGTTGGCCGCCACTGACGGACCGTCTCCTCCCTTGTGATGAGGGGTGGTTGGCTCGCCCGGGGGAGCCGGTGGGGCCGCGCGGTGGACGCGGGGCGGGGCGGCACCCGGGACGGTGGACGCATGCTGATGAACATCCCGGTGGGCGACACCGAACGCCCCGTTCCCCGATGGGCCCTGCGCCTCGCCAAGGCCCTCCCGTTCGTCGTGCTGCCGCACTGTCTGTGGCGGCTGCCGTTCGCGTTCGACCTCCGGATGGGGACCGTCGACCCGGACGCCGGGGCGTACGTCTGGTGGGCCACGCCGTACGTGATCGGCCTGAGCGTGCTCACCGAGGCGCTGACGGTCCTGACCCTGGGGCTGGTCAGCGGCTGGGGCGAGGTGTTCCCGCGCTGGGTGCCCGTGCTGGGCGGGCGGCGGGTGCCGCCGCTCGCGGCGGTCGTCCCGGCAGTGCTCGGGGGCCTCGTCCTAGTGGCCCTCTTCGACGGCATGCCCCTCGGCTGGCTGGGTGTGGTCGCGGAAGTCGGCTACAGCAACGGCTGGTGGATGCTGCTGGGGCGGGTCTGCACCGCGACGGCGATGTTCTGGGGTCCGGCCACCCTCGCCCTCGCCTGGGCCTACCACCGCCGCCGGCGCCCGGGCGTCGGGTGAGTCCGGAACGCTCAGTGGGTGGCGTAGTACTCGGCGAGGGTGAAGAACGCCTCCTTCGGGTCCCAGGGGAGTCCGGGATGGGTGCTGCCCGCGCGGTCCTCGTAGGTCTTGACGATGCCGTAGCTCGCGAGGTCGAGGTCGTCGCGGGGGTCGCCACCGGGGCGGTGGACGTGGTCGTAGAGGGCGAAGGTGAAGACGAACGCGGCATCGACGCCGCCGGCGTCGAAGGCCTCCAGCAGCTCCCGGACGTACCCGGCCTGGCCGGCCTCGTCCCGCTCGTGGACGCCGTCCAGGCGGGCCGGTCGGCCGTCGTGGTACTCGACGATGTCCAGGCCGTGCGCGCCGCGGTCCCCGGCGCCGCGGAAGGTGGCGGAGCCGAACTCGGTGACGGCGACCGGCTTGCCCTGGGCCGTCAGGTCGCGGACGCCGTCGGCGAAGCGGTCGGCGGTCCCGGCGGAGCGGTACAGGTCCAGCGAGATGAGGTCGAAGGGCTCCCAGTCCACGCGCTCCAGCGGTACGGCGGCGTACGTGACGCGGCCGCCGAAGCGTGCGCGGACGGTTGCCACCGCCTTGTCGAGGAAGGCGTTGACCAGGCCGCTGACGGCGCCGAGGTGCTCGCGCAGCCGCTCGGGCCGGGTGAGCAGCCCGACGCGTTCGGCCGTGGTGGAGCCGGGCAGGAAGCCCGGGTTCATCAGGCTGAGTTCGGCGCCGGTGACGAACACCACCTCGGCGCCGCGCCGCCGCAGCCGCTCCGCGCGGTCGGCGCAGTCGGCGAAGAGCTCCAGCATCGCGTCGGCGGTGAGCTCCAGCGGGTAGGGCGAGAACCAGACCTCCAGGCCGAGGTCGGCGGCGTGCCCGGCGGCGAGTTCGATCCGCTCCGGGTCGCCGCCCATGATGCGGACCGCGGTGCAGTGCAGTTCGTCCCTGATGATCCGCAGTTCGCGTTCGACGGCTTCCGAGTCGAACCAGGTCCGGGAGTACGCGCCGTCCCTGACGAATCCGGTGTCGTAGCTGATTCCCTTGGTACGCATGTTCGTCTGCCTTTCCGGCGAGAGGAAATTTACGGTACGACTAGTACCGTAGTTGCCGACGCTCCGGTCTGGCAAGAAGGATGGGGCGGGTACGGGCGGTATCGGCTGGCGGAGCGGGCGGAGCGAGGGCATGGCCGGGCAGACGCGGCGGCGCGGGGCGGCGCTGGAGGAGGCGATCCTGCGGGCCGCGGTCGAGGAGATCACCGGGGCCGGGTACGCCGGGCTGACCATGGACAAGGTCGCCGCCCGCGCCGGCACCAACAAGAACGCCATCTACCGCCGCTGGCCCAACCGGCTGGCGCTCGGCATCGCCGCGTACAAGCAGCTGGCGAAGGCCGCCCCGCTCCCGGACACCGGTGAACTGCGCGGCGACGCGCTGGAGCTGCTGCGCCAGGCGAACCGGCACTGGAGCTCCCCGCTGGGCGCCGTGCTGCGCGAGCTGCTGGCCGCGGCCGGCGGCGCGACGGAGTTCCTGGCGCAGTTGCAGGACCAGTCCGGCGACGCCGCGGCCGCGCCCTGGCTCACCGTCCTGGGGCGCGCGGTCGCCCGCGGCGAGGTCGCCCCCGAGGCGCTGCACCCCCGGGTGGCGACGGTGGCGGTGGTGCTGCTGCGCAACGAGTTCGTGGTGCGCGGGGTACCGACCGCGCCGGACGACGTCCTGGTGGAGATCGTGGACGAGGTGTACCTGCCCCTGGTGCGCGGCCGGCGGCCCTAGCGGGAGCTGTTCCCCCTGGTCAGCGAGTCGGTGAGGCGCTCCGCGGTGTCCGCGTCCAGCGCCCCGTGCCCGAGCAGGAAGCGGTACCAGAAGACCCCGTAGACCTGGTCCGCGATGAGGTCGGGGTCGGCGTCCCCGGCCAGCTCGCCGCGCTCGCGGCCCCTGGCGAGGAGGTCGCGCAGTGCGCCGCGGCGGGCGGCGGTGAAGCTCCGCATCAGCTCGGCGAGGTGCGGGTCGCGGGCGGCCTCGCGGGCGACGGTGCGCAGTGCGGAGGCGGTGGTGTCGCGCTGGGCCGTCTCGAAGGTGGTGCCGATGAAGGCGCGCAGGTCGGCGCGCAGGTCGCCGGTGTCGGGGTCGTGGACGTCCTGGTCGGCGCGGCCGGTGAGGGCGTCGAGCAGCACGGCGCCCTTGGAGGGCCACCAGCGGTAGACGGTCTGCTTGCCGACGCCGGCCGCACGGGCGATGGCGTCGATGGTGACGGGCGTGCCGTCGGACTCGGCGAGCAGGCGGAGCGCGGCGTCGAGGATCGCCTGGCGGGCGGCCTCGTTGCGGCGGCGTCCGGTGTGCGGGCGTACGGCCGGGGTGGTCCCGGCCGCCTCGGCTCCCTGGGTCTCGCTCATGCCGCTCCCTCTCTTTCTGCCGTCACTTGACAAGACTAACAGTCTCGACAAACATCATTGTCGGAACCAGTGGTCTCGACAAGTCGAAAGGCCCCACCACCATGAACACTGCGTCAGACCTCTTCGCCGGACAGCGCGTCGTCGTGATGGGCGGCAGCTCGGGCATCGGCGAGGCGGCGGCCACCGCCTTCGCCGCGGACGGCGCCGAGGTCGTCGTCACCGGTCGCGACCGCGACCGGCTGGACGCCGCCGTCGCCCGGATCGGCGGCAGGACCACGGGCCACCGGCTGGACGCGGCCGACCCGGCCGGCCTCGCCGAGTTCTTCGCCGGGGCCGGCACCGTGGACCACCTGGTCGTCGCGGTCAGCGGCGCGGCCGGCGCCGGACCGTTCGCCGGGCTCGACCTGGCCGAGCTCGCGACCGGCTTCGAGGCCAAGTTCTGGCCGCAGGTGCGCGTGCTCCAGGCGGCGCTGCCGTACCTGCGCGCGGACGGCTCGGTCACCCTGATCACCGCCGCCTCGGCCCGCGCCGCCTTCCCCGGTACCGCCGGACTGGCCGCCATCAACGGCGCGCTGGAGGCGATGGTCCCGCCGCTGGCCGTCGAACTCGCCCCGCTGCGGGTCAACGCCGTCTCGCCCGGCGTGATCGACACCCCGTGGTGGGACCGCGTCCCGGCCGGGCAGCGGGCCGCGCTGTTCGAGGGCCTCGCGGCCACCACCCCGGTCGGCCGGGTCGGCCGTGCCGAGGACGTCGCCAGGGCGATCCACCTGCTGGCGGCCAACACCTTCGTCACGGGCGTGGTGTTCGACTGCGCCGGCGGGGCCAACCTGGCCACCGGGCGCTGAACCGGCCTCTGAACCGGGCGTTGTCACAGGCCGCCCGTACGGTACGGCCATGGACGTTCCCGATCTGATCCCCGTCTGCCACGAGCCGGGCTACCGCACCGACACCATCGGCCACTGGCAGGGCGGCCAGTTCTTCGCGTCGATCGTCCGCCTCGGCAGCCGCTACCGCGCGATCCTGCACCGCTTCGACGCCGCCGGCCGCCACCTCGACGCGCGGGTGCGCTGCACCGAGGACCTCGGGGAGGCCGAGCGGCTGCTGGCGGAGTGGCTCGACGCGCTGCCCGGCCGGGAGTACGGGGACATCGCGATCGCCCCGTTCTCGGTGCACGTCGACGGTGAGCTGTACGGCCTGGTCCGCGAGGACTACGAGCCGGACGAGGTGGACGAGGAGGACGGCGAGGGGGCGCGCGTCCACTTCGAGCTCTACCCGGACTGCCTGGGCTTCAACGCCCCCTGGGACGGCTGCTACGACACCTGAGCGGTGACGGCGGCCGGGTCATGACGGCCCGGGCGGGGTCTCACCACTCCGCCACCCGGTAGTCCTTGAGGAACACCCCCGACACCGGATCCCCGGCCTCGCCGCGGACGATCGGGTCGTAGATCCGGGCCGCGCCGTCCACGATGTCCAGCGGGGTGCGGAACCCCTGGGCGGCTATGTGGGCCTTCTTCGGGGCCGGGTTCTCGTCGGTGATCCAGCCGGTGTCGACGGCACACATGTGCACGCCCCGGCCGGCGAGTTCGGCGGCGCTGGTGCGGGTGAGCATGTTGAGCGCGGCCTTCGCCATGTTGGTGTGCGGGTGCCGGGCGGTCTTGTTGCGGACGGCGAACCGGCCCTCCACCGCCGTGACGTTGACGACGTAGCGGGCGGGGCGCGGTGAGGCCAGCAGCAGCGGCAGCAGCCGGTCGCAGAGCAGGGCCGGGGCCAGCGCGTTGACCAGCTGGGTCTCCAGGATCTCCGCCGGGTCGAGCGAACCGAGCTTCGCGGACCAGGAGTTGGCCGGGGCGAGGTCGGGCAGCAGCCCGGCCTCGTCGGTGAGGTCCAGCAGCGATCCCGCGCCGGACGGCAGGGAGGTGAGGCCGGTGGCCGGACGGAACCCGGGGGCGTGGCAGATCGCCCGGCGGTCGGCGGCGGGCAGCGCGTCCCGCTCGCCCGCGGCCAGCAGCGCGTACGACTCGGGCGGACGGCGCAGGGTCTGGGCGGCGTTGTTGACCAGGATGTCGAGCGGGCGCCCGTCGGCGCGCAACTGCTCGGTCAGGCCCAGGACCTGGCGCGGGTCACGGAGGTCGATGCCGACGACGGTGAGCCGCTCCCACCACTGCCCGCTGCCCTCGGCGGCGCGGAAGCGGCGGACGGTGTCCTGCGGGAAGCGGCTGGTGACGGTCAGCTCGGCGCCGTCCCGCAGCATCATCAGGGCGAGCTGGAAGCCGATCTTCACCCGCCCGCCGGTGAGCAGCGCCCGGCGCCCGCGCAGGTCGGTGCCGAGGGCGCGGCGGGCGGTGTTGTCGGCCGCGCAGTCGGGGCAGAGCATGTGGTAGAAGCCGTCGACCCGGCGGTAGGCCCGCTTGCAGACGTAGCACTTGCGCGGCGTGAGCAGTTCGCCGACCGGCCCGTCCGCGGCGGCCAGCGGGGTGTCCTCGCGGCGGGCCCGGCCGCCGGTCGCGGTGGCCGCGAGCAGGTCGGCGTCGGCCTGCCGCACGGCCTGCCGGGCCTCCTGGCGGCGGCGCTTGCGGCTCTCCATGACGAAGGAGCTGAGCTGCCGTTCGGCGTGCAGCCGGGTGCGGTCGTGGGAGGGGAGGGCGCGCAGCCTGCCGAGGGTGCGGCTGAACGCGGCGAGTTCCTCGGCGGTGACGTCGCCGGCACCCGCGGCGCCGCCCGTCGGATGGATGGTGATCAGCTGGTCGTGGTCGTCCCGGACCGTCATGTCCGCCCCCTCGTGCCGTACAGGTGGGAGGGACTGTAATCGACGGCCCGGGACGATGAGATGCCAATTTCCGCCGGCGGGTGGCCGGTGGTCGGTGGCCGCCGGCCGGTGGCGGTGGCGGCCCGTGGGCTCAGCCCGCGTACTGGCCGAGGATCTTCGCGAACTCGTACGGCTGCTGCGGGATGTTGGTGCACTTGGACAGCGAGCCCCCGGTGCAGGCGTTGGCGTCCCGGGTGGCGTCCCAGAAGGAGAGCATCCCGATGTGGTTCTGCCGGGCGAAGGCCACCAACTGCTGGGCGTCGGCCTGGTTGTAGACCTGGTGGTCGTCGTTCTCGCCGATCATCGGGGTGACGCCGACCATGGCCCACAGCTGGGTGTCGGTCTTCGCCGGGTAGAGCGCCTTGAGCTGGCCGAACAGCGACTGGGCGGCCTGCACGGCGGCGTTGCCGTAGTCGGTTCCGGCCCGGTAGTAGTCCATCGCCATGACGTTGACCAGGTCGACGTTCACCCCGGCGTCCCGGGCGGACTTGACGATGGCGACGCCCTCGGCGGTCAGGCCCTCGGGCAGGACGGGCAGGGTGAAGGAGACCCGCAGGCCGGGGTGGGCCTGCTGGAGCTTGGCGAGCGCGGCGGAACGGCGGTCGTTGGCGGCGGTGTCGGCGATGGCCGCGCCCTCGATGTCGAAGTCGACGTAGCGCAGGCCGTAGGCCCTCACCACGGCGTCGTACTCGGCGAACAGGGCGTCCACCGTCGTGCAGGCGGCGGCGAGTTCGGTGCCCGCGGCGCCGCCGAAGGAGACCTTGACGTCGCCGCCGGCCGCGCGCAGCGCGTCCACCTGGTCCTTGGCCCAGGCGGTGCGCGGGTCGTAGGCGTTGAACCAGCTGGCCTTGCAGCCGACACCGGTGACGAAGCCCATCGTGTAGCCCTTGAGGCCGCCGGCCCTGGCCAGGTCGGGCATCGACGGGGTGGGCCAGGCGCCCATGTCGATGTACGGGGCCACCGGGAGCGCGACGTTCGGAGCCGGGGTGCCGGTCGGGGTGCCGGTCGGGCTCGGCGGGGTCGAACTCGGCGGCGGGGTGCCCGGGTCGCCGCCGCCGGGGCCGGTCAGGGCGATGTCGTCGGCGAGGTAGCCGCCCTGCCCGTACCAGCCGTGCAGGTAGACGGTGACGCTGGTGGTGGCCGGTCCGGTGGTGAAGCCGGCGGACAGCTGCTGCCAGCCGGGGCCGCCCGCGGTCCAGGTGGCCGGGTCGGTGAGGCCGCTGCCGGTGGCGCCGAGGTAGACGTACTGGCCCTGCACCCAGGCGCTGAGGGTGTACGTGGTGTTGGGCCGGACGCTGACGGTCTGGCCGCACTGCGCGGTGTCGCTCGCGCTCACCGCCCCCTTGAGCGCGTACGTCCCGCTGTGCGCGCCGGAGCCGACCGTGCCGCCGGTGTCGGCGGAGCAGCTCCAGGGGCCGAGCGCGCCGCTCTCCAGACCGCCGTTGGCGAGCAGGTTGCCGTCGGCGGCGCCGGCGTTCCCGGCGAGGACGGCCAGGCCTCCGGCGGCGAGCGCGGTGGCGGCGGCGAGGCTCAGCAGGGTGGTCCGGCGGGCCGGGCGGCGGTGCGTGGGGGCGGGCAGGGGCGCGCTGGGCATGGGGGTGCCTCTCGGGACGTGGTAGCCGCCCGCGCCGCGAGGGGGGACACGGTGCGGGCGGCGGCCTGGGGTGGTCCGGTGCGGGGGAGAGCGCGGTGCTGAGCATCAAACTGGACTAGACCAGCTGTGCACGTCAAGCACTTCCCGGGCCCGGACGCGTCACCGGAGGCAGGTTTTGGGAACGGTTGACCCGTGACCAGAGCGTCGGCCGTCGAGGGAGGCCCTGCCAAGACCGGACCGGCGGCGCCCGGTGGTGCGGGGGGCGGCCGGCGGGCTCTCGCGCGCCGGTTTGACGGGTGATCACCGGTGATGGCCGGGTGAAAGGACCGGGGACGAACGCCGCGGGTCGACGGCCGGAGCTTCGTACCTGGTGGTGAAACCGGAGGCGCGCGCCCCGCTCGCGCCCCTGCGGGAGGTGGATGACCATATGAACGCCTTGGGTGGCGGCGGGACGGCGGAACGGGCTTGACCTTGAGTGCACTCCAAGGTGAAAGCTGAGGGCGTTGATCACGCACCACCACGCGGAACCACCACGCGAACCACGATGGGAGCACTCTCATGCGCAACGCCCCGTTCGGTACCGGCGGTCCGGAGCTCGGCGTCATCGGCCTCGGCTGCATGGGCATGACCTGGGCCTACGACCCGCGGCACCGGGACGACGAGAACTCGGTCCGGGTGATCCGGCAGGCGCTGGACCTCGGCGTCGGGCTGATCGACACCGCCGACATGTACGGCCCGTACACCAACGAGGAGGTCGTCGGCGCCGCGCTGGCCGGCCCGTACCGGGAGCGCGCGTTCCTGGCCACCAAGGTGGGCATCGTCCCGGGCGGCGGGGGCGTGCAGGAGCGCGACGGCCGGCCCGAGCACGTGCGCCGCTCGATCGACGAGAGCCTGCGCCGGCTGGGCACCGACCACGTCGACCTCTACCAGCTGCACCGGGTCGACCCCGCGGTCCCGATCGAGGAGACCTGGGGCGCGTTCGCCGAGGTCGTCGCGGCCGGCAAGGCCCGCAGCATCGGGCTCTCCGAGGTGACCGTCGAGGAGATCCGGCGGGCCCAGGCCGTGCACCCGGTGGCCTCGGTGCAGTCCGAGCTGTCGCTGTGGACCAGGGACGCGCTGGACGGGGTGCTGCCGTACACCGAGGAGCAGGGGATCGCCTTCCTGCCGTTCTCGCCGCTCGGCCGGGGCTTCCTGACCGGCAGCATCACGTCCTTCGACGAGCTGCCCGCGGACGACTTCCGGCGCCGGCTGCCGCGCTTCCAGCAGGACGCGCTGAAGGCCAACCTGGAGCTGGTCGGGAGGGTCGGGGCGGTCGCCGGGCGGACCGGCGCCACCCCCGCGCAGGTCGCGCTGGCCTGGGTGCTGGCGCAGGGCCGGTACGTCTTCCCGATCCCGGGCACCAGGACGCCGCGCTACCTGGCGGACAACGTGGGCGCGGCGGGCGTCGAGCTCTCGGCGGCGGACCTGGCCGAGCTGGACGCGCTGCCGGCCGCGACCGGCGGGCGCTACTGACCGGCGCTACCGGCGGGCGCTACTGACCGGCGTTACTGACCGGCCTCATGGGTGGCGGGCGGTACCGGCGGGGTCAGCGCTCCATCACCCACACCAGTTGCCGTCCGGTCTCGGCCGGCGCCCGGACGGCGACCTCGGCGACCCGGTCCAGCCGGTAGCCGAGCTTGCGCGGGACGGCGGCGCTGGCGCCGTTCGCCCGGTCGCAGCGGATCTCCACCCGGGTGATCCCGGGCAGTGCCAGCGCGGCCTCGGTGAGCGCCCCGGCCGCGGCGGTGGCGATGCCGCGGCCGACGTGCCCGGCGGCGACCCAGTAGCCGATCTCCAGCGCGCCCGGGCCGATCCGCCCGTGCAGGCCGAAGGCGCCGATCACGTCGTCGGGCTCGGCGTCCAGGCCGGCCAGGTACATGAAGTCGGTGCCGGCCTCCCAGGCGGCGGCGCCGGCCAGGGTCAGCTCGGCGGTCTGCGCCCGGGAGGGGGCCTCGGCCGCCCACTCCATCCAGGGCCGCAGGTGGTCCAGGTTGGCGTGGACGGCCCGGTTCACCGCCGCCGCGTGGGTGCTGCGGCGGCGCCGCAGCCAGAGGCCGCCGGGCAGCCGCAGGCGTTCCGGCGGCCGCCCGGCGGTCACCTCGGCCGTCGGCGGGGAGGGGCCACGGGACCGTGGCTGTGCTCGGCTCATGGCGGCGATTATGTCCTTGGCCGGGACCTGTCACCATCGGACATCCCCCCGATGGCGGGCGCGCCCGGCCACGGCCCGGCGCGTCAGAGGCGGACCATCACCTCGTCGAGCTCCTTGCGCCGCAGGTCCGGCACGCGCGCCCCCTCGGCCGGGTAACCGACCGGGATCACGTACGCCGCGCGCTCCTCCGCCGGGCGGTCGCACACCTCGTTGAGGAACTTCATCGGGCTCGGGGTGTGGGTCAGCGTGGCCAGTCCGGCCTGGTGCAGCGTGGCCAGCAGCAGACCGACCGCGATCCCCACCGACTCCTTGGTGTAGTAGGGGCGCGGCGAGCCGGGGCCCTTGTGCACCTCGAACACCACGATCACGGCCGGCGCGTCCTCCAGGAACGGCTTGCGCCAGTCGGTGCCGATCGGGGCGAGCGCGGCCAGCCACTCCGCCGAGGCGCGGTGGCGGTAGAACTCGCGCTCCTCGGCCTCGGCCGCCGCGCGCAGCCGCTGTTTGCGCTCCGGGTCGGTGATCACCACGAACCGCCAGGGCTGGACGTGCGCGCCGCTGGGCGCGGTGTTCGCGGTGCGGACCGCCCACTCGACCACTCCCTCAGGGAGCGGGCGGGTGGAGTAGTCACGGACGGTCCGGCGCTGGGCCATCACGTCGTGGAAGGACCTGCTGCGGGCCTCGGCCTCGTGGGCGGGCACCGTCATGGGGGTGAGCGGGACGGTCGGGTGGGACGTCCCCGCCACGGCGCTGTCTGTGCTGTCAACCATGGCGCACAGCACAGCACATGACGGCCCCTCCGGGAAGAGGTAGAGACCAATCCCGAAGGAGCCGGGACCGACAGGGAGCCGGCGGGGAGCCGCGGGCGCCGCCCTACAGCTCGCGCACCCGCCCGTCCCCGACCTCCAGGCGCCGGTTCACCGCCACCGTGTCCAGCATCCGCCGGTCGTGGGTGACCAGCAGCAGGGTGCCGGTGTACGAGCCGAGCGCGGACTCCAGCTGCTCGATCGCGGGCAGGTCCAGGTGGTTGGTGGGCTCGTCCAGCACCAGCAGGTTGACCCCGCGGGCCTGCAACAGCGCCAGCGCGGCCCGGGTGCGCTCGCCGGGGGAGAGGGTGCCGGCCGGGCGCATGACGTGCACCGCCTTGAGGCCGAACTTGGCCAGCAGGGTGCGCACCTCCTCCGGCGAGAGCTCCGGCACGGCGGCCGCGAAGGCGTCCGACAGCGGCTCCCCGCCGAGGAACAGACCGCGCGCCTGGTCCACCTCGCCGACCACCACGCCGGAGCCCAGCGAGGCGCTGCCGCCGTCGAGTTCGAGCCGGCCGAGCAGGGCGGCCAGCAGCGTGGACTTGCCCGCGCCGTTGGCACCGGTGATGGCGACCCGGTCGGCCCAGTCGATCTGGAGGTCCACCGGGCCGAAGGCGAAGTCGCCGCGCCGCACGCTCGCCCCGCGCAGGGTCGCGACCACCGAGCCGGAGCGCGGCGCGATGGCGATCTCCATCCGCAGCTCCCACTCCTTGCGGGGCTCCTCGACCACGTCCAGCCGCTCGATCATCCGCTGGGTCTGCCGGGCCTTGGCGGCCTGCTTCTCGGTGGACTCGGCGCGCGTCGCGCGCGCGTTCTTGTCGTTGTCGGAGGACTTGCGGCGGGCGTTGCGCACGCCGTTCTCCATCCAGCCGCGCTGCATCCGGGCGCGGGCCTCCAGCCCGGACTTGGTGTCGGCGTAGTCGTCGTACTCCTCGCGGGCGTGCCGGCGGGCCACCGCCCGCTCCTCCAGGTACGCCTCGTAGCCGCCGCCGTACAGGTTGACCTGCTGCTGGTGCAGGTCCAGCTCCAGCACCTTGGTCACGGTGCGGGCCAGGAACTCGCGGTCGTGGCTGATCAGCACGGTGCCCGTGCGCAGGCCCTTGACGAAGGACTCCAGCCGCTCCAGGCCGTCCAGGTCGAGGTCGTTGGTCGGCTCGTCCAGCAGGAAGACGTCGTAGCGGGAGAGCAGCAGCGAGGCGAGGCCGGCCCGGGCGGCCTGGCCGCCGGACAGCGCGGTCATCGGCAGGTCGAGCGAGACCTTCAGCCCGAGCGAGTCGGCGACCTCCTCGGCGCGTTCCTCCAGGTCGGCGCCGCCGAGGTCCAGCCAGCGCTCCAGGCCGGTGGCGTACGCGTCGTCGGCCCCGGCCCGGCCCTCGACCAGACCCTCGGTGGCCTCGTCCAGGGCGGCCTGCGCGGCCGTCACGCCGGTCCGGCGGGCCAGGAAGTCGCGCACCGACTCGCCCTCGCGGCGCTCCGGCTCCTGCGGCAGGTGGCCGACGTTGGCGCTCGCCGGGCTCAGCCGCAGCGAGCCGCCCTCGGGGGTGTCCAGGCCGGCCAGCAGCCGCAGCAGGGTCGACTTGCCGGCGCCGTTCACGCCGACCAGGCCGATCACGTCGCCGGGGGCGATCACCAGATCCAGGCCGGAGAAGAGGGTGCGTTCGCCGTGGCCGGCGCTGAGGTCCTTGACTACGAGTGTCGCGCTCATGATGGGTCGATTGTAGGAGGAGCGGGCCGGACGGCGGAAAAGGCGGGGGCCACGGCCGTCGCGGCCGCGGCCCCCGGGATCACCGCTCAGCGGGTCACTTGGCCTTCTTCGAGAAGTACTCGAACATGTGCTGGGCCACGTCCTCCAGGTACGGACCGGCCTCGTAGGTGTTCGCGCCGTTGCCGATGGACGTGTCGCTGACCAGGGCCGGCTTGCCGTCCTTGGTCGCGAACCAGCCGCCGCCGCTGCTGCCGCCGGTCATGTTGCAGCCGATCAGCAGCATCGCCGGGCGGCTCGGGTCGCCGGTCTTCCTGGACGGCTTGCCGCCGTCGCAGTGCTCCAGCTCGACGCCGTCGAAGGGCTTGCCCTCGGGGAAGCCGTAGTTGCTGACCGCACCGACCTGGTCACGCGGGGCGTTGAACCAGAGCGGAACGGAGCCGCCGACGGTCTCCTCCAGCGACTTGCCGCCCGGGTTGGGGTTGGCGACCTTGACGATGCCGAAGTCGTACTGGCTCCACGGGCCGCCCTTCTCCGGGTCGGCCTCGGCGGCCCACTGCGGCGAGACCATGCCGGCGGTGGCGGTCCACTCGCCGTACGGCTCGGCGTCCTCCAGCTTGGCCTGCCGGTTGCCGTTGCTCAGCACGCCGTTGCTGTTGAAGGCCGGGGCGAAGGTGATGTCGGTGTAGTACTTGTTGCCCTTGCCGCCGTGCAGGCAGTGGCTGGCGGTCCACACCAGGTTGCTCTTGCCCGGGTTGGCCGGGTCGGAGACGACGGTGCCGGAGCACACGTAGTCCTCGTTGCCGTCCTTGAAGAAGATCTTGCCGTTGACGTGCGTGTTCTTCGGGAACGGGTGCGCCACGGGCTTGGCCGGGACCATGGCGGGCAGCTGGTCGGGACCGGCCGGCTGGGCGGCGGTGGGCTGCGTGGTGGCCGGTGCGCCGGTGGCCGGCGCGGCGCCGGTGGGCTGCGCGGGCGGCTGGGTCGCGTCCGGCGCGGGCTGCGGCAGCGGCTTCGGCTTGGCCTCCAGCAGCTTCTGGAGCGTCCAGTAGCCCTTGACCGCCGGGGTGATCACGTTCGCCTGGGCCCACTTGTCCCAGTCCTCAAGCTTCCAGGTCTTCAGCTCTTCGAGCGTCGGAAGCTTGATCGGAGCCGCGCCCGGCTTGCCGGAGGCACTGGCCTCGACGGTGGGAGCCGCGGTGATGGCGGGGTCGGCGTTGTCGGGGCCGCACGCGGTCGCGACCAGCATGGTCAGCGCGGCGACGGAGGCGCCCAGGACGGCACGGCCCGGCCGGGATATCGGTGACATGAGTTCAAATCCCCCTGTTGACTACCGCCATGCGGCCCGTCCCCGGGTGCGGCCCCACTCGGCCGCAGGCATGGCAGGTGAGGAGTCTGCCATGCGGATAAGGAACTCCTTACACCCGGCCCTGACGGGGGCGGGGCCGTCACCGGATCGGCACGGGATCGGCACCCGGCCTCCGTTGCGGGGGTTCCGGGGGCGTCCGTCGCGGCTGCGGGGATGCCCGTCGCGGCCGGCGTGACCGCCTCGGCCGGCCCGACCGGGCGGCCGGAAAACCGCTTGCCCGCGCGAACCGGGGCGCCTAGCGTGGTCCGGGTCATCAGCCAGACAAGGAGAAGGCCGTTGCTCTACTGAGGTCCCGGGACACCGCCCCCGCCGCGCAGGCCCTGCTGCCGTCGCGCGGTGCGCGAGTGTGCGACCTCAGTCACGGCCCGTGGCACTCCTCTGCGTGACGCCACCCCTTCGTTCCCCTCCGGCCGTGCCCGGTTCCGCACCCGCGGTGTCTCCCCGTGTTGCTCATCACCCCTTCGGCAACCACCCCCGGGAGGCCTGTATGGCACACCAACCCACCACCACCGCCGTCCTCTGCACCGAGCTGTCGTTCGAGTGGCCCGACGGCAAGCCCGTCCTGGAGGGCTTCCAGCTCGCCGTCGGCACCGGCCGCACCGGCCTGATCGGGCTCAACGGCGCGGGCAAGTCCACCCTGCTGCGGCTGATCGCCGGCGACCTCACCCCGACCGGCGGCACCGTCCGGGTCGACGGCGAACTCGGCTACCTGCCCCAGGGGCTGACGCTCGACACCACCCTGAGGGTGGACGAGACGCTCGGCATCCGCGCCGCCCGCGAGGCCCTGCACGCCATCGAGTCCGGCGACACGGAGCAGCGCCACTTCGACGCGATCGGCGACGACTGGGACGTCGAGGAGCGCGCCCGCGCCACCCTCGACCGGCTCGGCCTGCACCGCCTCGGCCTCGACCGCACCACCGGCGAACTCTCCGGCGGCGAGGCGGTGTTGCTGCGGCTGGCCGCCCTGCTGATGGCCCGCCCCGACGTGTTGCTGCTGGACGAGCCCACCAACAACCTCGACCGGGCCGCCCGCGAGCGGCTCTACGAGACGGTGGCCGACTGGAAGGGCGTGCTGCTGGTCGTCAGCCACGACCGCGAGCTGCTCCGCCGCGTCGACCGGATCGCCGACCTCAGGGACGGCGAAGTCACCTGGTACAGCGGCAACTTCGACGCGTACGAACGCGCCGTCGCCACCCGGCAGGAGACGGCCGAGCGGCTGCTGCGCAACGCCGAGGCCGATGTCCAGCGCCAGAAGCGGGACCTGGTCGAGGCCCGCACCCGGCTGGAGCGCAGCGCCGTGTACGGCAAGAAGCGCTCGGTCACCCGCAACGACCCGCACATCTTCGCCGGGATGCTCAAACGCAAGGGCCAGGAGACGGCGGGCCGGCTCCAGGGCATGCACACCGAGCGCCTGGAGGAGGCCAAGGCACGGCTCAGCGTGGCCGAGGAGGCCGTCCGGGACGACGCCGAGATCCGGATCGACCTGCCGCGCACCGCCGTCCCGGCCGGGCGCACCGTGCTCACCCTGGACAAGGCCAGGCTGCCGTACGGCACCATCGCCGACCTCGACCTGCGCGGGCCCGAGCGGATCGCCCTGGTCGGCCGCAACGGCGCCGGCAAGACCACCCTGCTGCGCACCATCGCGGGCGAACTCACCCCGCTGGAAGGAGAGGTCACCACCCCGGTGCCGCTGCGGCACCTCCCGCAGCGGCTCGACCTGCTGGACGACGAGCGCTCGGTCGTGGAGAACGTCAAGCTGTTCGCCCCCGGCGCCGGGGACAACGCGGTCCGCGCCCGGCTCGCCCGCTTCCTGTTCCGCGGCGGCGGGGCCGACCGGCCCGCCGCCACCCTCTCCGGCGGCGAGCGGTTCCGCGCGACGCTGGCCGCCCTGCTGCTGGCCGACCCGCCGCCGCAGCTGCTGCTGCTCGACGAGCCGACCAACAACCTGGACCTCGCCAGTGTCCGCCAGCTCACCCAGGCGCTGGCCGCCTACCGGGGCGCGCTGATCGTGGCCAGCCACGACCTGCCGTTCCTGCGGGGGCTGGGCCTCACCCGGTGGCTGGAGCTGGACGGCGCACTGCGGGCGGTGGATCCGATGTAGCGCCTACCGCTGCCGGTCCTGGTCGCCCTGATCACCCTGGGCGTCCTGGCCGGCCTGCTCGCCCTGATCACCCTGGGCGTTCCGGTCGCCCCGGGCGTCCTCGGCGAGCATCCGGCGGGCCGTGCTCAGGGCCGAGTCCCTGAGCGCGGCCAGCTCGTCGGCGGTGAACACCGGGGTGCGGACGTCCGGCGGGATGCCCGGGCCGTCGAAGGTGCTGCCGTCCCTGGTGAGGTACTTCTCGTTCGGCAGGACGGCCAGGAAGTCCGGCGAGAGCGTCTTGATCATGATGTCGGAGAAGACGCCCTGGGTGTTCTCGCCGACCCGGAGCACCCGCGGCGATCGGCCCGTCATGGCCTGGGTGAAGGTCTCCGCCGCGCTGGTGGAGACCGAGGAGGTGAGCACCGCGACCGGCCCGGTGAAGCGCGCACCCGCCGAGGGCCGGACGGTGATCGGCTGGGGCCGGGTGAACTTCGTCGGGTCGGCGGGGTCGTTGCGCGCCACCTTCCGGTAGGCGACGTACGGGCGGTCGGTGAGCCGGGCGGCGATCTGCAACCCGAGCGCGTCCGAGCCGCCGCCGTTCAGCCGCACGTCGACGACCAGGCCGGTGAGCCGGTCCGGCCCGGCCAGCAGGGCGTCCAGCGCCCGGTCCAGTTCGTCGACCTGGCTCCGGAAGTCGCCGTCGGTGTAGTCGTTGAAGCTGCTCACCCGGAAGTAGCCGACGCCGTCGGGCAGTCGGCCGACGCCGAGCCGGCCGTCGGCGAAGAGCCGCTCGGGGCCGGTGAGCTGGGCTGCCGAGGCCTGCCGGGCCCGCGCGGTCTGCTCCTCGGTGAGCACCGTCGATCCCGGTCGCTGCCCGCTGAAGACCTCCCTGGCATGCCCGTCGACCACCCGGCCCAGCCCGGTGTGCGCGTCGCCGAGCGGGCGGAGCATGTCCGTGAAGACGGCCTGCAACTGGTCGGCGGTCGTCGTCGCGGTGATCGTGCGCCGCTTCTCGTCCCGGACGGCGTGCCAGTCGATGCCCTTGGCGGCGAAGAAGGGGTAGTTCTCCTCGAAGTTCTCCCAGAACCGGTCGAAGACCGCGAGCGGGTCGTTCGGGGCGGGCCCGGCGCACAGCGGCGGCAGGGCGTCCAGGCGGTTGAGCGTCTTGCCGCCGAGCCCGCCCTCCTCGTGTTCCACGGCCCGGTTCCGGCCCTTGGGGGTGAGCGTCAGGCCGAGGTTGCCCACGCTGTACCGGATGGTGCCGTCCGGGCCGGGCGCCCCGGTCCGCGTCCCGGTGATCCACCCCGGTACGCAGCCGTGCGCGGTCACGTCGAAGGTGGTCAGCCGGTCACCGGAGACCGCGATCAACAGTCCGTAGCCGTCCGTCCGCCAGAACCCGTCCAGCCGGCTCGCCCGTTCCCCCTGGGCGGCGGCCGCCCCCGGCGCCGCCAGCCCCACCGCCGTCGCGAGCGCCACCGCCGCGGCCGCCGCCCTGCCCATGTTCCTGCGTGTCATCTCCGGCCTCCGCCGAACCCCGGTCTCCCCCGCGGAACCCCTCCGCCACCGCTGCCGTCGACGCTACGGCCGGCCCCGGCGCCCGGGCGTCATCCGCCGAGCCGCACCCGTTTACTCCTCCGGGCGCATCGGAGCCGGGCGGAATGGTCCCCGGCGGTCTAGACAGCGACCGTTTTGACTGCCGGTGGAAATCCGCCGTCCGCGGGCCCAACTGCCTTTGACTCCGTGGTCATTGCGATCTGCTCCGCGTGGGTCTGTTCCGGACCGGTCCCCGCCGGGTCAGGCCCGGGTGGCGGTCGTCGGCCGGAGCCTGTCCGCGATGCGCGTCCCGAGCCGGTCCAGCCCGACGACGAGCGCGGCGAGCACCACGAACTCGACGGTCAGCAGGGCGATCTGGCCCCAGACGTAGCCGTAGCCCTCGGTGGTCGGGTCGAAGAAGAAGTAGGGGTAGGGCAGCGGGTAGTCGTCGAACAGGGCGTTGCGGGTGAGCACGATCGCGGCGTAGCCGAGCGGGAAGGCCAGCCAGAGCGGGATGTCCTTCCAGGCCGCGGCGTTGCGCGGCTTGAGCACCAGCCAGTCGGCGATCACCATCACCGGCGTCACGTAGTGCAGGAAGAAGGACGACCAGTGCGCCAGCCTGTCCGGCCCGCTGACCAGCCCGGGCAGCGGGTTGGCGCCGTGTTCGAGCAGGACGTGCGAGACCAGCCCGGTGATCAGGATGTACAGCGTGGCGGCGCCGCGCAGCCGGGGCGCGGGCGCGTCCACGGTGCCGCGCTTGGTCATCCAGTACACCGCGCCGATGAAGTAGCCGAACACGATCACGTTGCTCTGCACGGTGAAGTACACCAGCGGCGCGGTTCCGAGCGTCAGGCCGAGGCCCGCCGAGAGCACGATCCCCATGCGCCACCACAGCGCGGGGCGGGTCCGGACAGTCATGCGGCCACCAGTTCTTTCCAGGCGATACGGGAGGTATCGGACGTCGGGGGAAAGACCGCACTCTACTCGCTGGTTCCGGCCGGACGGGAATCCGTGTTCGACGCCCGGGTCCCGTCCGCCCCCGGACCCGGGTGGGGCGTCAGCCCGGCAGCACGAAGCCCGACTCGTAGGCCGCGATGACCGCCTGGGTGCGGTCCCGCGCGCCCAGCTTGGCCAGCACGCTGCCGACGTGGGTCTTCACCGTCTCCTGGCTCACCACCAGTTCCCGGGCGATCTCACCGTTGTTGAGCCCGGTGGCCATCAGCCGCAGCACCTGCCCCTCCCGCTCGGTCAGCCGCCCGATCGGTCCCCGCTCCGCCGGCCCGGCCCCCCGCCGCCGGTCCGCGCCGTGACGCAGCGCCAGTTCGCGGACGGCCGCCGGGAAGAGCAGCGAGTCCCCGCGCGCGACCAGCCGGACCGCCTGCACCATCTCCTCCGCCCGGGCCCGCTTCAGCAGGAACCCGGCGGCGCCCGCGCGCAGCGCGTCGTACACGTAGTCGTCGTGCTCGAAGGTGGTGACCACCAGGATGCGCGGCGGCGGGGTCATCCCGCCGACCAGCTGCTCGGTGGCCCTGATGCCGTCGATGCCGGGCATCCGGACGTCCATCAGCACCACGTCCGGGCGCAGTTCGCGCACCAGCGGGACGACCTCGGCACCGTCGGCGGCCTCGCCGACCACGGTGAGGTCCGGTTCGCTGTCGACCACCACCCGCAGGCCGAGGCGGACCAGCCGCTCGTCGTCCGCGATCACCACCCGGATGCGGTCGGCGCCCCGGGCCGCACCGTCGTTCACGTCCCCGTTCACGTCCCCGTCCATGCCCTCGTCCGCGCGCACGTTCCCGCCCTGGTTCACGTCGTCCCTCCCACCGGCAGCCAGACGGCCAGCCGCCACGTCGTTCCGTCCTCGTCCGGCCCCGCGGTGCTGCCGCCGTGCAGGGCCGCGGCCCGTTCCCTGATCCCGCGCAGCCCGCGCCCGCCGCCGGGCCGGCTCGGACGGGCGGCGCCCAGCGGGTTGGCCAGCTCGATCTCCAGCCGGCCGTCGGCCAGCCCGACCCGCAGTCCGGCCCGGGCGAACCCGGCGTGCCGCAGCACGTTGGTCAGGCCCTCCTGCACGATCCGGTACGCCTCGCGGGAGACCGGCTCGGGCAGGCCGGCCAGCCCGGGCGCCAGCTCGGCGTCCACCACCACTCCGGCGCGGCCGAGCTGGCGCAGCAGGTCGTCCAGTCCCGCGAGGGTGGGGCCGGCCAGGCCGGCGGCCTCCGGGTCCTCCTCGCGCAGCAGCCCCAGCACGGCGTCCAGTTCGGCGACGGCCGCCCGGGCGGTCTCCTCGATCGCCGCCAGCGCCTCGGCGGCGAAGTCCGGGTTGCTGCGCAGCACCCGGGCGGCGGCCGAGGCCTGGATGCCGACCGCGCTGAGCGCGTGCCCGACCGAGTCGTGCAGCTCGCGGGCCAGCCGGTTGCGCTGGGCGAGCACGGTGGCCCGGCGCTCGGCGGCGGCCACCCGCTCCTCCGGCGTCGGGCCGAGCAGGGCGGGTGCCCAGCGGGCGAGCAGCGCTCCGCAGACCGCGTTGGTGCCGACGATCAGCAGCAGCACCCCGAGGCCGAGGACCGGGCCGAGGGCCGGTACGGAGGGGAGGTGCCGCTCCCACATCCGGACGAACTCCTCGGTCCCCGAGAAGCCGAGGATCAGCACCACCGCGAACGGCGTGCCGGCCAGCGTCATCCCGGCGACCACCCCGCCGAACACGACGTGCAGCACGTACCAGAGCGCGGTGCGCCACCGGGCAGCCCAGGAGCGGGCCGGTCCGGTGGCCAGCTCCTCCGGCCGGGCCACCGAACACAGCGCCCGCGCCGTCGCGCCCTCCAGCCCCCGCACCACCGGCACCAGCGCGGTGACGGCGGCCATCGGCACCGAGGTGAGCAACGACAGGACGTACAGCAGCAGTTTGCGGGCGGGGGACTGGTCCGGGTTGAGCGCCCCGAACAGCACCACCGACAGCATCCAGTACGGCATCAGCAGCGCGCCGCCCAGCACCAGGTGCACCCAGCGCAGCCGGGCCCGCCGCCCGACCGCCGCCCCCGCGGTGCGCCGCAGGCGGCCGCTCACTTCCGCGGTGCGCCGCAAGCGCCCGTTCACCCCCGTGATCACCCGCGCGACTCTACGGCAGCGGCCGGCCGGAGGCCGCCCCGTTCGGTCAGCGCGATCGCTCCGACCGCCAGGACCAGCACCGCCGCCACCACCTGGGCGGTCTGCACCAGGGGCGTCAGCCCGGGCACCGCCATCCGCAGTTCGGTCACCCGGGTCGTCGTCGCCCCGAAGGCCACCAACTGCCAGCCGCCCCAGCCGAACAGCGAGCCGGCCGCCGTCCAGACCACCAGCAGCGGCACCAGCAGCCGGCGCCCCGGACGGATCCGGAAGACCAGGACCAGCAGCGCCGCCACCGCGGCCACGGCCATCACCGCGGTCACCCCGTTCATCACCGCCACGCCCCGGTTCCGGTCCTCCGCCATGACCTGCGGCAGCCCGGCGGTGCCGCCGAGCGCCCAGTAGGCCCGGCCCGCCGCGACGCCCGCGGCGAGCAGCGCGGCGACGCAGGCGAGGACGCGTTGCACGGTCAGGGTGGGGGAGCCGGGCAGGTCGCCGATCCGCTCCCGCAGCAGCCCGGCCCAGCGCCGGCGGGCGTACAGGGCGAAGGCGGTGAGCAGCGCCAGGCCCTGGACGGCGAAGCCGCCGTACACGACGAGGAAGACCCAGCCGCCGAGGCCCTTGTCCTCCGGGTCGGCGGGCTCCGGGCCGAGCACCAGGAGGCTCAGCAGGTACAGCGGCAGCGCGACCAGGATCGTGCCGAGCAGCCCGGTCGCCACCCACATCGGGAACGCCACCAGCCCGGCGGGCGCCCGCCGCCCCCACGGCCGGACGAACGCCAGCGCCAGCGCCACGGCGATCGCGTCCATGCCGAAGGTCAGCAGGTTGAGCAGCCACAGCCGGTCCATCGCGCCGGGATCGTCCACCCCCACCGGGTGTCCGGTCAGCCAGAGCAGCTTCAGCGTCAGGTACGGCACGGTCGCCGCCACCGCTGTCCAGGCCGCCCCGGCCCGCACCACGTTCTCGTTGATTCCCATGCCCCCACGGTCCCGTGGGGGCCCGCCCCGGGGCCTCCGTCCGGGGCGCGATCCCCCTCCCCCGGGCGGGGGATCTCCGGCTCAGACCGACGCGGCGACCGGAGCCGTCCGGTGGATCACCCGGTCCTCCTCGTCGGTGCGGCCGTCCGGGTCGGCGACCAGCCCGAGCCGCTCGGCGAGCCGGCGCGAGGGCAGGTTGTCGGCCCGGATCAGGGCGATCACCGGGATGCCGGGGAAGCGCGGCAGTGCCTCGGCCATCGACGCCCTGGCCGCCTCCGCCGCATACCCGAGGCCCCAGGCGGACGGCCGGAACCGGTAGTAGAGGTTGAACACCCGCTCCCCGTCCAGCGTGTGCAGGTACAGCCCGGCGAACCCGATGACCGTCCCCGGGTCCTCCCTGGTGGCGACGGCGCAGTACCCCACCCCGTCCCGCACCCAGTCGGCGACGAACCCGTCCAGCATCTCCCGGCTCGCTGCCCGGTCCCGGTGCGGCCCGTGGGGGTTGTACCGGTTGGTCTCCGGATCGCCGTGGATCGCGAACACCGCCTCCAGGTCGCCCTCCTGCGGCCGCGTCAGCACGAGGCGTTCGGAGACGGCGACGGTCGTGCGGGAGGTGTGGTCGGTGGTGGTCATGGCGCGTCCCGTGTCCCGAGTAATAGGTCTATCGCAAGATAGACTATTACCCGGTTGGCCGCCCGCCCATTTCCGACCGCACCGGGCCCTACAGGATCGGCTCGCAGCCGATCGCCTTGCCGCCGGCGGTGAGGAACTGGCGCACCAGGTCCTTCTGGTCGGGGAAGAGGAAGGGCTTCTCAAGGCCTTCGGTGATCCCGCCGGTGATGGTGAAGAAGACGTCCTTGCCCTGGCAGGTGGTGACGAGCGTTCCTCCGGCCACCCACTGGGCCCGTCCGAGATCGGACGTCCTCTTGCCGTCCTTCTGCGCCAAGGCGGTGGTCCGGGGCTCGGTGGTGATCGCGAATTCCTGTACCCGGCTGTCGTGTCGAGGATCCCCGCCGACCGTGCACGACCAGACCGGGGCGGTCGCGGTGGTGACCTGTTGCGGCATCCGCCACTGGGCGTCGGGGTTCTTCACGGGTGCGAATCCGGGCAGACCGCAGAGGTTGGCCCAGTCCGGGTTCGTCTCGGCGCCCTTCTCCGACAGGTTCATCGGTGCTGGGAGTGCCCCGTTCCCGCACCCCCGTGCCTTGGCGAGGCCATTGGCGAAGGCCACGGCCAGTCGGGCCCTGGTCTCGTCATGGCCCGCTTCGCCGGTGCGCACCTCGGCGCGCACGCCCTTTTCGCACCCCTCAGGGAGCACCGCCCACGCGGCGCCGGGGGTCACCGAGCCGGCCGAGCCGCCGGAGAACAGCCGGGCATCCGGAGCGGCCAGCTCGCCCGGGCCGTAATCGGAGTCGCGGACGACGGTGAACCGCACGGTCTTCCCGGACTTCTCGAACACACCGGAGCTGACCGTGGCGGTGCAACTGTTCCCGGTGGAGTTCGAGGTGGCCGAGTAGCCCCTCGTGGCCTCACTGATCCGCCCGGATCCCAGAAGCTCGTGCAGCTGGTCCGCCGTGGCGGCCCCGTCGCACACGCTGTCAGGACCGCCGAGGTTCGTCAGCCGGTACGCCGCGAACCACGCCGCCCCGACCGGAACGAGCGAGATCGCCAGCACCACCGCCGTTGCCCGCAGCCGCAGTTTCCGAGTGGTGAACCCCCGCCGGTCGAGCGCCGTGTCGACCCGTCCCGTGAGGCCTTTGGGGGCCCTGTCCCCGCCTTCGTTCCCCATCGTGTGCATGCTTCCTCGTTGGCTGTGCTGTCGGTCGGACCGGTCAGAGGATCGGCTCGCAGCCGATCGCCTTGCCGCCGGCGGTGAGGAACTGCTTCCACGTCTCGTCGGTGCCGGGGAGCGGTTCCCGGACGGTGAGGTCGGAGTCCATCCGGAAGTAGGCCGGCTTGCCCTGGCAGGTCGCCACCACTTCCCTCTTCGTGATCGGGGAACCGGCCCAACGTGATCGGCCGAACGCGGGCGAGGCGTCCTTCTCGGACAGCGGGCCGCGAACCCGGGGCTCGGTCGCGATGGAGAAGGAGATCGCGGTGCTGCCCTGGTCGGTGCTGATCCGGCAGACCCACAACGGGTCGAACGCGGTGTTCACGCTCTCCTTGTAGCTCTTGCCTCCGGCGCCGGCGGACGCGGCGAACCCGGGCAGACCGCAGACCGAGGCGGGATTCAGGTCGTGCTCCTGCCCGGCCTGCGACAGCTCGTGGGGAGCGGGGAGCGGAGACTTCCCACACCCCTTGTCCGCGGCGAGGCCGTTCGCCGCCGCCACCGCGAGGCGGGCGAGCTTCCCGGCGTCGGGTGCCCCATCGCCACCCGACTTGACCTCGACCCGCAACCCGTTGCCGCACCCCTCGGGGAGGAGCGCCCAGGCCCGGTCGTCGCCGGCCGCACCGGAGGCACCACTGTTCGCCGAGGCGGCGAACAGACGGTCTCCCGAGTCGGCCAGGTAGGGGCCGAGGTCGTCGGCCTGAAGGACCTGCACGAAGACGGAACGGTTGCCGCCGAACATCCCGTGGCTCACTGTCGCCGTACAGAACGCTCCGCCACTGGGCGATTGCCAGGCACCGTTCTCCTCGCTGCCGACGGGGCCGGACCCGAGCGTGTCGTTCAGGGCAGCGGCGCTCACCGCACCGTCGCACACACTGTCCGGTCCGAACGCGTTGCTCAGGTTGTTCGCGAGGAAAGCCCCCGCTCCGGCCACGACCGTCGCCACTCCCGCCACGACGACCGCCGCCCGTACCCGCAGCGGCCAGGTGGTGAATCCGCGCCGGTCGAGCGCCGCGTCGACCTTGCCGACCGGTCCGTCGGAGGTCTCCTGCTGTCGCCCGGTCACGGGGTCAGCCCTTCCCGAAGGCCGCGGTGTGGGCCTGCGTGATCGACGTCTGGTAGCGGACGTTGGCCGCGTCCGCCAGTTGGCCGAGGAGGGGGTCGCGATCCGGTACGCCGAACTGGTGGGCCTTCTCCAGGAGCATGGCCTGCACCTGGTGCTGGCCCATGGTGTAGAGCTTGCTCAGGTCTCCCTGCGCCTTGGTGTCGATCTGCGCGTTGACCTTGGCCGCCCACTCGGACGTGGCGACGTCGACGTAGCGCTGGGCTATGTCCCCCACCGGCAGCCAGCTGGCGCCCGGCAGCATGTTCGCCACCGTGCCGACATAGTGGTAGTCCATCTTGGCTTTCCAGTTGACCTTGAACTGCTCGTCGGACTTGTGGTCCGTGATGGTGTCCGCCTGGACGGCATCGAGTGCGCCGAGCGCCTTGCCGGCCTGGTCGACGACGATCTCGAACTGTGCGTTCGGCCGGCCGTTGACCCCCTCGAACGCCTCCGGGCCGAACTCGGCCATCCGCCGGGCCACCTCCTGGGTCTCGGCCAGGTGGATCAGGGCGTACGACTCCGGGTCCTCGGCAGTGCCGCGGATCACCCGGAGCAACTGCTCGCGGGTGGTGTGCAGTCCACCGGGCTCGGAGGGGCCGGGGAGGTCCTTGCTGAGGATGTCGTGAGTGTCGGTGATGTACTCGCTGACGATGTTGGCCATCGGGCGGCGGAGCCCGGAGTACATGGCGTTCTCGTTGCCCGCCTTGTCCCCGCCCAGGGTGGAGAGCGCGGTGTCCGTGATCCGCGTCATCGTCGCGTCGTGAGGCCGCACCGGTGGCTGGCCGGGGCCGTGGCCGGTCGCGGCGGACTCCAGCATCTCCGCGAACATCCGGTGGGAGGTGTCGGGCAGGACGTTCTGGGGAAGCCTGGCCTCTTGGCCCTCGTCGAGCCAGGTGCGGTCCTTGAGCAGGTGCACGAGGTTCTGGTTCTTGCTCGGGTCGAGGAATTCCTGGGTCGTCGCCACGTCACCCTTCATCATCCTCAACAGCGGGGCCAGCGGGTCGCCCTTCTGGGGGTCGTTGATCCAATTCGGACCCCACAGCTCCTCGCCCTTGACCTTGCTGGAGGCCTCGAAATCGAGCAGGTCGGTGCCGACTCTACGCACGAAGGCCTTGTCGAAGTCACCCTTCGCCTCCATCAGAGAGGTCAGCGCCGGGTAGTTGTCGTTCCACCCGGCCGCCGAACCACCGGGGCGACGGGCAGCCGCGAAGAGCCCTTCCTCCCACTCCTTGCCCATCCCGCCGTCGCGGGTGGCGGTGGCCAGGGCGACGGACAGGTTCTTGTAGACGTCCTGGTAGCCCGCGGCGTTGTGGTTGCCGTGGGCCAGGCCGTCGTAGACCTTGCTGTACTCCAGCAGGGCCTCGGGGCCGGTCTTGCCGCCGGCGTTGAGGCCGTTGAGCAGCGTGGTGGAGAAGTCCTTGTTCTCCGCGTTGGCGGCCATCAGGGCCTGCAACTGCTTGAGCTGGTCGTCGGAGAGGCTGCCGCCCTTGGACATCAGGTCCGTGGCCCGCTTGGCGTCCGCGACCGGACCGGCGCCGCCCGGGGTGGGGTTGAAGGCGGTGGTGCTGGTGCCGATGTCGGCCTGGAGATCGACGGTGGCCCGCTGGTCGGCGGCGGTGGCCTTGGCGACGGCCTTGCCGAGCCGGTCCGACAGCGCCTGGGCGTTGGCCCGGATCGTGCGCTCGGCCTCGGGGTCGTTCCGCGACTCCTTCGGCACGGTCCAGTTGACCGCACCGTCCGCGGTGACGCTCAGGCTGGTGTCGCCCTGGGCGTCGTGGAGCGCTGCGTCGAGGTCGCGCCGGGCGGCGGCGAAGTCCTCGGCGGCGGTCTTCATGATCGCGGCGAGCGCGGTGGCGACGGCCGAGGCCTGCTTGAAGTCGCTGTCGACGCCCTGCAGGGTCTTGGTCGCCTCGTCGGCGGCCGCGCCCTTCCAGCCGGCCCGCTGCGCGGTGCTGGTGAGGTCCTTGGCGACCCGGCCGTCCAGGGAGGTGAGGGCCTTGGCGACGCCGGACCACGCCTCGGCGGCGTCGTTGACCGCGGCGAAGTCGGCCTCGTGCAGTTCCTTGAAGGACACCATCTGCCTGTTCCCCTCCCCTGTTACCGGCCCGCGCGGAGGTCGGCGGCGGTTCTGGATTCGTTGGCGTGGTAGTTCTGCTGGGTCTTGTCGAGGTTTCCGGCGGTGGTGCCGAGCTTGTCGTGCAGCGTCTTGCACTGCTGCATCCACCGCTCGGTGCTGCTGGTGAGGGCGCCGCCGAAGGAGAAGCCGCGGATCTTGGTCGACGCGGTGCTCGCGTACTCGGTGAGGCTGTGCGCGCCGGGGCCGGCCTTGCCGTTGGCGTTGTCCAGGTCGGTGGCGATCTGCCGGGCTATCCCGGCCGAGGCGTTGAGCTCGTGCGGGGTGTCCAGCCGGGTGGTGCCCAGGACGGGGCCGGGCCCGGGAGCCGGGGACGGGGTCGGAGCCGGAGTCGGGTTGGCGTACGGCGACTTCGCGGCATACGTGGACGTCGCGCTCGGCGTCGGGCCCGGGGCCGGTGCGACCGGTCCCGTGGTGAAGTACGGGCTGACCATGTGTGTGCGATTCCTCCCCATGTCACCGAGCGTTGTTCCTTCGCCGCGGTATGACGACCGTACAGGTGCGGTCCGTCAGTGCACTCACCCACCCTCCGTCGCGTCCGGGGGGCGGGCGGTGGCGTGGTTCACCACGGGTCGGCCGAGGGGGAATTGGCGACTCGGCGCGGGCCCGGAGGTCTTGTTACCGGCGGGTCGCTTGCCTATCATCCCGAGTGTGACAGCTTTACTGTCAAACCCGTCGGAAGGGTTCAGCAGCCAGTGGGTGACGTGAGCAGTGCGCCGGAGGCCAGGGGGCCGCTGGCGGGTGTGCGGGTGGTGGAGCTCGCCGGGATCGGCCCCGGGCCGTTCGCGGCGATGCTGCTGGGGGACCTCGGGGCGGACGTCGTGCGGGTGGACCGGCCGGAGCCCTCGCCGCTCGGGACGGACCCGGCGTACGACCTCAGCAACCGCAACAAGCGCTCGGTGCTGATCGACCTGAAGTCCCCGGAGGGTCCCGGGCGGGTGCTGGACCTGGTCCAGCGGGCGGACCTGCTGATCGAGGGCTACCGGCCTGGCGTCGCGGAGCGGCTCGGGGTCGGGCCGCAGGCGTGCCTGGCGCGCAACCCGGCGCTGGTGTACGGGCGGATGACCGGCTGGGGGCAGCTCGGCCCCCGGGCGGCGACCGCCGGGCACGACCTCGGGTACGCGGCGGTGGCCGGGGTGCTGGGGATGGTGGCCGCGCCGGGAGGCGCCGAGGAGGCGCCCGGCATCCCGGCCAACCTCCTCGGCGACTACGCGGGCGGCTCGCTCTACCTGGTCGTCGGCCTGCTCGCCGGGCTGCACCACGCCCGCGCCACCGGCACCGGCCAGGTGGTCGACGCCGCGATCGTGGACGGCGCCGCGCACCTCGGCAGCATGCTGTGGGGCCTGCTCGCGGCCGGCCACTGGCAGGACCGCAGGGGTGTCAACCTGCTGGACGGCGGCGCACCGTTCTACGCCGTCTACCGGGCGGCCGACGGCGGGCACCTGGCCGTCGGCGCGCTGGAGCCGCGCTTCTACGCGGAGTTCGCCCGGCTGCTGGAGCTCGGCCCGGACGCCCCCGGCCAGTACGACCTCGCCCGCTGGCCCGAACTGCGCGCCCTGATCGCCGCCCGCTTCGCCACCAGGACCAGGGCCGAGTGGGAGGCCGTCTTCGCCGGCTCCGACGCCTGCGTGGAACCAGTTCTGACGATGCGTCAGGCCGCCGCCGACGGGCACCTATCGGCGCGCGGGACGTACGTCGAGGTGGACGGCGTCACCCAGCCGGCCCCCGCCCCGCGCTTCTCCGCCACCCCGGGCGCCCTGCGCCGCCCGCCGGCCCGGCCGGGCGCGGACACCGCCGAGGTGGCCGCGGACTGGGGCGTCCCCTCTCTCAACCCCGTGGCAGAGCAAGGAGAATAGCGTTGCAGCGCGAGATCTTCACCGAGCAGCACGACGACTTCCGGGCCACCGTGCGGGCCTTCCTCGCCAAGGAGGTACTGCCGCACTACGACCGCTGGGAGAAGGCCGGCATCGTCGACCGCTCCGCCTGGCTCGCGGCCGGCCGGCAGGGCCTGCTCGGCATCGCCGTCCCCGAGGAGTACGGCGGTGGCGGCACCCCGGACTTCCGCTACGCCGCCGTGCTGGCCGAGGAGTTCGCCCGGGCCGGTGCCTCCGGTCTGGCGATCGGCCTGCACAACGACATCATCGGCCCGTACCTCACCTCGCTCGCCACCGAGGAGCAGAAGCGCCGCTGGCTGCCCGGCTTCTGCTCGGGCGAGCTGATCACCGCGATCGCGATGACCGAGCCGGGCACCGGCTCCGACCTCCAGGGCATCCGCACCCAGGCCGTCGACAGGGGCGACCACTTCCTGCTCAACGGCGCCAAGACCTTCATCTCCAACGGCATCCTCGCCGACCTGGTGCTCGTGGTCGCCCGCACCACCCCGGAGGGCGGCGCGCACGGGCTCAGCCTGCTGGCCGTCGAGCGCGGCACGCCCGGCTTCGAGCGGGGCCGCAACCTCGACAAGATCGGCCAGAAGGCCCAGGACACCGCCGAGCTGTTCTTCGAGGACGTCCGGGTGCCGAAGGAGAACCTGGTCGGCGACCTGCACGGCGGCTTCGTCCACCTGATGCAGAACCTCGCCCAGGAACGGCTCACCATCGCCGCGTCGGCGATCGCCGGCGCCGAGTACCTGGTCGAGATCACCACCGACTACGTCAAGCAGCGCGAGGCGTTCGGCCGGCCGCTCGCCAAGCTTCAGCACGTCCGCTTCGAGATCGCCGAACTGGCCACCGAGTGCGCCGTCACCCGGGCCTTCGTGGACCGCTGCATCACCGAGCACAACCGCTACGCGCTCACCCCGGCGGACGCCTCGATGGCCAAGTGGTGGGCCACCGAGCTGCAGAAGCGCACCGCCGACCGGTGCCTCCAACTGCACGGCGGGTACGGCTACATGAGCGAGTTCCCGGTCGCCAGGGCGTTCACCGACGGCCGCATCCAGACCATCTACGGCGGCACCACCGAGATCATGAAGGAGATCGTCGGCCGCTCCATCCTCGGCTGAGCGACCCCGCGACACCCCGCAAGCCCCCTGCCCCGCAAGCCCCCTGCCCCGCAGGCCCCCGCCACTCAAGCCCCTCGCCACTCAAGCCCTCTGCCCCGAAAACCCTCTGCCCCGAAAACCCGCTGAAAGGCGTTCCACCGTGACCACCGAAGCGTACGTCTACGACGCGATCCGCACCCCGCGCGGCCGGGGCAAGGCCTCCGGCTCGCTGCACGGCACCAAGCCGATCGACCTGGTCGTCGGACTGATCCGCGAACTGCGCGACCGCCACCCCGAGCTGGACCCGGCCGCGATCGACGACATCGTGCTCGGCGTGGTCAGCCCGGTCGGCGACCAGGGCTCCGACATCGCCCGGATCGCCGCCATCGCGGCCGGCCTGCCCGACACCGTCGCCGGCGTGCAGGAGAACCGCTTCTGCGCCTCCGGTCTGGAAGCCGTCAACCTGGCCGCCGCCAAGGTCCGTTCCGGCTGGGAGGACCTCGTCCTGGCCGGCGGCGTGGAGTCGATGTCCCGGGTGAAGATGGCCTCGGACGGCGGCGCCTGGTTCGCCGACCCGATGACCGCGTACGAGACCGACTTCGCCCCGCAGGGCATCGGCGCCGACCTCATCGCCACCATCGAGGGCTTCTCCCGCACCGACGTGGACGCCTTCGCCGCGGAGTCGCAGGCCCGCGCCGCCAAGGCCCAGGCGGACGGCCTGTTCGACCGCTCGGTCGTCCCGGTGCGCGACCGCAACGGCCTGATCGTGCTGGAGCGCGACGAGTTCATCCGCCCCGGCACCACCGTCGAGACCCTGGCCGGCCTCAAGCCCTCCTTCGCCGCCATCGGCGAGGCCGGCGGCTTCGACGCCGTCGCCCTCCAGAAGTACCACTGGGTCGAGGCCATCGACCACGTCCACCACGCGGGCAACTCCTCCGGCATCGTGGACGGCGCCGCGCTGGTGGCCATCGGCAACCGCGAGGTCGGCGAGCGGTACGGGCTGCGCCCGCGCGCCCGGATCGTCTCCGCCGCCGTCTCCGGCTCCGAGCCGACCATCATGCTCACCGGCCCCGCCCCGGCCACCCACAAGGCGCTCGCCAAGGCCGGACTCACCGCCGCCGACATCGACCTGGTCGAGATCAACGAGGCCTTCGCCGCCGTCGCGCTCCGCTTCATCCGCGAACTCGGCTTCCGCCACGACCAGGTGAACGTCAACGGCGGCGCGATCGCGCTCGGCCACCCGCTCGGCGCCACCGGCGCGATGCTGCTCGGCACCGTGATCGACGAACTGGAGCGGCGCGACCTGCGCTACGGCCTGGTCACCCTCTGCGTGGGCGGCGGCATGGGCATCGCCACCGTCGTCGAGCGCATCTGACGTCCCTCCCCGCAGATCTGGAGAACCCCATGAGCGACACCACCACCATCCGCTGGGAGCAGGACCAGGACGGCGTGGTCACCCTCGTCCTCGACGACCCCACCCAGTCCGTCAACACCATGAACGAGGCCTTCACCGCCGACTTCGAGGCCGTCGTCGAGCGGCTGGCGAACCTCGGGGACGCGCTGCGCGGCGTGGTGGTCACCTCCGGCAAGAAGACCTTCTTCGCCGGCGGAGACCTCCGGGTCCTCTCCGCCGCCCGTCCCGAGGACGCCGGGACCGTCTTCGAGAAGTCGCTGCGGATCAAGCGCGCGCTGCGCACCCTGGAGACCCTCGGCAAGCCGGTCGTCGCCGCCCTCAACGGCAGCGCGCTCGGCGGCGGCCTGGAGATCGCCCTCGCCTGTCACCACCGGATCGCGCTCGACACCCCCGCCGGCCGGTTCGGCCTGCCCGAGGTCACCCTCGGCCTGCTGCCCGGTGGCGGCGGAGTGGTCCGTACGGTACGGCTGTTCGGCATCACCGACGCCCTGCTGAAGTTCCTGCTCCAGGGGCGGCAGTACCGCCCGGCGCAGGCGCTGGAGCACGGGCTGGTGCACGAACTGGCCGACACCCCCGAGGAGCTGACCGCCCGGGCGCGCGCCTGGATCGAGGCCAACCCGGCCGCCGTCCAGCCCTGGGACGTCAAGGGGTACAAGATCCCCGGCGGCACCCCCGCCACCCCGGCCTTCGCGGCGAACCTGCCGGCCTTCCCGGCCAACCTGCGCAAGCAGCTCAACGGCGCGCCCTACCCGGCCCCGCGCAACATCCTGGCCGCCGCCGTGGAGAGCGCCCAGGTGGACGTCGACACCGCGATGACCGTCGAGGCCCGCTACTTCACCGAGTTGGCCTGCGGGCAGACCAGCAAGAACATGATCCAGGCGCTGTTCTTCGACATGCAGGCGGTCAACTCCGGTGCCGGGCGCCCGAAGGACGTCGAGAAGCGGCTGGTCCGCAAGGTCGCGGTGCTCGGCGCCGGGATGATGGGCGCGGGCATCGCCTACACCTGCGCCAAGGCCGGCATCGAGGTCGTGCTCAAGGACGTGAGCGCCGAGGCCGCCGAGCGCGGAAAGGCCTACTCCGCGGGCCTGCTGGACAAGGCCGTCGCGCGCGGGCGCTCCACCGCGGCGAAGCGCGACGAACTGCTGGCCCGGATCACCCCCACCGCCGAGGTCGCCGACCTGGCCGGCTGCGACGCGGTGATCGAGGCGGTCTTCGAGAACACCGAACTCAAGCACAAGGTGTTCCAGGAGATCGAGGACGTGGTCGGCCCCGACGCGCTGCTCTGCTCCAACACCTCCACCCTGCCGATCGGGCTGCTCGCCGAAGGCGTCCGGCGCCAGGACGACTTCATCGGGCTGCACTTCTTCTCGCCGGTCGACAAGATGCGGCTGGTGGAGATCATCCGCGGTCCGCGGACCGGTGCCGGGGCCCTGGCCCGCGCCTTCGACCTGGTCCGGCAGATCGACAGGACGCCGATCGTGGTCAACGACTCGCGCGGCTTCTTCACCTCGCGGGTGATCGGCCAGTTCCTCAACGAGGGCGTCGCCATGGTCGGCGAGGGCATCCACCCGGCCAGCGTCGAGCAGGCCGCCGCCCAGGCCGGCTACCCCGCCAAGGTGCTCTCCCTGATGGACGAGCTCACCCTCACCCTGCCGCGCAAGATCCGCGACGAGTACCGGCGTTCGGTGGAGGCCGTCGGCGGCACCTGGACGCCCCACCCGGCGGACGCGGTGGTCGACCGGATGGTCGACGAGTTCGGCCGCCCGGGACGCAGCGGCGGCGCCGGCTTCTACGAGTACGGCGAGGACGGCACGCGCGGGCGGCTCTGGCCGGGGCTGCTGGAGCACTTCTCCGGGGCCCCCGCCGACGGCCGTGGCGAGGTCTCCGCCGACGCCCGTGCCGAGGTCCCCTTCGAGGACCTCAAGGAGCGGATGCTGTTCAGCGAGGCACTGGACTCGGTGCGCTGCCTGGAGGAGGGCGTGCTGACCTCGGTCGCCGACGCCAACGTGGGCTCGATCCTCGGCATCGGCTTCCCGGCCTGGACGGGCGGCGTGTTCCAGTACATCAACGGGTACGAGGGCGGCCCGGCCGGCTTCGTGGCCCGCGCCCGCGAACTCGCCGCCGCGTACGGTGAGCGGTTCGCGCCGCCGGCGCTGCTGGAGCGGGTGGCGGCCGAGGGGCGGACGTTCACGGACCGACCTGCGGACTGACCCCGCGGGACTGACCCGCGGACTGACCGCGGACTACGCGGACCGGGGTGGGGCCGTGCGCCGTACGGCCCCACCCTCCTCGCCGTCCTGTCCCGGGTCCTCCGGCTGTCCCGGCTCCCCGGCGGGTTCCTCCCGGAGTTCCTCGCCCAGTTCATCGCCCAGTTCCTCCCGGAGCGAGCGCTGGAAGGCCGTGACCAGCGCCTGGGCCACCATCGGCTGGATGTGGTCCGTCAGCGCCCGCATCCGGGTCAGCTCCTCCGGCGTGGGCTCGCTCTCCCGGTACGGCTTCCACACGGTCTCGCGGAACAGCCGCTGCAACTCCCGTGCCGTCGCCCGGCTGTGCTCCAGCACCACCGCCCGGGCGGCCAGCAGCGTCCCCAGCGGAATCGGCACGTCCAGGATCCGCACGCCCAGCGGCAGCAGGCCGGGATCCACCCGGAACACCTCCGGGTCCGCCGTCCGCTCCACCGCCCCCATCGCGACGAGCCGCTCGACCTGCTCCTCCGTCAGCCCCCGCCCGGCCCGCCGCTCCACCTGGGTCCTGGTGGCGTCCTCGGGGGTCTCCGGTGTCCAGGACGCCACCAGCGCACGGTGGATCGCCAGGTCCAGCGGCGTGCTGTCCTCCGGCAGGCGCGCCAGGTAGCGCTCGATCGCGGCCAGGGTCAGCCCCTGCCGCTGCAACTCCTCGATCAGCCCCAGCCGGTCCAGGTGCGCCTCGCCGTACAGCCCCACCCGCCGCGGCCCCAGCTCCGGCGGCGGCAGCAGCCCCTTCGTCCCGTAGAACCGCACCGTCCGCACCGTCACCCCGGCCCGCGCCGCCAACTCGTCCACCGTCAGCCGCATCCCGCCCCCCACCCCGCCGTGCTCCCCCACCTGTACCTCCCGCGCACTGGCACACTCCTGCTGTGACAGCAGCAGTGTGACAGTGCGGTGCGACCCGGGTCCATGGGGAGGGGCAGCCCGGCGCCGTGCACCGGCCGCCGCCGTTACCGCCGTTGCCGCATACCGCCGTTACCGCAGCTACTGCGCGGGACAGATCCGGTCGGTGGACTCGGTGATCTGCCAGTGCTCCCGCTTCACGACGACGGTGTGCCGGTCGGTGGAGTCCCAGAGCCTGATCCAGTCACCCGACGCGGGGAAGGCCACGAACGGGTGCGCGACCTCGACCGCCGTGCCCTGGAACGGCAGAGCGGGGGAATCGGCCGGACGGAGACAGACCAGGCGCGGTGCGAGACCGAAGTACGGAGTCGGTTGCCGGCCGGCGGTCACTTCGGTCTCGGCCGTGACGGCCGCTCGGGTGGCCGGATTCAGAACCTGGCCCCAGAGCAGACCGATGGTGAACACCAGGGCCATGGACAACAGGGACACGCCGACCGAGAGCCCGGCCGTGGTCCGGAACGCGTGGAAGTGCCGCGCGTACCCCAGGAGGCCCAGGACGACGACGGGACCCGCGGCGACGACGAGAGCCTTCGTCATGGCGATGAACTGCCAGCTCCCGGTGATGAAGACCTCTTCCCGGCTGAAGCCGAAATGGTCGAGGTAGTAGGTGTACAGCGAGATCCCGGGGACCGGCAGGACGGAGAGTGCCAGCGGGATCAGCGCCGGGAGGAGCCAGGCGGCCGTCACCTTCCACGACAGGTTGCGGAACAGCAGACGGAGCCCGTTGCCGGTGAGGTAGGCGGCGAACATCGCCCAGGAGAGCGCGAGGCCGTTCGGCGTTCGCCACTCCATCAGCAACCCGAGGAGGGTGAGCCCGAAGCCGAGGAGCCAGCCGCAGGCCGCACGCGTCAGGAGGCTCCGACGAGAGGGCGGGGCTCCGTCGCGGGCGGCCAGGAGGAGAGCCGGCGTACCCAGGAGGAGCGGGAGCAGGAGTGCGACCGCCGCTGTGGTCAGTGGATGCAGCCGGGCCGAACCGAGGGACACCGAGAGGAGCAGCAGCACCACGGAGGCGTGGATGGTCAGGGGGAAGGCGATCCGTTCGGGCACCAGGTGCTGCCGGGGGTGAGGCGCTCGATTCGCGGAGGACGGCGAGCCGATCAAGCGGGGCAGCGCGTCAGGCGGTGGGGTGTGGGCGGTCGTCAGCGGGCGGGCCGCCGCGAGCCGGGCGGCCGCTTCGACGTCGGGCCCGGCCGGAAGGAAGATCTCGCGTCCGGTGTCGAAGAGCCTGGTGCGCAGCAGTGACCAGCGGAGCCAGTCCGGCCGCACGGCATGAGGCACCGGCCGGTGGGCGAGCCACCTGGTCCGAGGTGGGGCGGAGGGTGTGGCGGGCTCCTGGATCAGCAGGTCGACCGAGACGGGCGCCTGCCGGCACGTGCGCAGCAACGTGGTTCTCGCCGTCAGCGCCGAGCCCCAGAAGGAGCCGGTGGTGCCGACCTCGACGATCCAGGTTTCCACCGCGGCGCCGCTTTCCGTGCGGCCGGGCGGTGACACCACCCACCCGCGTTGCGTCAGCAGCGCGCGGAGCCGTTCCAGACCGCCGGGCGTTCCGCTCACCTCGATTTCCATGCGGAACCAGTAGTCGTATCCCTGACTCTGGTTTGCCATGCCCGCCCCCGTTGAATTCGAATCCCTCGGCAATTCTCGATTGCCTGCGGAAATCGTAGGGGCTGCTTGCGTGCGCATTTTCCCGGATGGGTCGGCTCATCGAACCGGCGCGCCACCTGGGTTCAGGGGGCGCGCCGGTCGTGTTTCTCTCTCGGATGCCCTGGATGCGCTGGATGCGCTGGATGCGGCGGGGCAGCAGGAGCGTCGGGGCGGCAGTCGGCTTGGTTCAGGTTGCTTCAGGCTGGTTCGGTGCCGCTCCGA
Source organism: Streptomyces sp. CBMA156 (assembly GCF_014596515.1). Taxonomy (GTDB): domain Bacteria; phylum Actinomycetota; class Actinomycetes; order Streptomycetales; family Streptomycetaceae; genus Kitasatospora. The sequence goes on from NZ_MSJQ01000214.1 coordinate 54,342, forward strand.
TCAGGCGAGGGCGGCGTGGTGGCGGCGGGTGACCTCGGGGTGGGCCCTGGTGTAGCCCTTCCACTCGTTGAGGCCGAAATCGGCGAAGAGCGGGTTGTCCGGGTCCTCGGTGGCGCCGGGGGCGTGATGGGCGAGCGGGAAGTCCAGCGGCTCGATGTGGGCGTCGAGGCGGGGGTTGTAGAAGAACGGCACGGAGAAGCGCTCGCGGGCGCCGGGCGGGCTGACCACGCGGTGGCTGGTGGCCTTGAGGTAACCGTCCGTGGCCACTTCCAGCAGCTCGCCGAGGTTGACGACGAAGGCGCCGTCGAGCGGCGGGACGTCCAGGAAGGTGCCGTCCGCGCGTTCGACCTGGAGGCCGCCGACGGTGTCCTGGAGCAGCAGGGTGATGAATCCGTAGTCCTTGTGGGCGCCGACACCCTGGCCGGCGCCGTCCGGGGCGCTGCCCGGGTAGCGGACCAGCTTGAGGCGCAGGTGGGGGTGGCCCGCGAAGGCGTCGTCGTAGAAGTCGGGGCGGGCGCCGATCGCGATGAGGAGTTCGTGCAGCAGACGGCGGGCGACCAGGCCGAGGTGGTCGATCCAGCCGAGCGCGGCGGTGCGCAGCTCGGGGAGTGCCTCGGGCCACTGGTTGGGCCCCTCCAGCCACCAGTACGGGGGCTCGCCGCTGCCGGGGACGTGCGGGGGCAGCTCGGCGCCGATGTCCAGCTGGTCGCGCCAGTCCTGGCTGCCGCCGGTGCGCTCGTCCCCGGTGCGGGTGTAGCCCCGGAAGTGGGGGGAGTTGAGGTTGCTCACGGCGAGCCGGTCGGCCTCGGGGAGGGCGAAGAAGGCACGGGTGGTCCGGGCGAGCGCGGCCGTCTCCTGCGGGGTGACACCGTGGCCGACGAGCTGGAAGAAGCCGACGCCGGTGGCTGCGGCGCGGAGCTCGTCGTGCAGGCGGCGGCGGTCGTCCTGGCCGCCGTCGGCGAGCGAGAGGTCGATCACCGGGAGGGCGTCCGCCGGGGTGGAGCCGGTGCCGGTTTCGGATATGGGCGTGGACTGCTGCGTCATGTGTGACATCCGCTGGGTCTCGTCCCGGCTGGGCCCGGTGGTCGACCGGGGAGGGACGGGGCAGCCGCCTGGTGCGGCGGGTGCTCCGGGAGCCGGGAGGTGGTGGCGGCCGGGCAGGGGCCGCCGCTGAGGGTGGGTGGCGCGAGGTTCAGCCGGAGCGTCGACAGGACATGGTCGTCACGCGGAGCAGGTCCACGTGGCGGCGGCGAACAAGGATGAGCACTCCACCAGCCTAATTGACCCGTTCCGCGGTGGGCGAGCCCCGTGCAGCGGAAGGCCACTCGCTATTTGTCGGTGATCCACCGGTTTGTGGGGCGATGGTGCCGGTGTGGGTGCGGGATCCGGCACGGGCGCGGGTTCCGGTGTCGGTGTACGGGCGATGGTGGCTCCCCTCCGGAGGTGTGGACCGGCTCAGGGGTTGTTGAGGTAGGCCAGGACGGCCAGGACGCGGCGGTTGTCGTCGTCGGAGGGCTGGAGGTCGAGCCGGACGAAGATCGACGCGGTGTGCTTGGCGACGGCCCGCTCGGTGATCACCAGCTGCTGGGCGATCGCCGCGTTGGACCGGCCCTCCGCCATCAGCCCCAGCACCTGGCGCTCGCGCGGGGAGAGGGTGGAGACCGGGCCGGCCGAGGAGTTGTGGGTGAGCAGTCGGGTGATCACCTCAGGATCCATGGCGGTGCCGCCCTGGGCGACCCGCCGTACGGCGTCGATGAACTGGGTGCCGTCCATCACCCGGTCCTTGAGCAGGTAGCCGATTCCGCCGGTGCCGCTGCCGGCCAGCAGTTCGCGGGCGTACAGCTGCTCCACGAACTGCGACAGCACCAGGACGGGCAGGCCCGGGTGGGCCTGACGGGCCGCCAGCGCGGCCCGCAGGCCCTCGTCGGTGAAGCCCGGGGGCAGCCGGACGTCGACCACGGCGATGTCGGGCCGGTCCGCGGCCACCGCGGCGAGCAGCTGCTCGCCGTCCTCCACCGCCGCGGTGACCTCCATGCCGTTGGCCTCCAACAGCCTGGTCAGGCCGTCCCGGAGGAGGAAGAGGTCTTCGGCGATGACAACGCGCACGGGATCTCCAGGTTCACGATGGTCGGCCCGCCGGACGGACTGCTGATCGCGAGCACCCCGTCGAAGGCGGCCAGTCGGCGTTCGGTTCCGCTGAGGCCGGTTCCCCGGGACGGGGCGGCACCTCCGCGCCCGTCGTCGGTGACCGATATCCGCAGCAGCCCGTCACTGTGCCCTATCTCGATCCACACGTGCGAGGCACCGGCGTGCTTCACCACGTTGGCCAGCAGCTCCGACACCGCGAAGTAGGCGGCCGACTCCACCGGGGCGGGCGCCCGCCCCGGCAGGGCACCGCTGAAGCTGACCGGCAGCGGAAAGTCCAGCGCCGTCGCCTGCACCGCGTCGGCCAGGCCGCGGTCGGCGAGTACCGGGGGGTGGATGCCGCGGACCAGGTCCCGCAGCTCGCCGAGCGCCTTCACCGAGGACAGCCGGGCCTCGGCCAGCAGCGGCCCGAGGGCGTCCGGGTCCTCCTTCAGCTGTTCGGCCACGGTCAGCAGCATGCCCAGTGCGACCAGCCGGGCCTGTGCCCCGTCGTGCAGGTCCCGTTCGATCCGGCGCAGCTCGGCCGCCCCGGCGTCGATGGTGTCCGCCCTGGTCCGCGAGAGGTGGCTGACCCGGCGGGCGAGTTCGGTCTGCCGGGAGGGCCCGAGCAGGGCCCGGGCGGCCTTCTCGTGGATCCGCAGGACCGGCGGGGCGGCCCACAGGGCGGCCGCCGGAGCGACGCTCAGGCCCATCCCGTAGACGACGCCCAGTGCGAAGAACCGTCCGTCCCGGCCGAAGATCTCGAAGACGACCGGGCTCAGCAGGACGACCGCGGCGGTGAGCAGCACGGCGGCACCGGTGAGCAGCGTCCAGGCGAAGTCCCGCCAGGTCGCGGGGTCGGCGAGCCAGCCGCCGGTCCGCAGTCGCTGCCAGGGCCCGGCTCCGGGCTGACGGCGGTACGGCACCGGGATCGGCCGCCCGCTCCACTTCCCGACGATCCGCCTGCCCTCCGTCGCGCTCCAGCGGGCGCCGAACAGCCCGAGTATCAGCAGCGAGGGCGCCAGCCAGAGCGAGACGGACCGGCCGCCGGGCGCCGCACCGCCGTAGAGCTGCGTCGCCAGCAGCGCCACCGTGCCCGGGCTGAACAGCGCGGCGCCGAGCGCCCGGCCACCGCCCCCGGTGGCCCAGCAGAGTGCCCAGAGCGCGACCGGCGCCATCGGCACCGCCAGGATCAGCGGCCCGCCCGGGTGGAAGAACGGCCGGGGCTCGTCCGGGCCGAACAGCGCGGTGGCCAGCAGGACCGGCCCGGCCAGCAGCGCGAGGAGGCCCGTCACGGCCAGCGTCACCGCGTAGCAGGCACGCACCCCGTCCACGCAGGCCCGGCCGAACCGCAGGGCCATTCCGTTCAGCACTCCCACGTTCACGACGCTCCCCCCTTCCCTTCCGCGGCCCCCGTCGGGAGGCCTCGAACCGCGGCGCCGAAGCCCCCGCCGAGGCCCCGGTTCCGCTCTTTCGATGGGTCAGTCTGCCTCGCCGGGGCGCCCGGCGCTCTAGGCCTGAACACCCAGTTCGAGGTGTATCTGGATACACCCCGCAGAGGCCGTCCAGACGGCTGTCGACACCCCGCCGCCGATTCGTAGCGTGATGTCCCGTCAGCCGGCCCGGGGCTTCCCGGCGCCGGACCCCGAACCGTGGAGGGCCCGTGAACGCGCCGATCATCCGGATCCGCGGCGTCAGCAAGACGTACGACCGGTCCGATGCCGCCCGCCCCGCCCTGGCCGGGCTCGACCTGGAGGTCGGGGCCGGCGAGGCGCTCGCCGTGCTCGGCCGCTCGGGCAGCGGCAAGTCCACCCTGCTGAACCTGATCGCCGGGCTCGACCGCCCGAGCGAGGGCGAGGTGGAGGTGGACGGCGTGCCCGTCCACCGGCTCGGCGAGGCCGGGCTGGCCGAGTACCGGCGGAGGCGGATCGGCATGGTGTTCCAGTTCTTCAACCTGCTGGAGGACCTGAACGTGGCGGACAACGTGATGCTCCCGGCCCAGCTGGCCGGGATGCGGCGGGAGCAGGCCCGCGCCCGGGCGGAGGAGCTGTTGGAGCGGCTGGGGGTGGCCGGGCACGCCAGGGCCTTCCCCGGCCGGCTCTCCGGAGGTGAGCGCCAACGGGTCGCGGTGGCACGGGCATTGATGAACCGTCCGCCGCTGCTGCTGGCCGACGAGCCCACCGGGGCGCTGGACACCGCCTCGGCCGCCGACGTCCGCGACCTGCTGCGCGGGCTCAACGCGGAGGGCCAGACGATCCTGCTGGTCACCCATGACACCGCGCTCGCCGAGGCCTGCGCGGACCGGACGATCGAACTGCTCGACGGCCGGCTGGTCCGGGACACGGCGGCCGTGCCGGCGGCGGGCGGTGGCCGATGAGCGCGCTCGGCAGGGTGGTGCGCGCCGGGGTCGGCCGCAGGCGGGTGCAGACCGTGGTCATGGTGCTCACCACGATGATGTCCGTGACGGCGTGCGTCCTCGCGCTCGGGCTGCTGGTCGCCGCCCGGGGCCCGTACCGGCACTCCTTCGCCGACCAGCACGGCGCCCACCTCAACGTGCTGTACGACCGGACCAGGGCGAGCCCGGAGCAACTCGCCGCGACGGCCCACGCGCCCGGTGTGGCGGCCTCGGCCGGTCCCTATCAGGCGGTCACCGTCCGGCCGCGCTCCGGCCCCGGCAACGAGATCCCGCCGGCCGGCAGCCCGCTGCCGCCGATGACGCTGGTCGGCCGCGCCGCGAGCGGCCCGCTGGACGACCTGCGGATCACCGACGGGCGCTGGATCGCGGGCCCCGGCGAGGTGGTGTTCCTGGACGGGCACTCCCCGCTGGCGGTCGGCGAGAGCATGGAGTTCCCGGAGCTGCCCGGGCAGCCGACGCTCAAGGTCGTCGGCCTGGCGGCCTCGGTCTCCTGGAGCGCGGCCGGCTGGGTCGCCCCCGAACAGGTGGCCGGGCTGACGGCGCCCGGCACGACGCCCGCCGCCCAGTACCTCTACCGCTTCGCCCACGCCGGCAGCGACGCCGAGGTGGAGGCCGGCCGTGCCGCGCTGGCCGCCGCGGTGCCGGCCGGGGCGCTCGCCGAGGCCACCTCCTACCGGCCCGTCCAGGAGGAGGCGAACCGGACGGCCGCCACCTTCGTCCCGTTCGTCACGGCCTTCGGGCTGCTCGGTCTGGCCATGTCGGTGCTGATCATCGGTGTGGTGGTGAGCGGCGCGGTCAGCGCCGCCACCCGGCGGATCGGCATCCTCAAGTCCCTGGGCTTCACCCCGGCCCAGGTGGCGCGCGCCTACGTCGGCCAGGCGCTGATCCCCGCCGGGGTGGGCACGGCGCTCGGGGTGTTCCTCGGCAACCTGCTGTCCGTGCCGGTCCTGGGGCTGGCCCGCAAGGCCCTGCGCGGCGGGCTGCTCGGCATCCCGGTCTGGGTGGACCTCGTGGTCGCGGTGGTGGCGCTGGGAGCGGTGACGGGCACCGCGCTGGTACCCGCGCTGCGGGCCGGACGGCTGCGGACGGTGGAGGCACTCGCGGTCGGCCGCTCGGCCCCGGGGGCCAAGCGGTCGGCCGCCGGCCCGGGCGCGGGGGTAGGGGTGGGGGCGGCGGGCCCGCTGAACCGGGCGCAGGAGCTGTTCGGCCGACTGCCGGTGCCGCGGGCGTTCAGCCTCGGCCTGGCCTCCCCGCTCAACCGGCCCGGCCGCTCGGCGACCACCGCCGCGGCCGTGGTGCTCGGCACGGTCGGGGCCACGCTCTGCGTGGGCCTGACGCTCTCGCTGGGTTCGCTCCAGGAGGGCCTGACGGCCGACCGCGCGGGCAAGGTGCTGGTCCAGGTCCCGATCGAGGGCGCCGCGAAACCCGTCGACCACGTGGACGAGGCGGTCGTGGGCAAGGCCATCGACTCCCGTCCCGGCACCCGGGCCTGGTACAGCAGCGTCCCCACTCCGGTCGCCCTGGCCGGGAACACCGGGCGCTCGGAGGTGGTCGCACTGAGCGGCGACGCTTCGTGGAGCGGCTTCCAACTGGTCTCCGGCCGCTGGTTCCACGGCCCCGGCGAGGTGGTGGTGGCCGCCGCCTACCTACGGGCCAACCAGGCGAAGGTCGGTGACACCGTCACCCTCACCGACCACGGCCGCAGCGCCCCGGCGAAGATCACCGGAGAGGTCCTGACCACCAACGACCTGGTGTTCACGGACCGGGCCACGCTGGCGCCGCTCGGCGGCACGATCCAGGCCGAGGCGCTCTCCTTCCACATCGACCTCACGCCGGGCACCGACACGAAGGCCTACACCGATGGGCTGGATCAGGCCGTGCAGCCGTTGGGCCTCGGCGCCGAGCCCGGCGGGGAGCGCATCAACATCGTGGTGCTGGCGATGAACACCCTGGCGGGCACGCTCACCCTGCTGCTCTCCGTGGTGGCGGGGCTCGGCGTGCTCAACACCGTCCTGCTGGACACCCGGGAGCGAGTGCACGACCTCGGAGTGCTCAAGGCGCTCGGGATGTCGCCCCGGCAGACCGTCGGCATGGTGCTCACCTCGGTCTGCGGCAGCGGACTGGTGGCCGGGCTGATCGGGGTCCCGATCGGCGTCCTGGTGCACCATCAGGTGATGCCCGCGATGGCCCGGGCCGCCGGGCTCGGGGTGCCGGACACCGACCTCACCGTGTTCACCCCGTCGGTGGCGGGGCCGCTGATACTCGGCGGCCTGGTGCTGGCCCTGTTGGGCGCCGCCCTCCCGGCCACCTGGGCCGCCCGCACCCGGACGGTCACGGCGCTGCGCACGGAGTGACGGCGGGGAGGGGCAGGAGGAGTGGCGGTCGCTCCCTGGCCCGGCCTGGGAGCCCCCGTGGCGCTCCCAGGCCAAGGGCCAGAGTCAGGGCCGGGCAGGCCATGTCAGGTCAGGCAGGCGAGGCAGGGCAAGAGCGGCCCAGGCCGACCAAGCTCAGCCCACTCCGGTCAGGGCCGGCCCGGCTCAGGACAGCCGCGCCGCCGCGTACGCCTCCATGGCGGCACGCTGGTACCCGGCCAGGCCCGGGGCGATGGCCTCGTACGCGGCGCTCCACTGCTCGTTCTCGGTGCAGGAACGGGCGATCGCCAGGTACTCCTCGGTCGGGACCGACCGGATGGTGCCGAGCAGCCGGTACTCCTCGTCGATCACGTCCTGCACGGGCTCGGCGTCGGCCGGGTGGCCGGCCGCCATCAGCTCCGCCAGGCGGATCATGCGGGTGGTCCGCTCGCGCTGTCCGGCCTCGATCTCGGCCGGGGTCATCGCGGCGGTCGCGCGCCGGGCCGCTTCGGCGTGCTCGGGGAAGTCGCGCAGGCTCGCGTCGACGTCGTCGGGCTGGATGCCCTCGAACAGGTTCTCGGGGCGGTTGATGGTCATGGGCGTGCCGTCCTTCCGGGAGCGTTCCAGGTCAGCGATCGTGCGGGAAACGGTGCCGGCGAGGGCGTCGAGCCGGTCGCGCTCGGCGACCAGCCGCCGGCGGTGGCCCCGCAGGGCCTCCAGCTCGTCCACCTGATCGCCCAGGATCCGGGCGATCTCGGTCAGCCCCACGCCCAGCGCCCGCAGTACGAGGATCTGTTGCAGTTGGAGCAACTGCCGCTCCTCGTAGTAGCGGTGGCCGTTGGAGCCGATCCAGGCCGGGGGCAGCAGCCCGATCTCGTCGTAGTGCCGCAGGGTCCTGGCGGTCACCCGGGACATCCGGGCCACCTCGGCGATGGGCCAGGCCATGGCTGCCTCCCTCCTCTCCACGTCCCTACGTCCCCACGGTCGCGTGGACCGGGCCGGTTCTCCGGCCCTGGTCATGACGGTAGAAGCTGCCGCTGCGGCAGCTTCAAGTCCGAAGTTCCGGCCCTCTGCTGGCCACACCCCGGCCGACTGAGCTCCTGCCGACTACGCCTCGTCGAACCAGTCCAGCGACTGCCCGTGCGGCCCGGTGAAGGCCACCGGCCGCTCGTCCAGGGCGAGCACGAACAGCCCGGAGCCGGCCGGGGCCGGACGGGGGAGGCGCCGGGCGACGGTCGGCAGAACGGAGACCGCCTCGTTGGAGATCCAGTGCCCGGGCAGTCGGCGCACGGTCGCCGCGAACTCCTCCCGCTCCTCCGGCGACAGGTATGCGAGCACTGCGCTGTGGAACACCACCGGTGTCGCCCCCGCCGGGGCCTGTGCCACCAACTCCCGGACGGTCGCGTTGAGATCGCCGCGCACCAGCAGCGGCGGTTCGGCCCGGGCGACCCGCACGGCGCCGCGCAGCCGCTCCAGCCGATGGGTCTGCTCCGGCCAGACCAGCGACTCCAGCCAGCGCATGTCCTCCTCGGCCCGCACGTCCAGCGGATCGAGGTCGATGCCGGCCCGCCACACCACCTCGGGCAGCCGCACCCGCAGGGGGCCGGGGGAGCCGGGGAACGGAACCGGCCCGCTCACCGCGCAGTCCAGCGTCACCGGGCTCGCCACGGCGCCGAACTCGGCGACCGGAGCGCCGACCTCGCTCTCACGCCCGCCCTCCTCCCGGGCCGGGAAGCGGTACCGGTACCGATACCGGTCCGGGTACAGACAGAGCCCCGCCGAGGCGCCCACCTCGATCAGCGCGAGCGGCTGCGGCAGTGCCGCCAGCAGCGGCAGCAGGGTGGCGCAGCGGCCCGCCTCGTTGGTCTGCGTCCGTCGCTCCAGCATGGTCGCCGACACTCCGGCCCAGTGCTCCGTCGTCCAGTCACGGAAGGCCGGCCAGCCCTCCGTCACCGGCCCGCCCAGGTGCCGGACGGCAGCGAACAGCAGGTTCGGCTGCCGCTTCACGGCCGGAAGGCCGTCCAGCAGGGCGCCCAACTTCCCGTCCCCGGCGACGCGTTCGGCCAGCTCCTGGTAGATCGGTGAGTTGCCGCTCGCCTCCCGCTCCGCGAACGCCCGGTAGAGCTCCCCCGTGTCGCTGCGCATCCCCCGCGTGTCCCTTCCGCGCCCTGTCGAGTGATCGAATCGCCACAGCCCATGTGCGCTGTGGGCGCTGTGCGCCCTGTGGGCTCCGTGCGCCGGACCGGGGGAGGCCGCGGCGGCTCAGCCGAGCAGGCCGCCCATGTGCCCGTCCTCCGCGAGCAGCCGCCAGGAGCAGTCGGGCGAGGCGAACGCCTCCGGGTCGACGCCCTCCACCAGCCGGTCCACCACCGCGCTCAGCAGCGACTGCGGGTCGAACACCGCCCAGATGTCCCGGGCCCGGCCGCGGTCCCAGCGCTCCCACTCGGCGCGCAGCCGCTCGTACGTCCAGAGGGCGTAGAGCAGGGCGGACAGGTCGCGGTTCAGGTAGGCCTCGGGCTGGCCGTCGTCGTACCAGTCCGGCAGCTCCAGCCGGCCGGTGGCGCCGTCCAGGGCGATCGTCAGATCGGTCGGCCAGTCCCCGAGGGCGAGGAAGTCCCGCTGGTACGGGCGCTCCTCCTCGCCGTCGAAGTACTCCGGGTACGCCTCGCCCATGGTGACCAGCGGCTCCTCGCACACCCCGAACATCGCCCCGCCCAGCGGCAGGCCGACCTCGGTCAGCAGCCGCCGGGTCGGCCCGTGCACCAGGGCGGCGGGCAGCGCCTCGGACCGGAAGCGGTGCACCCGGCCCGGGCCGCCGTCCTGGTCCGTCAGCGCCGCGAGCTCCGCCACCAGCTCCGGGGTGATCTCGTACGCGGGCCCGCCGGGCCCGCCCGGCAGCGCACCCCAGCCCAGCGCCCGCACCAGCAGCGCGGTGCCCCAGTGCGGGGGCGGCGCGGAGTCGTCGCCGAACAGCCCGGGGTCGGTCTCCCGCATCCGCTGCCCGGCTTCCGTCAGCACCCCGGCCATCACGGCCGGACCGCGCAGCCCGTCCAGCGCCTCCGGCCGTCGGGCCGCCTCGGCCACCGCGTCCACCTCGCGCACCAGGCCGGCCAGCGCGGTCAGGCCGGAGGCCAGCAGGTCACGCCGCGGACCGCCGTTGTCCAGGAAGACCTCACCGGTCACCCCGTCCAGCAGCACCAGGTCGTCGCTGGCCGCGAACGGCGTGCAGTACTCCGTCTCCCCGAGGACGAACAGCCGCTCCGGCTCCGCGGGGAACGCCGTCAGCTCCCCGTTCCCGAGCGCCCCGAAGTCGAGGAACGCCCCGGATGCGGGCAGCCCCTCCCGCACCAGGAACTCCCGACTCCCCGCGTGCACCACCCCGTCCGGCAGCTCTGCCACCCGCTCACACCCCACGTGCCCCGCCCTTTCCCCGCTCGTCCCCGTGACCCACAGACCCTAGCGGCCCGCCCCGACAGCACCGGGGCACGGCCCCGCGGGCGGCCTGGGGCGTCCGGGAAGCGGTGAGACCCGGTCCGCCCGGTACGGCCCCGCGCGCGGGGGCCTGGATGGGAGTGGTGGCCGGTATCGGCAGGTTCGGATACTCGGGCGTGCGGTAGGGCCATGGTCCGGCCCGCCCGGTCGGTCGGCCGGCCTCGGTGACCGAGGGGATCAGGGCGAAGCCGGCCGTCGCCTCTCGCGGTAGCCTCCGGCCATGAACCGTGGTAGGGGCGAGGACGCACTGGTTCCGGAGGCGCAGGAGATGCTTGCCGCTGGGCGGAGCGAGGAGGGGATCTTCGCCGAACTGGCCGCGAGGACAGGCGAGTTGGGCACTTGCGCGATGGCCGTTTGCCTGGCGCTGGGCGTGCCCCGGTCGGACGCCCAGGCCCGACTCCGCGAGGTCGAACCACTCTTCGCGGAGTTCTCGGTGGGTGAGGAGCAACTCGTCGCCACCCTTCTCACGATGGGGCACGTGTTCATCGTGGACCGAGTCCTTGACGAGCACGACGAGCGCATCCGCAACCTGCTGGGAACCGCCGCCGGTGCGCGCGGAGGCTGTCCAGGCAGCCTGCTCGGGTGGTTTCGTGCCGGGGAGCTCACAAAGATCTTCCTGTACTTCGCCAGGACCCGGTTCCGGGACGGACGGGGCTCGCCGCCCGATTTCTGGGCCGCCATGACCGCGGCCGGCGAACTACTGGTGAGCAAGGACGGCTCGGACCGGGCCGAGGTGATGGCGGGGCTGGAACATTGCCGCACACAGGCTGCTGCCATCGGTGCGGGATAGCGTCATCATCGACGGGCGACCGCCGCTGCGTAGGCGGTCCTGACAGCCCCGGCGGCCCCACGTGCCGGTCGCCCGCCCGAAGCCCTTCGCCACTGCCGCAACGCCACTCGCGCCCTACAGGCCCGGCGCCCTACGGCCCCCCGACCCCGCCGCCGGGCCCGTAGGGTGCGGGGATGAAGCGCTACCTGCTGACCGGCACCCCGGGGGCCGGGAAGACGGCGATCCTGCGGTGGCTGGAGTGCGAGGGCTTCCCGGTGGTCGAGGAGGCCGCCACGGACGTGATCGCCCTGCGGCAGGCCCAGGGCGAGCCGGAGCCGTGGGCGGACCCGTCGTTCGTGGACGCGGTGGTCGCCCTGCAGCGGCTCCGGCAGGAGGGGGCCGCGGGCCCGCCGGGGGAGGTGCGGTTCTTCGACCGTTCGCCGGTGTGCACGTACGCCCTGGCGGTGTACCTCGGCCATCCGGTGAGCCGGGCCCTCGCCCGGGAGCTCGACCGCATCCGGGCGGAAGGGGTCTACGAGCGCCGGGTGTTCTTCGTGGAGAGCCCGGGTTTCGTCACCCCGACCGAGGCACGGCGCATCTCGTACGAGGAGTCGCTGCGGTTCGAACGGATCCACCGGGAGGCCTACGCCCGGTTCGGGTACGAGTGCCTCCCGATCGCCCCCGGGCCCCTCGCGGACCGGGCGGCGGCCGTCGTACGGCACGTCGGCGGGCCCACCCGGCACGGGCGGCGCGGAGGCTGACGCAGCGGGTTTCCCCACCTCAGCCGAGCCCGCCGGCCTTCCTGGCCGCCTGCTCGACGCGGTCGTGGTGGGCCCGCCACCAGTGCGCGTCGCCCTCGGCGGTGTTGATGCCGTCGGGGCGCTGCCCGATGGTGCCGTCCACGAGTTCGCGGACCAGGTCGGCGTGGCCGACGTGGCGGTGGCTCTCGGCGATCATGTGGACGAGGACCCGGTGCAGGGTCTGCTCGGGGCGGTCGCCGAACGGCAGCCGGCCGGTGGCGTCCAGCGGCAGGGCCTCGATGGTGGCGTCCGAGTGCGCCCAGACCCGCCGGTAGCGTCCGACGATCTCCTCGGTGCTCTCGTCCGCCCGCGCCCACAGGTCGGCGTTCGGCTCGGTGTCGCCGATGAACCACAGCGGGGTCGGCTCGGGGAAGGGGCGTCCGAAGGTGTCGCCGAAGTACATCGCCTCGGCGCCCGTGAGGTGCTTGACCAGGCCCAGCAGATTGGTGCCGGTGGGGGTGAGCGGGCGGCGCAGGTCGTACTCGGAGAGGCCGTCGAGCTTCCAGAGCAACGCGTCGCGGGCGTCCTGGAGGTAGATCCGGAGGTCGGTCCTGTCATCCGTCACAGTCATGGGACCAGTCTGTGGAGCGCCGTCGGCCTGTCCACCGATTTCCTGTCCTGACCAGTCGTCAGCACCCGTGCCATGATCGGGACCTTCGGCCGGGAACGAGCCTTCGCAGGGGAGCAGGCATGAGCGGTACCGAATGGACCTGGGACGAGACGCTGTTCGCCGGGACGGCCGCTCACTACACGCGCGGCAGGGTCCCGTACGCCCCCGGACTGGCGGAGGCGCTGGCCGGGGCACTGGGGCTGGACGGTCAAGGGCGGCTGCTCGACGTGGGGTGCGGGCCGGGGACTCTGGCGCTGGAGCTGGCGCACCTGTTCGCCGAGGTCGTCGGGGTGGACCCGGACGCCGGGATGATCGCCGAGGCGCGACGGGCGGGCGCGGCGGAGCCTGGGGCCACCTGGGTGCGGGCCCGGGCCGAGGAACTGCCGCCGGACCTCGGCACGTTCACGCTGGCGACCTTCGGCCAGTCCTTCCACTGGATGGACCGCGACCTGGTGGCGGTGACCGTACGGGGCGTGCTGCGCCCCGGCGGCGCGCTGGCGCACATCTCGGACCTGAAGGGCGAGTCGCGCCCCACCGAGGGGCTGCCGCACCCGCCGGTGCCGTACGCCGGGATCGGCGAGCTGGTCCGGCACTACCTCGGGCCGGTCCGCCGCGCGGGGCGAGGGCTGCTGCCGCACGGCACACCGGGCGACGAGGCCGCCGTCCTCGCCCGGGCGGGCTTCGCCGGCCCGCAGCGGATCGTCGTCCCGGGCGGGCGGCCGCTGGTACGCACGGCCGACGACGCGGTCGCGGGCGTCTTCTCGCTCTCCTCCTCGGCCCCGCACCTCTTAGCCGAGCGCCGTCCTGCCTTCGAGGCGGACCTCCGTGAACTCCTCGCCCGGACCTCGCCCTCGGGCCTCTTCTCGGAGCGGCAGCCGAGCAGCGAGGTGTTCATCTGGCGCACCGCGCAGGAGCGTTGACGGGCCGGGGAAGGCCAGCGGGGGGACGGGGGAGGGGAGACGTTCAGCGGACGACGTCGAAGACCTGCTTCTGGAGGCCGTTCCCGTACACCTCGTGCTCGACCAGCTTCAGCTTCTGGGTGTCCTTGTCCGTCGTGCTGAACAGGCGCTTGCCGGCGCCGAGCAGCAGCGGGAAGACGAGCAGGTGGTAGCGGTCGATCAGGCCGGCGTCCGAGAGGGCGTGGTTCAGGGTGGCGCTGCCGTGCACGATGATCGGGCCGCCCTCGGTCTCCTTCAGCGCGGCGACCTCGTCGAGCGAGCGCAGGATGGTGGTCTCGCCCCAGTTCCCGACCAGGTCGTCGTCGGCGAGGGTGGTGGAGACGACGTACTTCGGCAGCGTCCGGTAGTGGGCGAACTCCGGCATGTCCGGCCACACCGGGCTGAACGCCTGGTAGCTGACCCGGCCGAGCAGCATCGCGGTGGACTCCTCCTGTTCCCGCCCCTTGATCTCGAACGCCTCGGGGAGGAACTCGATGTCCTTGAAGGTCCAGCCGGAGTTGCGGTAGCCGGGCTCGCCGCCGGGGCCCTCGACGACGCCGTCGAGGGAGACGAAGGCGGTGCTGATCAGGGTGCGCATGGGTGGTTCCTCGGTTCTCGTGCGGGTCTGGGTGTGTTGAGTCGGGGTCTGTCGGGTCTGGTGCTGTCGGGTCCGACGGGTTCTGCCCGGCCTGCCGGACGCGGAGGGTCCGGCAAGCCGGGAAGCTCAGGCGAGGGCCTCGGTCAGCCACCGCTGCCAGGCGGCCTCGGCCCCGTCCGGAGCCCGGCCGAAGAGGTGGTGGAACATCAGCACCAGGCCGGAGCCGTGGTGGAAGGTGTAGAGCCCGTCGGCGGTGCGGACCCCGAAACGCTCGTCGTCCGCCCACACCACCTCGCCGTCCAGCGGCGGCAGGCCCGTCGGTCCGCCGTGGACCCGCGCGCCCACGGCGACCGGGAGCGGCAGCGCCAAGGCGCGGGCGAGGGCGGCCCGGACCTCGGGCCCCGGCCGGCCGGCCGACGGCGCGGCGGCGAAGACGGGGACGGCGGTGCGCCCGGGGAAATGGGTGAGGTACTCGCGGAGCGTGTGGAGGTGGAAGGGCCAGCCGCGGCGCAGCGCGTCGTACTCGTCCTGCCAGTCGTCGCCGAGCAGGCCGCTGTGGACGACCCGGAGCACGGTGGCGGCGCCGTCCCGGCCCTCGATCAGGTACTCGAAGGCCATGAACCGGCCGTCCTCGCCGGTGGCCGTACGGGTGGCCAGGCGCTTTCCGGGTTCGCAGGCGGTGACGACCGCCTCCTCGCGGTGGCCCCCGGTCTCCATGGCGGCGGTGCCGCCCTCGCGCGGGTCCAGCTCGTTGCGGCCCATGAACCAGGAGTCGATCCCCGGACCGGTGGCGATCGCCTCCCAGACCTGTTCCGGGCTCGCCGGCAGGGAGGTCTTCAGCCCGATCTCGAACGGGTGGGTCATCGCGGGTTCTCCCGGTTCGGTGCGGTCCCGGTCTCCTCCGCCGCCGGGCCGACGGGCTCCGCGGGGTCGGCAGGGTTGGCGGGGTCGGCGGGCCCCGTCCCAACCCCAGCGCCGGACTGAGTACCGGGCTGAGCGCCGGGCGGGGCGGCGGGGATCTGGTGGAGCCCGACGACCACCCGGTGGCTGCGACCTCCGGGGGCGGACTCGTCGTGGTAGCGGCTGACGAGGGTGGCCACGGACTGTGCCAGCTCCTCGGCGAAGGCGGCCCGGTCGGCGGCGGAGGCGAACCGCACCTGCGCGTCGATGCCGAAGGTGGCGACCCGCTGCCGGGCCCGGGAGGCGCCGGTCAGCAGGGTCCCGACCTCCTGCACCAGCCGGGAGCCGAGTGCCAGCAGCCAGCGGGCGGAGAGCTGGTCGGGGGAGCGGGCGGGGTCCGGGCTCACGGCGGCGAGGGCGCTGGGGGAGATCACGTACGAGGCCGCGGTGGCGCGGTACACCCGTTCGGTGACGCTGCCCTTGCGGCGCTCCTCGGCGAGTTCGACGAGGCCGTGCCGCTCCAGCTCCTTCAGGTGGTAGTTGACCTTCTGCCGGGGCAGCTCCAGCCGGGCGGCCAGCATGGCGGCCGAGCCGGGCTCGGTCAGGGCGGCGAGGAGGCGTGACCGCATCGGGTCCAGCGAAGCCTCGGCCGCGGCGGGTTCTTCGATCACGGCGACTTCCAGCACCGTTCCAGCATCCAGCCGACAAAAAAATTTGTCAAGGAAAAAATACTTGTCGGGAGCCCGAGGGTGAGAATGCCGTACGGCGGTCCCGCGAGATGGTCTGCATCCATCCGATCGTCCAGCACGTCGGGCAGCCGCGCAGGGCGAGCAGCCCTACCGGCAGGAGGGTGAGGCCCAGGCGGGCCGCCCACGGAAGGCCGCCCACGGCGAACGAACGCCCCGTCACGCCCGCCGGGCTCGCGGGCGGCGCGGTTCCACGAGAGCGGCCGGGTGCACGGCGCCGGTGCCGAAGCGCAGGCCGGCCCGGTCGATGACCGGCTCCAGCGTGCGGGCGTTCTCGATGAGCCGGTCGAAGGTCAGCTGCTCGGCCCCGCGGGCCGCCGCGGCCAGTTCGCCGACCCGCACCGTCACCGCCCGCACGCGTGCCCGTTGCAGTGCGAGTGCGGAGAGCAGCTCGTACAGCACCCGTTGCAGGGCCGGGGTGTGGGCGGTCGGCTCGCCGAGGGTGCGTGAGCGGGTGGTGGTGGACCGGTCGGCGTAGGTGACCTGTAGTTCGACGCCGCGGGCGATCTGCCCGGCCGTCCGCAGCCGGGTTCCGAGGTCGGTGGCGGCGGACAGCAGGGCGCGCCGGATCTCGGCCGGGTCGAGGACGTCGCGGTCGAAGCGGTGCGTGCTGGTGATGCCGGCGGGCGGTCCTGCCGGTGCGACGGTGCGCCGGTCGGTGCCGTGGGCGCGCTCGTGCAGGAGGCGCCCGGTGGAGGCGCCGACGACGCGCTGCACGGTGGCCAGGGGAAGGTCGGCGAGGTCGCCGACCGTCTCGATCCCGTACCGGGCCAGCTGGCGTTCCAGGGCGGGACCGATGCCGGGCAGGGCGCGCAGCGGGCGGCCGCGCAGGAACCGCTCCGACTCGGCCCGGTCGGCGGGCAGGACGTGGACGGTGCCGGGCGTGGCGGCGTCGGCGGCCAGGGTGGCGAGCATGCGGTTGGGCCCGATTCCGCCCGTGCTGGCCAGTCCGTAGCGGGCGGCGAGCCGGGTTTGCAGCCGGTCCGCGAGCTGTTCCGGTGCCAGCCCGAAGTAGCGTGTGGCGCCGGCCAGGTCCAGGAGCGCGCTGTCCGGGGGGAGTGCCTGGACGACGGGGGTGGTGTCGCCGAGCACCGTGAACAGTTCGCGGTAGGTCTCGAAGCCGGCACGGTGGACGCGCAGGTGAAGAATCGTTCCCGCGCTGGTGTCGGTGGCGGTCGGCGGGCGCGTGGTCATCCGGTGCGTGGTCAGCGGGCGCGTGGTCATCCGGCGCTCCCCTGGCTGGCGTGCCACAGCCGGCCCGCGCCACGGCCGGCCCTCGGCCGGCCCCTCTCCGCACCAGCCGCACTGTCCGCACCACCCGCACTACCCGCACCGTCCGGGCCGGAGTGCGGTGCGGGATCGGTGGCGAGCAGGGCCCGGACGGCGGCGGTGCCACCGTCCTGGTGGGCGCCGGCGACCTCCTCCAGGTTCCAGGCGTGGCTGCCGATCACGGTGACGGACCTGCCACGGCGTGAGACGGTGCCGCGCGCGAGCAGCAGGAAGTGGTGGAAGAGCGGGTAGGCGGCCTGCTCGTGGGTGTCGTCGAAGTAGGTCAGGTCGACCTGCCCGCCCTTGCCGCCGTCGTCCAGCGACACGAAGACGGTGCGGCGCCCGGAGCGCATGGGCGGGGTCTGGATGGCGACCTTCGCGCCGGCCACCAGTACGGTCGCGCCGGCCGGCTGCTCCCGCAGCAGATGGGAGGGGGTGACGCCGAGTTCGTCCAGCAGCGGGTGGAGCGGTTCCATGAGGTGCCGGGAGGCGTCCAGGCCGATCACCTCCAGTTCGGCCTCCAGCTCCTGGCCGGGTGTCATCGGCGGCAGTCCGCTCGTTCCCGCGGGCGGGGCGACGGGCGGGGCGAGGGTGAGCTGGCCAGGGCCGACGGCGGAGCGGTGGTGCCGGTGGAGTTCGTCGATCTGCAGGAGCAGGTCGCGGCGTCCGCTGCCGGGGGCGAGGGTGGCGAACGCGCCGGTCCGGGCCAGCCGGTCGGCGACCGGGTGGCCGGGCCGGGCGCGGGCCCAGAAGTCGGCGAGGTCGTGGAAGGGCTGGCCCTCCTGGATGCGGGCGGCCTGGTCGGCGGTGATGCCGCGGACGTCGGCCAGCGAGACGCGCAGGCCGAGGCGGCCGTCCGCGAGCCGCTCGGTCCGGTAGCCGGTGGCCGAGTGCTGGACGTCCAGCGGCAGGATCGCCACGCCGCGCCGGCGGGCGTCGGCCAGCACGAGGCGCTTGGGGTACATGCCGGGGTCGTGTTCGAGCAGCCCGGCGTAGAACGGCGCCGGGTGGTGCGCCTTCAGCCAGGCGCTCTGCAGGGTCGGCAGGGCGAACGCGGTCGCGTGGGCGCGGGCGAAGCCGTAGGCGCCCATGTTCTCCAGCATCCGCCACACCTGGTCGACCACCGCCGGCCGGTATCCGGCTTCGGTGGCGCGTTGCCGGTACCAGGCCTGGAGATTCGGTAGGCGTTCGGGCTTCGCCAGGGCGCGCCGGGCCTCCTCGCCCATCGCCAGGTCGGTGCGGGTCATGGTGGCGAACAGGCCGGCCACCTGCTCGTTGTAGATGACCACGCCGTAGGTGGAGCGCAGCCACGGCTCCAGGTCGGGGTGGGGGTAGCTGACGGGCTTCCCGCCGTGCCGGCCGAGCAGGAAGGGCCGGATCATGTCGGCCTGCACCGGGCCGGGCCGGAACAGCGAGATCTCCGCGACCAGGTCGGCGAAGGTCTCCGGCTGGAGGCGGCCCAACAGGTCCTTCTGGCCGGGGGATTCGAGCTGGAACACGCCCAGCGACTCGCCTTCGCGCAGCAGCTCGTAGGCGGCCGGGTCGTCGAGGGGCACCTGGGTGGGGTCGTCCAGGTCGATCCGCTCGCCGGTGGTCCGTTCGATCTCGCGGATCGCGTACGCCATGGACGACTGCATGCGCACGCCCAGCACGTCGAGCTTCAGGAGGCCGAGACCGTCGCCTTCGACGTCCTCCTTGTCGAACACCGTGGCGGGAAAGCCCTCGCCGGCGGTCGGCACGACGGGGGTGCGGCGCAGCAGGGTGGCGTCGGAGAGGATGACGCCGCACGGGTGCATGGCCGTGCCGCGGGGCAGTGCGTCGAGGCCTTCGACCAGGTCCCACAGCCTGCCGTACCGGCCCGCCACGGCGGCGACCTGCCGCAGTTCCGGCAGTTCCCGCAGCGCGGTGCGGGCCGAGCGGGCGGTGATGTGCGGGAACGCCTTGGCGAGCCGGCCGACCTCGTCCGGGGGCAGGCCGAGGGCGAGCCCGGCGTCGCGGATCGCCCACCGCACCCGGTAGGTCTCGGGCATCGACAGGGTGCACACCCGCTCGGTGCCGAACCGGTCCATGATCCGGCGGTAGACCTCCAGGCGGCGGGCGGACTCCACGTCGATGTCGATGTCCGGCAGGGTGCGGCGGCGCAGGTTGACGAACCGTTCCATCAGCAGCCCGTGGTCGAGCGGGTTGGCGAAGGAGACGCCGAGCAGGTGCACCACCAGGGAGCCCGCGCCGGAACCGCGCGCCTGCACCCGGATGCCCATCTCCCGGACGTCGTCGACGATGCGGGCGACGGTGAGCGCGTACGAGGGCCAGCCGAGCGTGTTGAGCACCTGGAGTTCCGCCTCCAGGCGGGCCCGCATCGTGGCGGAGCGGTCGTAGCCGTGGCGGACCATCGCCGCCTCGCACCGCTCGCGCAGCACCTGGGCGGACCGGCCGGGGGCGACGCCGATGACGTGCTCCTCGGGGAAGTGCACCCGGCCGATCCCGAGATCGGCGTACGGGTCGAGGCGGCACTCGGAGGCGGTGCGGGCGGTCGCGGCCAGCAGGTGCGCCGCCCCACCCCGCTCCTGCCCGGCCGCGCGGACGACCTCCTCGGCGAGGCCGGCCATCCCGGCGGCGTCCTTCAGGGACCGCTCCCCGTTGCAGACCCGGCCGGGTCGGATCGGGGTGAGCAGCCGGGCCGCGTCCAGGACGTCGGCGATCGGAGCCCGGTCGCCGGTCGCGTAGCGCACGGCGTTGGTGAGGACCGCCGGCAGGTCCAGCTCGGCGGCGAGGCCCACGGTGCGGGCGGCCAGCCGCAGCGATCCCGGCCCGGTGCCGGTGCGGCGGTGGTGCACGGCCTCCAGCCGCAGGTACGGCCCGAAGACGTCACGCCACGGTGCCAGCAGCTCGGTCGCCAGGTCCGTGCGGCCGTCGGCCAGCGCCCTCACCGGCTCGGACGCCGGACCGAGGAGTACGGTCAGGCCTTCGCCGTGCCGCCGGATCGCGCTCCAAGGCACGATCGGCTGCCCGCCGCCGGCCTGTTCCCTGGCGGCCCAGCCGGCGGTGACCAGCGCGCACAGGTTCGCCCAGCCCTGCCCGTCGCGGGCCAGCAGCGTGACCCGGGGCGCCGAGTCGGCGACGAACGCCCCGCCCCGGGCGGGCGTGCGGCTTCTCCGCGCCGGCTGCGCCCGGCTCAGGAGCGGGACGGCGAGGTCCGCCCCGAACAGCGGCCGGATCCCGGCCCCGGCGCAGGCCCGGGCGAACCGCACCGCCCCGGCCACCGTGTCCCGGTCGGTCAGTGCCAGCTCCCGCAGGCCCAGCTCCACCGCCCGTTCGACCAGCCGGCCCGGCAGTGAGGCGCCGTAGCGCACCGAGTAGCCGGAGGCGACGTGCAGATGCGCGAACACCCGACATCACCTCCGGTTCCCTGCGCTCGGCCCCCTTCGTCGACACCCGGCTCCCCTTCCGATTTCTCCAGCGTAGACCGTATTCGATCGTTTGTTCGACAAGCTCGTCAAGCCGTTACCCCGGGTGGGCCGACCGTGCCGTACGGTGACAGGGCCTTGCGCCGGGCGCCAGGACGGGCCGGTGCGTCGTACCGCGGGCGGAGTGGCGGCGAGGAGGGGCGTGCCGGCTACCGGTCCCCGCCGGCGAGCGCGGCCGCCAGGACGGGCCCGATCCGGGCCAGCGCCGCGGGGCGCATCATCCGCAGATGCGTGGTGGCGATCGCGTGGGTCGTGATGCGGCCGCCGATGTGCGGGCGCCACTCCTCGGCCAGTGCGTTCGGTCCGGCCGTGCACAGCAGCAGGTCGCCGCCGAACCGGCCGGGGGTGAAGCGCTCGCGCAGCCGGCCGGTGTGCCCGAGGGTGGCGGTGATCCGGGTGATCGTCTCCTCCGGCAGGCTGGCATCGCCGATCTCCTCCGCGAGTGCCTCCTCGCGCGTGGTGCCGGCAAGGCCCTCCGCCTGCGCGCCGTCGGTCTCCGCGGCCACCGGCGCCACGTCCAGAACGGCCAGCAGCGCCACCTCCTGCCCCTCCCGTTCGAGCCGGACCGCGATCTCGTGGGCGACCAGCCCGCCGAACGACCAGCCGAGCAACCGGTACGGTCCGCTCGGCTGCACCGTGCGGATGCGGCGCAGGTAGTCCGCCGCCAATTGCTCGATGGTCTGCGGCATGGCGCAGTCGCCGCTCAGGCTCGGTGCCTGGAGTCCGTACAGCGGCGTCTCCGGATCGAGGTGGTGCAGCAGGCCGGCGTAGGACCAGCTCATCCCGCTGGACGGATGGACGCAGAACAGCGGTGGCCGGCTGCCGTGCCCCCGCAGTTCGAGCAGGACGTCCCGGGCCCCGCCCTCGGTGGTGTGACCCGCGATCAGCCGCGCGAGCGCGGCCGGTGTCGGTGCCTCGAACAGGGCGCTGACCCCCAGCTCCACCCCCAGCGCGGTCCGCACCCGGTTCACCAGGCCCGTCGCCACCAGCGAGTGCCCGCCGAGGTCGAAGAACCCGTCGTCCGGGCCGACTTCGTCGATGCCGAGCACGTCGGCGAACACCGTGCACAGCACCGCCTCCACCGGCGAGCGAGGACGGCCGGCCGACACGTCGAACACCGGTGCGGGAAGCGCCCGCCGGTCGACCTTGCCGGTGGGCGACAACGGGAACTCCGCGGAGACCATGACCACCGCCGGCACCATGTGGGCGGGGAGCTGCCGGGAGGCGAACTCCCTTGCGGCCGCGCCCAACCGCGACGGGTCCACCGGACCGGCGGGCCTGCCCGGCGTGACGTGCCCGACCAGGCACCGCCCGCCCCGGCCGTCGGCGCCGGCGACGACCACCGCGTCCGCCACACCGGGGCACCGGGCCAGCACCGACTCGACCTCGCCCAGCTCGATCCGGAACCCCCGGATCTTCACCTGGTCGTCCATCCGCCCCGAGTACTCCAGACCCCAGCGCCCCCAGCGCACGAGGTCGCCGGTCCGGTACAGGCGCTCGCCGGCACCGCCGAACGGATCCGGCACGAACCGGTCGGCCGTCAGCCCTCCGCGGCCCCAGTAGCCCCACCCCACGCCCGCGCCGCCCACGTACAACTCGCCCACCACACCGGGCGGTACCAGGTTCGACCCGTCGTCCAGGACGTAGCAGCGAACACCGGGGAGCGGCCGGCCGACCAGACCGGTCACGGCCGTCCGGTCGTGGTCGAGGGCGGCGTGGGTGACGTGCACGGTGGTCTCGGTGATGCCGTACATGTTCACCAGCTCGGGTTTGCCCGGACTGTGCCGCCCGTACCACTCCTCCAGCCTCGCCAGGTCGAGCGCCTCGCCGCCGAAGACCAGGTAGCGCAGGGCCAGCCGGCCCGAGGTGGCCGGGTCCTCGGCATCGGCCCGCGCCAGCTCGTAGAACGCCGACGGGGTCTGGTTGAGGACGGTGACCCGCTGGTCGGCGAGCAGCCGCAGGAAGTCCGGCGCGGACCTGGCGGTGTCGACCGGGACCACCACCAGCGTGCCACCGTGGAGGAGTGCGCCCCACAGCTCCCAGACCGAGAAGTCGAACGCGTAGGAGTGGAACAGCGTCCAGACGTCCTCGGGCCCGAAGTCGAACAGGTCGCGGGCGGCGGCGAACAGCGCCACGACGCCGGCGTGCGGGACGACGACGCCCTTCGGCCGTCCCGTCGACCCGGAGGTGTAGATCATGTAGGCGGCGTCGCCGGGATCCCGCACGACCGGCGGAGCGCCGTCGGGGGCCTGCGCCAGCCGGGCCGCCACGGCCGGATCGTCCAGCAGGAGCACGGGGCCGTCCCCGGGCCGCGGCACCTCGGACGTGCCGACGACCACGACCGGGTCCGCGTCCCGCACCGTCCACGCGACGCGTTCCCCGGGATATCCCGGATCCAGCGGCAGGTAGGCGGCGCCGGTCTTCAGCACGGCGAGCAGCGCCACCGGCAGGTCCGGGGACCTCGGCAGGCACACCCCGACGAACGCGCCGGGGCGGGCACCGGACCCCGCCAGCAGGCGGGCCAGCCGGTTCGCCCGGCTGTCGAGCTCCCGGTAGGACAGCGACAGTTCACCGCACACCACCGCGACGGCGTCCGGTCGTCGGCGCACCTGCTCCTCGAACAGGTCGATCAGGTTCGCGGTCACCATCGAAGACCTTCCCTTTCCCTCGGCGCCGGATCGGAAGAAGCACTGAGCCGGACCCAGGTGGCCTCCGCCCGGCCGAACTCGGTGCCGTCCGGACCGAACAGCGCGCTGGCCACCCGCGCGGTCCGTCCGACGGTCGCGAGGCGCCTGGCCACGACGACCGTGGGCTCGCCGGGCGGAGGGACCGCGTCGACGCGCGCGGACATCCTGCCGAGCACGTAGGGAGAGCCGCTCTGGTCGAGGGTCCAGCCGCCGGGGCAGTCCAGCACGGCCCACACGGTGTCCAGGTCCTGGTCACCGGGGGTCCAGACGCACGCGACGACATCCGGCAGGCCGTCCACACCCCCCGGAGTCAGACGCAACGCGGCCGGGTCGGTCCTGGCGGTTCCACACACCACGCACTCCGGGAACGGGTGCGCCGCCGCACCCGCGAAGGACCCGCCCGCCCGGTCCGCGGCGGTGGCGGTGACGAACGGCGCCCCCGCCGGCCGGTCGTGCGCCGCGGCGGACACCGTCGCGACGAGCTCGTCCCCGTGCCAGACCAGTGCCCGCCCGCGGTGCGGGCGGACGGCCAGCTCGGTGTCGAGCGGCGGGGCCGCGTGCAACTGGACCACCGCGGCCGTCCCGACCACGCCGGCCGCGGTCCTGGCGAACATCCCGCACGCGTATCCGCCGTTCGCGCTGCCGGGCGGGCCGTTGTGGGTCCGGGGGATCCGGCAGGTCCGCACCTCAGTCATCCGAGGCCATTCCGTCGGCGAACTGCGCCAGCAGCGCGTCCGGGGCGTCCAGGAACGTGTGGTGCACGCCCGGCAGCACCACCCGGTGGACCTTCTCGGAGTACTGGTCCCACCCGCCCATGCGCTCGGGGGCGACCTCGTGGTCGGCCGACCAGCCGATCGTGGTGATCGCGGTGTCCAGCAGCACCGGCCCGGCCGGCCGGTAGGCCTTGTTGGCCTCGACGTCCGCCCGCAGCACCTCGGTGACGAGGTCCAGGACGGAGTCGTCGAGCTCGCTGTCGCTCAACGCGACGAGTTCCGCGCGGAGTTGCTCGTCGGTCATCGTCAGGTAGCTGCCGTAGGGGCCCTCGTGGGGCGCGACTTGGGAGGAGCAGAACAACCGCCGTGGCGTCGGCAGCCCCTCGCGGTGCAGCACGACGGCGACCTGGAACGCGATCAGCGCGGAACTGCAGTGCCCGAACAGCCCGAAGGGGCGGTCCATGGCGGGCAGCAGCGCCTCGACCAGGTCCTCCGCGAGCTGTTCGTAGGTCCCGAAGTGCGGTTCGCGCAGCCGGTTCTCCCGGCCGGGCAGCTGCACCGGGCAGAGGCCGGTACCGCCCGCGGCGTCCGGCCACCGGCTGAACATGGAGGCGCCCGCGCCCGAGTAGGGCAGGCAGAAGATCCGCGACGGGGTCTCCCCCGGTGGCCGGGGCAGCCACCTGCGCAGGGGAACAGCAGGTCCGCTCGTCATGGCCGTACTCCTCGTGCCGTCACCGGCAGGCTGGTGTATCCCGCGATGAAGTTCGACCGCAGCCGCACGGGTTCGCCGACGACCTCGATGCCGGTGAAGCCGGTCAGCAGCTCGTGGAACAGGACCCGCAGCGCGACCCGGGCGACGGTGTGCCCGACGCAGTAGTGCGGGCCGACGCCGAAGGCGATGTGCTTGTTGGGACGCCTGCGGACGTCGAACGTGTCGGGCCGCGCGAACACCGTCTCGTCGCGGTTGGCCGAGCCCAGCCAGGCGACGACCGCGTCGCCCGCGTGGACCGTGACGTCACGGATCCGCACGTCCCGCCTGGCGTAGCGCATGAAGTGCTGCGCGGGAGAGGACCAGCGCAACGCCTCCTCCACCCCGCTGACCAGCAGGTCCGGGTGCGCCGCCCAGTCGGCCAGCGCGTCGGTTCCGGCGAGTTCGAGCAGGGCGGCGCTCGGCGGCTGGGCGGTGGTCACGTTGGCACCGAGCAGCAGGCTGTAGCAGTTGGACACGATCTCGCTCGGCGCGAGTCCCTCCCCGTCGACGCGCATGCCCAGCATCACGCCGATCAGGTCGTCGCCGGGGGCGGCGGCGTGCCGTTCCGCGACCACGTCCTGGAAGTAGGCGAACAGCTCGCGGTGCGCTCTGACGAGCGTCCTCTCCGGGCCGCCCGGGCCGGCGAAGACCGGGTCGTCCGGCGCGATGGACGCGCCCGTCAGCCTGGTCAGATCGGGCCAGTCCGACCGGGGGAGCCGCATCCACGAGCCGATGACCGCCATCGGCACGGCCGCCATCGCCGCGGCGAAGTCGAACACGCCGCCGTCCTTCATGGGGGCGAGCAACTCCCGGACCAGGGACCGGATGCGCGGCAGGTCGCGCTCCACCTCCCGGACCGACAGGGCGCGTTGCAGCGGTTCCCGCATCCTCGCGTGCCGGGGCGGG
Organism: Streptomyces sp. CBMA156; assembly: GCF_014596515.1. Lineage (GTDB taxonomy): Bacteria > Actinomycetota > Actinomycetes > Streptomycetales > Streptomycetaceae > Kitasatospora. Next base: position 79,879 of record NZ_MSJQ01000214.1, read on the forward strand.
TCGGTGACCGCCATCTGCCGGCCGCCGGCCGGGTCGCCCTTGCCGAGGAGGGTGAGCAGCGACCCCTGCTCGGAGGTGAACGTGCCGTGGTCGCGCAGCACGTGCTGCACGTCGTCGTACCGGGTCACGGACCAGAACCCGCCGTCGCCGACCGGATGCCAGCTGACCGGCTCCTCCCGTCGCAGGGTGCGCCAGACGGCGTGCACGTCCGTGGTGGCGAACGTCCCCGGCTCGAACAGGTCGACCGCCGGGGCGGCGTGCATCGGGCACCGGCCCGGCTCCACGGCGAGGGTCATCGCTGCGCCCCGCTCCGGATGGCGCTCTCCAGCTCCTCGCCGAGTTCGCGAAGGGTCGGTTGCAGGTAGAGGACGCGTGCCGGGAACGCGACACCGAACTCCGCCCGCACCGAGCCGAGCAGGTCCGAGGCGTTCAGCGAATGGCCGCCGAGGTCGAAGAAGTCGTCGTCGGCGCCGATCGGCTCCACGCCGAGCACGCGGGTCCACAGCTCGGCCAGGCGGTGCTCCACGTCGGTCCTCGGCGCGACGAACTCGTTCGGCACGTTGCGCGCCGTCAGGTCCGCCTCGGGCAGCGCGCCGCGGTCGATCTTCCCGTTGCCGGTCAGGGGCAGGGTTTCCTGCACCAGGACGGTCCACGGGACCATCGGCGCGGGCAGGACCGCGCGCAGCTGTTCGCGCAGCCACTCGCCCCAGTGCGGCGCCGGATCGTCCTCCGGCACGACGTGGGCCACCAGCCGTTTCGTCCCGTCGGCGGCGGTCCGTACGACGACGGCGGTCCGGCTGACCCCGGGCAGGCGGTGCAGCGCGGCCTCGACCGCACCCGGCTCGACCCGGTGACCGAGGATCTTGACCTGGTCGTCGACCCGGCCGACGAACTCGCAGGCGCCGTCGGGCCGCAGCCGGACGAGGTCGCCGGTGCGGTACATCCTCGCCCCCGGCTCGGGCGCGAACGGGTCGGGGACGAACCGGTCGGCCGTGGCACCCGGCCGGCCGAGGTAGCCGAGGGCGAGCCCGGCTCCCGACGCGTACAGCTCACCGCAGGCGCCCGCCTCGACCGGCCGCAGACCGGCGTCCAGCACCGCGATCCGGGTGCCGTTGACGGGCGTTCCGATCGGAACCGTGTCGAGGCCGTCCCCGGCGCCGGCGTCGGTCGTCCAGGTCGTGGTGAAGGTCGTGTTCTCGGTCGGACCGTACCCGTTGGTGAACGTGATGCCCGGATGCGCGGCGAGCAGACGCGCGACCGGACCGGGCTGGATCACGTCGCCGCCCGCGACGAGGTGACGCACGCCGGCGAACGCGCCGATGTCGTGCGCGGCCACCTCGTGGAACAGGCCGGCGGTCAGCCACAGCACCGTCACACCGTGCTCGCGCAGGGTCTGCGCCACCACGTCCGGGGTCATCCGGCCGGCCGGCGCCACCACGAGGTGGCAGCCGTGGGTCAGCGGTGCCCAGATCTCGAAGGTGGCGGCGTCGAACGCCAGGGGAGCCGCCTGGAGGAACACGTCGTCCCGGCGGACGGTCATCCAGTTCATGTCCGTGACCAGCCGGAGGACCGCGCGGTGCGGGACCATCACGCCCTTCGGCTGCCCGGTCGAGCCGGACGTGTAGCCGACGTAGGCGAGGTCGTCGGCGGTGGTGCTCGCCGGAGCGCCGGAGGACGGGCCCGCGGCCGACGGCGAGAGCGTGGTGAACCCGCCGGGAACGCACTCCCGCAGCCGGTCGTCCGCCACCACGAACTCCACGCCGGCGTTCGCCAGCAGGTCGCTCCGCCGCTGTGGCGGGTCGTCGGGGTCGATCCCGACGTAGGCGGCGCCGGCCCGCAGGATCGCCAGCAGCGCCGGGACCAGCTCGGTGGAGCGCCTCATCAGGACACCGACGACGTCGCCCCGCCGGACGCCGGCCGTGGTCAGCGCGTCGGACAGCCGGTCCGCCCGGCGGACGAGCTGGTCGTAGGTCAGGGTCTCGCCGTCGAACGTGACCGCGGGGGCCGAGGGATTCCGCACGGCCTGCCGGACGACGCTTTCGTACAGCATTCTACTTTCCGTCCGTTCGCCGGCGGACACTCAGCGGCCTCATGTCGGTCCACACGAGGTCGATGTGGTCCAGGCACTCCTGCCGGGGCCCGCGGAATCCCTCGACGGCCCACCCCGCCGGAACTTCGCGGCCGGCCAGCAGAATCGAGTACTGTTCCTCGCCGTTGAGCACGACGACGTAATCGACGTCGTCGTCGATGTCCACCATGACCGACCTCCGCATTTCTTCGACAAGCGATGTGAACTGTTGTGGGACACCGTCCGATCGCACGTTTCCCTGCGATCGGACGTCTCTACGTCCGCCCGACGCGAGTCGTCGTCACCACCACGACCGCGACCAGTGGTGCCAGTGCCGCCAGGAGCAGACCCGCCCCGGCGCCGAATCGCGTCACGAGCCAGCCGGCCGCCGGGCTGGCGAGCGCTATGCCCACGTAGCCGATGGCGGAGAAGTATCCGAACGCCTCCGCCAGCCGCGCCGGCGGAGCCTGTTCGGGGACCAGCAGGATGACCGCGCTGTCGCCCGGCGCGAAGGCCACCCCGGCGACCAGGAAACAGACGACGGCGAGCCACAGCCAGGGTGCCGCGGCGGCGCTCGCCAGGACGGCGCCGTACACGGCGATCAGTGCGCACGCCACCGTGCGGGTCCGCGCCTTCCGCAACGGGTTCGTCGACGGCAACGCGGCATAGACCGAACCACTGACCGCACTCGTGGCGAAGAGGCCGGCGAGCACCAGACCGCCGTTCGTCGCGGCCGAGCCGTGACTGGTCATCAGGGCCGGCAGCGACACGTCGAGTGCGCCGAGGTTGACCCCGATCCCCGCGTTGAGCACGAGCGGCGCCCACAGCGAAGCGAGCAACGCGCGCACCGAGGAGTGCTGTTGCGCCGGGCTGCCCGGTTCCCTCCTCGGCAGCGTCCAGCTGAGCAGGGCGCCCGCGGCCGTCACGGCGGCCACGACGCCGATGCAGGCCTGCGGTCCGACCGCGGCGGCGACCACGGCCGCCAGCGCCGGACCACCGATCCAGGCCACCTGCACCGCGACCGCGTCGACCGCGTACGCCCGGGAGAGCTGCGCGGAGGGGAGGAAGTGGGGCAGGACCGACCGGTAGGCCCCGCCCACCCCGGCGCCGGCGGACGCGGCCAGGACGACGAACACCAGCAGCAGCCACAGGGGAGCCCCCGCGGCCGCCGCGACCGACGTGGCGACGAGCCCGGCGGTCGCGGCGAGCAGCGACCACCCGAGGGCGCGGGGCAGCAGGGCCCGGTCCATCTGCCGGCCGCGCCACGGGGCGCACAGCGCGTAGGTCATCGCGCTCGCGCCGCTGAGCAGTCCACTGCCCACGAAGGACCCGGTCATCTCGTGCGCGGTGAGCACCAGCGCGACCGGAAGCGCGGTCTGCGGCAGCCTGGCCAGGGATGCCGCGGCCAGCCACCGCAACCAGATCGGATTGTGCCGCAGTGGCCTGGCCGGCGCGTTCACCGGTGGACTGGCGGTGTCCTGCACGTGCTGTCTCCTCATCTCAGATGGGCATCGCGCCGCTGAGCAGCGCTTCGCGCTCGCTGGGCAGCAGCACGTCGGCGGTGTCGAGCCGGGCAGCCGGATCGGCCACCGCGGCACGCATCACCTGGACCAGCCGCTGGGTGAGTGCCACGACAGTCTCCTGGTCGAAGACGTCGTCGGCGAACTCGACCAGTCCGGCCATGCCTTCGGGGCTGCCGTCGGCGCCGCGCCGTTCGGTGAACGAGAACGACAGGTCGAACTTGGCCGTCTGCACATCGACCTGACGCCTGGTCACCGCTATGCCGGGCAGGTCGAGCGCGGCCTCGCCCGCGCTCTGCAACGTGAGCGTCACCTGGAAGAGCGGGTTGTAGCTCAACGAGCGCGTCGGCTTGAGCGCCTCGACCAGCCGCTCGAACGGCACGTCCTGGTTGGCGTACGCGGCCAGGTTGGTCTCGCGCACCCGCGCCAGCAGGTCGCCGAACGTCGGGTTGCCACCGGTGTCGGTGCGCAGGACCAGCGTGTTGATGAAGAAGCCCACCAGGTCGTCGAGCGCGTCGTCGTTGCGACCGGCGATCGGCGCACCGATCGGGATGTCGGTACCCGCGCCGATCCGGGTGAGCAGACCGGCCAGCGCCGTCTGCAGCGCCATGAACAGGCTGGCGCGTCCGGTGCCGGCGAACCGCGCGAGGCCGGCGTGCAGGTCGGCGTCCAGCTCGAAGTGCACGGTCCCGCCGCGGTGGCCGCGCACGGCCGGGCGCGGCCGGTCCAGCGGCAGCTCCAGCGGCTCGGGCAGGCCGGCCAGCTGCCCGGTCCAGTACGCCACCTCGTCCGTGGCGGCACCGCCGTCGGCGCCGAGGACCTCCCGCTGCCAAAGCGCGTAGTCCGCGTACTGGACCGGCAGCGGCGTCCACCGCGGTGCGCTGCCCGCGCGCCGGGCCGCGTACGCGGTGGACAGGTCCCGCAGCAGCGGCCGCATCGACCAGTGGTCGGTGGCGATGTGGTGCAGGCAGATCAGCAGCACGTGCCGGTTGGGGCCGAGCCGGAAGAGCACCGCCCGCAGCGGCGGCGTGCCCGCGAGGTCGAACCGGCGGTCCACTTCGGACGTCATCGCGTCGGCGATCCCGGACTCCGAGGAGTCCACGGTGGTCAGCACCGGGCTCCCGGGGTCGAGGACGTGCTGCCACGGCTCGTCGCCGGACACCGGGAACGCGGTCCGCAGGCTTTCGTGCCTGGTCATCACGTCACCGATGGCCGCTCGCAGTGCGGTCGCGTCCAGCTCACCGGTCAGCGAGAAGGCCGAGGGGAGGTGATAGGCGGAACCGTGCCCCGCCGACGTCTCCAGCTGCTCGACGAACCACAGCCGGCGCTGCGCGAAGGACAGCGGCACGCGCTCCGGGCGGCGCATGACCCTGGCGGGCGTCCTGTTCGGCGCCAGCTCGTCGATGGCGTTGGCGATGCCCGCGACGGTCTGCCGTTCGAAGATCACTCGCACCGGCAGGGCCACGCCCAGCACCGAACGCACCCGGCTCGCCAGCTTGGCGATCTGCAACGAGTGCCCGCCGAGCTGGAAGAAGTCGTCGTCGACCCCGACCTCGGCGATCTTCAGCACGTCGGCGACCAGCCGGCACAGCAGTTCCTCCTGCGGGGTGCGCGGGGCGCGGCCGCCGGCCGTCCACTGCGGTGCCGGCAGTGCCGCCGCGTCCACCTTGCCGTTGGCGTTCACCGGCATCCGGTCCAGCACGACGAACGACGCCGGGACCATGAACGCGGGAAGGCTGTCGGAGAGGTGGCGCCGCAGCCGCGCCGGTACGAGCCGGGTGCCGTCCACCCCCACCGCGTACGCCACCAGCCGGACGTCCCCCGGCACCGGCTCGACGGCGGTCACGACCGCCTGTGCCACGTCGGGGTGTTCGAGCAGGGTCGCCTCGACCTCTCCCGGTTCGACCCGGTAGCCCCGGATCTTGACCTGGTGGTCGGCCCGGCCGGCGAAGACCAGGGTGCCGTCGCCGGTCCACCGGGCCAGGTCGCCCGTGCGGTACATCCGCGCTCCGGTGCCCGCGAACGGATCGGGCAGGAACCGCTCCGCGGTGAGTCCGGGCCTGGCCAGGTAGCCGCGGGCGACGCCGTCACCGGCGACGAAGATCTCGCCGACCACTCCCGGCGGGACCGGTCGCGACTCCCCGTCCAGCAGGTAGACCCGCTGGTTCCACACCGGACGACCGATCGGAACGGCCGTGGACCGCCCCTCGGCGGCCTCCCGGCCGGACTGGGCGAGCATGCTCACGGCGTGCGTCTCGGTCGGACCGTAGTAGTTGAGCAGCCTGCGCTCCACGGGACCGCCCAGCAGCGTCCGCATGTCATCGCTCAGCATCAGGGCCGATCCGGCCTGCGCGACGTCGGTGAGCGCGGGCAGGCCGAGGCCCTCGGCGACGGCGGCCGAGCAGATGCTGTCGATCATCAGGTTCGGCGCGATGACCATGGTCACCCGGTGCCGGTCCAGCCAGTGCACCAGCCGTACCGGATCGGTGCGCACGTCGGGTTCGGGGATCGCGACCGTGCCGCCGCTGATCAGGGCGGGCAGGGTCTCCTCCAGGGACACGTCGAACCCCACGCTCGCCAGGTGCGCGATGACGCCGTCGGCGCTCCCCGTACCGCGGTCCGCCTGCCAGCACAGCATGTTGAGCAGACCGGCGGCGGGCATGACCACGCCCTTGGGCCGGCCGGTCGAGCCGGAGGTGTAGATCAGGTAGGCCGCGGCGGCGGGGTCGGAGGGGAGACGTTCGTCCCCGGTGAGCGCCGTCGCCGGGTGCCGCCCGATCCGCGCCGTGTCGTCGGGGGAGTCGACGACCAGGGCACCGGGCACCCGGTGGGCGTGCTCGCGGTGGGTCACCACGACCACCGGCGCGGCGTCCTCGACCATGAAACCGAGCCGCTCGTCGGGGTAGTCCGGATCCACCGGCAGGTAGACCGCCCCGGCCTTGACCGTGGCCAGCAGCGCGACCAGGAGGTCCACGGACCGGTCCAGCAGCACCGCGACGACGCGCTCCCGGCCCGCGCCCCGGCTGATCAGCTCCCTGGCCAGCCGGTTCGCCCTGGCGTGCAGCTCCGCGTACGTGACGCTCGCGGTGTCCGTGACGACGGCGACGGCGGACGGTGTCCGTGCGGCCTGGTCGTCGAGCAGGGTCACCAGGTCGGCGGCCGGAAGGGACCGGGCGGAGTCGTTCCACTCCGTCAGCACCCGGTGCCGGCCGGCCGCGGACAGCAGTTCGCCCTGCGAGACCGGCCGGTCCGGATCGGAGACGGCCTGCGCCAGCACCAGGCGGAAGTGCTCGACCACGGCCTCGACGGTGCCCTGGTCGTACAGGTCGGCGGAGTACTCGACCACTCCGTCGATCCCGCACGGCGTGCCGTCGGCGGATCGCCGTTCCTCGACCGAGAAGAACAGTTCGAACCGGGACACCCCGATGTCGACGGGGTCGAACCGGGAGACGACGCCGGGCGCGTCGAGCGCGGGATCGACGTGGGTCTGCACCGCGAGCATCACCTGGAAGAGCGGGTTCAGGCCGAGCGAACGAACCGGGTTGAGCGCCTCGACCACGTGCTCGAACGGCACGTCCTGCGCGTCGAACGCGGCGAGGTCGGTCGCCCGGACGCGCTCGACCAACTCACGGAAGGTCGGCTCGCCTGAGGTGTCGGTGCGCAGCACCAGCGTGTTGACGAAGAATCCGACGAGGTCGTCGAGCGCCGCGTCCGTACGCCCGGCCGCAGGTGCGCCGATCGGCAGGTCGGTGCCCGCGCCGAGCCTGGTCAGCAGGGCACCGAGGCCCGCGTGCAGGAGCATGAACAGCGTCGCCTGGTGCTCCCGGCCGAGATCGGTGAGCCGCCGGTGCAGGTCCGCGTCGAGATGGAAGGGCACGCGTCCGCCGCGGTAGCCGGTGGTGGCGGTACGGGGGCGGTCGGCGGGCAGGGCGATCTGCGCGGGCAGGTCCTCGAGCGCCGTCAGCCAGTAGCCCAGCTGCCTGGCGAGCATCCCGTCGGTGTCGTCCTCGGCGAGTTCCCGCTGCCACTGGGCGTAGTCGGTGTACCGCACGGGCAGGTCCGGCCACGTCGGAGCCGCACCGGCCAGCCGGGCGCGGTAGGCGGTGGACAGGTCGTGCCGCAACGGCTCGAACGACCAGCCGTCGACCGCGATGTGGTGGAACGAGAGCAGGAGGACGTGCTCCCGCGGGCCGAGGACGAACAGGCACGCCCGCAGCGGCGCGTCGACGGTCAGGTCGAAGCCCTCGGCCGCGTGCCGCCGGACCGCCTCCGGCGCCTCGCCGGGCTCGACGTGGACCGTCGGGAGGACGGTGGCCAGGTCGGGAACCTCCAGGACCTCCTGCCTCGGCGTGCCCGACTCGGCCGGGAAGACCGTCCGGAGGACTTCCTGCCGGGAGATCACGTCGCGCACCGCGTGCCGGAGGGCGTCGTGGTCCAGCTCGCCCGACAGCCACATCGCCACCGGGATGTTGTAGCCGGCCCCGCCACCGTCGACCTGGTTGAGGAACCACAGCCGTTGCTGCGCGTACGACAGGGGGACCTGCGCGGGCCGTTGCCTCGGCTCGACGGGCGGACGCGTCGTCCGGTACGAGTCGAGCTTGCCCGTCAGACCGGTCGGGGTCGGCGAGGCGAAGAACTCCCGGGCGGTGACGTCGACCCCGAAGGCGGCACGCAGCCGGCCGAGAAGGCGGGAGGCCAGCAGCGACTGACCGCCCAGTTCGAAGAAGTCGTCGTCCGGAGCCACCGCGGGGAGGCCGAGGAGATCGGCGAACATCGACCGGACGAGATCGGTTCTCGGGTCCATTCCCGATCGCTCCCTCGTGGAGTCGTGATACACGGACATTGACGCCCCCTTGTGCGGTGCAACACGGTGCCGGCCGAATCCGGCGGCTGTTCATGCTTCTGACCGGTCGGACATTTCCTGGAAAGAGTCCGGTCGGGCCGGTCGAATCCCGATCACTCGGAATGGAACGAGAAAGGCAGGAATTCGAGGCTGTTGGTGACGTAGGACGGTTTGCGCCGCGGCTCACCGACCAGCTCGATCCTCGCCACGCCGCGCATCGTCTCCTCCAGGAAGACCCCGGTCATCAGCCTGGCCAGCGGTGCGCCGATGCAGAAGTGGCGACCGCCGCCGAAGCTCACGTGCGGGTTGGGGTTCCTGTCCAGCCGGAGCTCCGTCGGCCGGTCGAACACGGTCTCGTCCCGGTTGAGCGACGACAGCCACACGCTCACCGCCTGACCGGCCCTGATCTCGACGTCGCCGAGGGGCGTGTCGGCCACGGCGGTGCGCATGAGGTGGTTCACCGGCGTGGTCCAGCGCACGAGTTCGTCGACGGCCGACCGGAGCGGGACCGTCCCCGAGCGCAGCGCGGCCAGCTGCGCCGGGTTGTCGAGCAGGGCGAGCAGACCGCCGGACAGCACCTGGCGCGTCGTCTCCCCGGCCGCCACGGCCAGGTTGTCGCAGGTCAGGATGATCTCGTCGTCGGTGATGTCCAGCCCGTCCGCCTGGGCGAGGACGAACGCCGACACCACGTCGTTCGTCGGCCGGGTCCTGCGCTCCTCGATCAACTCGGCGTAGTAGGCGAGCACTTCGAGGTGCGCCTGGTGCGAGACCATCCCGTCCAGGTCCGCGATGTTGTCCACGGCCGCTTCGGCGAAGCCGGCGACCCGCTCCACGTCCTCGCCCTCGACGCCGAGCAAGCCGGCGATGACCTGCAACGGGTACCGCGCCGCGACGTCGTTGACGAAGTCGTGGGGACCGGCATCGACGACACCGCGCAACAGGGACTGCGACACCTCCGTCGCCCTGGCCCGGAATCCGGCGGCCGCCTTGGGCGTGAAGAGCGCGGCGGCCGCCTTCCGGAGCACGTCGTGCCGGGGCGGGTCGGACAGCGTCATCATCACCCCCGCACCCGGGTACGGGTCGGAGAGGTTGGGCCGCAGGAACGTTCCCCCGGCCGAGCTGAACCGCTTCCAGTCGCTCAGGACGGCAAGGCCTTCGTCATAGGTCGTGACCGCCCAGAACGGCTCGTGATCCGGTTCGTCGTGCCAGGAGACCGGGCGTTCCCTGCGCAGTCGTGTCCAGACGGCATGCGGATCGCCGTGGGAATAGAGATGGGGATCGGTCAACCCGGTGATGGCGGGCGAGGCCACGTGTCAGCTCCTTCGCGTGGTGGGCGCCGGTCGCAGGGCGGTGCGAACCGCGTCGGCGATGACGGAATCCACGGCGATCACTTCGCTAGGACCGGACGGAAGGCGCGATCATCCCGGTCTCGACGGCCAGCCGGTCGAAGAACGCGGTCCAGTGACGCCACATCTCCTCGGCGGAGTCGAGGACCGCCTGCTCCTGCTCCGGGGTGAGTCCCGAGAACAGGGCGTTGGTCGCCTGGTCGACGTGGTCGGGCTCCTGGGTGACGTGGATGTCGACCCACGCGTTGCGCTCCGTGCCGGACTCCCGGGTGACCGCCTCACCGATCGCCGAGACCATCAGCAGGTCCGTGACCTCGGTGGCGAAGATGCCGCCGAGCGCGGAGCACCGGTCCGCCGAGCACTTCTCGTACCAGGCCAGCAGCGCGGCGGTCTCCGCGAACGGCGCGGAACCGGTCACCGTCCCGTGGTCGTAGCCCGCCTTCTCCATGCTGTCGGCGTAGATCACCTCGTGGGCGGCCCTGGCCGACCGGGCACCGGCCTCCTGCGAGAGGATCCGTGTGATCGCGCTCTTGGACTCGATGTCGGGCAGGACCGAGATGCAGCGCGCGAGGAAGGTCGGGAAGTAGTGCAGCGGGTGCCACCACTGGCCGAGGAAGGTCTCCACGTGCTCGTGCGAAAGGTCGCGGCTGTGCACCTGCCTGAAGAACTCGTGGTCGACGAAGGCGCGGTGCGCCTCGGTTCCGACGAGCCGGTCGGATATCGATCCAGCGATGTCGACGGTCATGGTATTCGTCTCCTTTTCGAGGCCGGTCCGCACCGTCCGGGATTCCCGATAAAGGTGCGGAACTGGGCGGCTCGCTCACGGCGAGTTCCCCCGCACCGGGGACCAGTATTGGCGCGGCGGTCGAACGGAGACAGACACTTCAGGCTTATCCGGTGTAGTCGCCACGACTACCCGCGGCGGAAATCGGGATTCGGGTCCGGCCGGTATCCGTGGTGACGCCGGGTGCCCGCACGGGAGCACCCGGTACACGAATGTGGGTACCGGGTGCCGGGGGCGTCGAATTTCTGTGGAAACGGCGAATTCCGGTGCGGTCCGCCGCCTCGCCCGAAGGGCGGTGCGGGCCGGCCGGGGTCAGAAGGCCGGCTGGTCGTCCAGGTCGAAGATCCGCAGGTCGGTGAGGTGGACGGTGTACCAGACGTCCTGGCTGCCCCCGTCGCCCCAGAACTCGGTCAGCCGGACGGAGGCGTAGCCCTCCTCCTCCTTGACCTGCTGGGCCGACCAGTCCGCCGGGACGTTCTGCGCGCGGAACACCGGGTCGGCGTCGTTCTGCCGCGCCCAGACGTCCAGCCGGTAGTTCAGGTAGGGGGAGAGGTACTGCCTGCGGACCTGTTCCGGCGTCTCGGCGCTCTGCCCGAGCACGGCGGCGCGGTACGCCTCGACGAAGGTGACCACCTGGTGGGCGGCCGGGGTGCCCGCCCGCACCTGAGCCCCGGCGACCACCGGGGCGGGTGCCGGGGCCGTGGCGGCCTGGGCGGGGACGGTGGCGAGGCCGCCGACGGCGAGCAGGGCGGCGCTGACGGAGAGCGCGGTGCGCATGGTGTGGGTACGAATCATGGGGGCATTCCACCACTCGCCGAAGGTTCCGGACTATCGCCGGAACGAGTGGTTCGATCATGCAGCTCAACGTATATGACGATATGTCAGTTCGGATGCCCGATCTCGGCGGGCTCCTCCGCGCCGGTGTCCGGGGCCGGTCCGGGAGGGCCGGCAGCGCCGTGCTCCGGGCCTGTGGCGGCGCCGTGCCCCGGGCCTGCGGCCGGGCTACGCCCCGGGCCGCCGCCCCTTGCCCGGCGCCCCGGCGAAGGCCTGGGCGATCGGGAGCCAGGCGGTGGCGACCGGCCCGGTGGCGGTGAGGGCGAGGTCGTCCCGGTGGCGGCGCTGGGTCACCAGCAGGCAGAAGTCCAGGGCCGGGCCGGTCACCACGTCCTCGGCCCCGGCCGGGCCGATGGACCAGGACCCGCCGTCGGGCGCGGTCAGTTCGAGCCGGACCGGGCGTCCGGGCGCGGGCAGCCCGTGCAGGCCGAAGACGAAGCCGAGGGTGCGCAGCCCCAGGTGGGCGATGTGCCGCAGCCGGTCGCCGGGCTCGCGGGTGACGCCGAGCGCGTCCGCGACGTCCTGGCCGTGCGCCCAGGTCTCCATCAGCCGGGCGGTCGCCATCGAGGCGGGCTTCATCGGGGGGCCGAACCAGGGCAGCCGGGCGTCGGCCGGAGCGGCGGAGAGCGCCGTCAGCACCGCCTCCCGCCCGGCCCGCCAGCGGGTGAGCAGGGCCGTGGGCCCGGTGGCCGCGCCCTCGCGGGCGCCCTCCTCGACCGGGTCGGCGCCGGCCGACAGCAGCTCGGTGAAGTGCCCGCCGAGCGACGCGGCGAAGCCCTCGGGGTCGCGCGCGGCCAGGGCCGTCCAGTCGTCGGTCCAGGCCAGGTGGGCGATCTGGTGCGCGACCGTCCAGCCCTCGGCGGGCGTCGGGCGGGCCCACTCCCCGGCCGGCAGGCCGGTGACCAGGCCGTCCAGCACCGCGCTCTCGGCCCGCAGGTCCGCCAGCAGCCCGCTCAGGACGTCACCCGGGGCCTTCGGATCGGTCATCGGCTTCCCCTCGGTCGTCGGCTGCCCTCCCGCACCGGGTTTCCCGTCCGGACGGGGCAGTTGCTACCCGTCGGTAGCGTACCGCCGCACCCTACGCCCGGCGCGTCACCGGCGCTCGCCACTCCACGAAACACGCATGTCAGGACTCTCGCCACCGGCCCCGCCACGTGTGACAATTCCGCGATGACCAGGGCTGCGGACCCCCACCTTGCGCACCCCGTCGACGACGCTGCGCAACCCGACGACCCCGAACTCGCCGTGCGCGCCGCCGAGCTGGTGCGGGACGCCGTGCTCGGCGACCTCGCCCGCCGGGTGGTGTCCGAGTGCGGCGCCGACGTCGGCCTGGTCGGGGTGCCCGAGCCGCTGCCGGGGAGCCGCCCGGGCAGCGAGGGCATGGTGCTGCGGCACTGGTCCGGCACCAGGGCCGACCTGCTGCACGACGTGCCCGTCCCGGCCGGCCTCGGCCTCGGCGGCCGGGCACTCGCCGAACGCGCGCCCACCTGGGTGCCCGACTACCGTGCGGCGACCACCATTTCGCACCACTACGACGCGGCCGTGGCCGCCGAGGACCTGTACGCGATGCTCACCGTCCCGCTGATCGACGGCGGCACCGTGCACGGAGTGGTGTACGCCTCGCTGCGCGCCGTCGTCCCGTTCGGGGACGTGCGGATATCCGCGGTCGGCACGCTGACGAGGGCGGCGGCCAGGGCGCTCGCCGGGGCCGCCGCCTGGAGCCGGGCCCGGCCCGGGAGGGCCGCCCCCGTACCGCCGTTGACGCCGCGCGAGCACGAGGTGCTGCGCTGGGCGGCGACCGGCAGGACCAACCCCGAGATCGCCGCCCGGCTGGGCCTGACCTGCAACACGGTGACGGGCTACCTCAAGTCCGCGATGCACAAGCTCGGCGTCCGCAACCGGACCGAACTCGCCCTCGCGGCGAAGGAGTCGGGACTGCTCAGTTGACCTGGCGGTCCCGCCCGGCCCAGTACGGCTCGCGCAGCCGGAACTTCTGGAGTTTCCCGGTGGCGGTGCGCGGCAGGGCGTCCCGGAACTCCACCGTGGTGGGCGACTTGTAGCCGGCCAGCCGCTGCTTGCAGTGCGCGATCAACTCGGCCTCGGTGACCGCCTCGTGGCCCTCCCTGAGCACCACCAGGGCCTTCACCGTCTCGCCCCACTTCTCGTGCGGCACCCCGATCACCGCCGTCTCGGCGACCGCCGGGTGGTCGTACAGGCAGTCCTCCACCTCGATCGAGGAGACGTTCTCCCCGCCGCTGATGATGACGTCCTTCTTGCGGTCGGAGATGGTCAGCTGGCCGTCCGTGAGGGTGCCGCCGTCGCCGGTGTGGAACCAGCCGTCCCGCAGCGCCTCGGCCGAGGCCTCCGGCTGCTGCCAGTAGCCGTCCAGCACGGTGTTGGAGCGCACCAGCACCTCGCCGGACGGGTCGATCCGCAGCCGGGTGCCGAGCGCCGGGGCGCCGGCCCGCACCAGCTTCTCGGCCCGTTCGGCGGCGGGCAGCACGTCCCACTCGGCCCGCGAGCGGTTGACCGTGACCACGGGGGAGGTCTCGGTCAGGCCGTAGAGCTGCATGAACTCCCAGCCCAGCTGCTCCTCGACCTGCTGGATCACCGAGGTCGGCGGCGGGGCGCCGGCCACGATCATCCGCACCCGGTCCCGGCCCGGCACCGGGCCGTCCCAGTCGGCGGCCGCGTCCAGCACCATCTGGACCACGGCGGGCGCGCCGGACAGGAAGGTCACCCCGTGCCGCTCGACCCGGCGCAGGATCTCCGCGCCGTCCACCTTGCGCAGCACGATGTGCCGGGCGCCGAGGCCGGTGAGCGCGAACGGCATGCCCCAGCCGTTGGCGTGGAACATCGGCAGGGTGTGCAGGTAGACGTCCCGGTCACTCGCGCCGTAGTGCAGGGCCATCAGCGTCGCGTTCAGCCAGGCGTTGCGGTGGGTGAGCTGAACGCCCTTGGGGCGGGCGGTGGTTCCGCTGGTGTAGTTGACGGTGGCGGTGTCGTTCTCGTCGACCGCGTACCGCCGCGGGGTGCCGTCGAAGTCGTACAGCACGGCGTCGCTGTCCGCGCCGAGCACGAACCTGTGCTTGGCCACCACGCCGTTCAGGGCGTCGGCGACCTCGGGGTCGACCAGCAGGACGGAGGCCCCGCTCTGCTCGACGATGTACGACACCTCCTCGGCCCTCAGCCGGAAGTTCACCGGCACCAGCACCCGGCCGTACCCGCTCACCCCGAAGAAGGAGGTCAGCAGCCGGGCCGAGTTGTGCGAGACGACCGCGACCCGCTCGCCGGGCCCGACGCCCAGCCGGTCCAGCCCGGCGGCCTGGGCCCGGGCCAGTTCGGCGACCCGGCGGTAGCTCAGCTCGCCCCAGGATCCGGCCGGCTGCACCGGCTCGTCGACGATGCCGACCCGGTCGCCGTAGACCAGCTCGGCCCGGTCGAGGAAGTCCATCACGGAGAGTGGAATCTGCATGCGGCCCACTGTCCTCTCCGGTCCCGCCCCTGCACACCCCCGATCGGGGGTGTCACCCTTCCGTGCCCAGCCCGTCCGTGCCCGCCCGGTCCACGTGTCCGACGTCCGCGTGCCCTGCGTCCGCGCTGACCCCGGCCGCCGCCAGCGCCGCCACCAGCCGGTCCCTGGCCTCGTTCTGGGCGGCGATCCGGCGCTCCAGCACCGCCAGCCGCCGCCGGGCGATCCCCAGCACCCGCTCCGACGGCCGGCCCGCCAGCACGTCCCCGTCCAGGCAGCCGAGCAGCGGCTCGATGTCCTCCAGGGTGAGCCCGGCGGCCACCAGCGCGCGGATGTTGCGCACCCGGACGACCGCCGGCTCGCCGTACTCGCGGTAGCCGTTCGGCGCGCGCCCGGAGCCGATCAGCCCGGCCTGCTCGTAGTGCCGCAGGGCCCGCGCGGTACTGCCCGTCCGGGCCGCCAGCTCACCGATCCGCACCGCCACCCGTCCCCTCCCGGTCAGCCCACCAGCGCGCCGCCGTCGACCGAGAACACTACGCCGGTCACGAACGAGGCCTGCGGCGAGGCGAGTCGGGTGATCGCCCAGGCCACCTCCGCCGGGCGGCCGATCCGGCCCAGCGGGGTGTGCTCGATCTGCCACTTCCGGATCGCCGCCCGCTGCTCGGGGCCGTACCCGGAGTGGTCGCCGATCGGGGTGTCGATCGCTCCCGGTGCCACCGCCACCACCCGGATCCCGCGTGGCGCCAGCTCCACCGCCCAGCTGCGGGTGACGGTCTCCAGCGCAGCCTTGCTCGCCGCGTACACCGAGTTGCCCGGCCAGCCGCGCTGCCCGATGGCGGTGCTGACGTTGACCACCACGCCCCGGCTCTCGCCCAGCGCGGGCAGCGCGGCCTGGCCGAGCAGCACCGGGGCGACCAGGTTGGTGGCCAGCAGCGTCTCGACACCCGCCCGGTCGAAGTCGCCGAGCCCCTGCCGGTTCTGTACGATCCCGGCGTTGTTGACCAGTACGTCCAGCCGCCCGAACCGCTCCAGCGCCGCCCGGACGATCTCCTCCGGCGCCCCGGGCCCGGTCACGTCCGCGGCCAGCGGCTCGATCAGCGCCGGGTACGCCGCCGCCGTCCCGGCCAGCGGCTCGGGCCGCCGCCCCACCGCCAGCACCCGCGCCCCCTCGGCCGCGAAGGCCCGCGCCGTCTCCCGTCCGATCCCCGTCCCGGCTCCGGTGACCACCACGACCCGGTTCCGCGTCCCGCTCTCGTCGCTCATGTGCCCACTCTCCGACCCTGCCGCCAGCGGCAGGGTCAAGCGGGCGCGGGCGGGCGGCGTGGACGAACTGGTGGGTCCGTGGCCCCGGCGACCGGGCCGACCGGCTGTCAGTAGGGTCGCACCGCACGGCGACCACCCAGGGGGGAACAGACCCATGAACGACCGACAGCCCGACAGCACCGAATCGGGAGGGCCGCGCGTGACGGCCGCGCCCCCGACGGCCTGCTGCTGCGCCCCTTCGAGGACGCCGACGCGCCCGCCCTGATCGAGGTCTACCGGGACGAGACCCTGCGCCGCTTCACCCGCACCCCGGTGGACGACGCCGGGCAGGCCGCGTACTGGCTGAGCCTCCAGTACGACGGCTGGGCGGCCGGCACCCGGTACGCCTTCGCCGTCCTGGACGCCGGCGAGCTGGTCGGCAACGTCGTGCTGAAGCGCGGCACCCCGGGCGTGGAGAGGGCGGAGGTGGGGTACTGGACGGCGGGCCCGGCCCGCGGCCGGGGCGTGGCCCCGCGCGCGGTGGAGGCCCTCACCGCCTGGGCCTTCGCCACCTTCGCCGAAGGCGGCCTGCGCCGGATCGACCTGCTGCACGAGGGCGACAACCACGCCTCCTGCCGGGTCGCGGAGAAGAGCGGCTTCGCGTTGGAGGAGATCGTCCCGGCCTTCCCGCCGTACCCGCTGGACGGCCACCGGCACTCCAGAAAATGGCTGGACGGAGCCGAACGACGCGCTTCACAGTAGGCGCATGGCTTCCCTGGTACGACACGTGACGATCGACTGCGCGGACCCGCACGCCCTGGCCACCTTCTGGGCCGGGGCGCTGGACGGCACCGTGGGCGAGGACGACAACCCCGGTGACGACGAGGCGCTGGTGGACTCCGCCGGCGCCTCGCTGCTGTTCATCCGGGTCCCCGAGGGCAAGTCGGCGAAGAACCGGGTGCACCTCGACCTCCAGCCGCAGGACCGCGGCCGGGACGAGGAGGTCAGCCGCGTGGTCGCCCTAGGCGCCACCGTCCTGGCGGACCGCCGCACCCCGGACGGCAAGGGCTGGGTCACCCTGGCGGATCCCGAGGGGAACGAGTTCTGCATCGAGCGCAGCCAGGCCGAGCGCACCGCGACCGGGAACGCCTGAGCGACAGGCCGCGCGGGCGGCCGCCAGGGCACGCCGCCGGGATCCGGGCTCAGCCCAGCTGGACCGAGCGCTTGGCCAGGCCCATCCAGAACCCGTCGATGACGCTGCGCTGGCTGTCCAGGTCGGCCTCGCCGGCACCGAGGGTGACGAACAGTGGGGCGAAGTGCTCGGTGCGCGGGTGGGCCAGGCGTCCGGCCGGGGCCTTGTGCTCGAAGTCGAGCAGTGCGTCCAGGTCGTGGGCCTCCAGGGCGCGCCGGCCCCAGTCGTCGAACTCGGCCATCACCGAGGTGATCCGGCCGTCGTTGCTGAGCGCCCGCAGGTTGTGGGTGAAGAAGCCGCTGCCGACGATCAGCACGCCCTCGTCGCGCAGCGGGGCGAGCTTGCGGCCGATCTCCATCAGCCGCCGCGGGTCGAGGGTGGGCAGCGAGATCTGGAGAACCGGGACGTCGGCGTCCGGGTACATCTCCACCAGCGGGACGTACGCGCCGTGGTCGAGGCCGCGGTCGGGGATGTCCTGGACGGGCGTGCCGGGGGCGCGCAGCAGCTTGCGCACGCGCTCGGCGAGGTCCGGCGCGCCGGGGGCGGCGTACCGGACCCGGTAGTAGTGCTCGGGGAAGCCCCAGAAGTCGTACACCAGGGGGAGGGTGGTGACGGCGCCGAGGGCGAGCGGGGCCTCCTCCCAGTGGGCGGAGACCATCAGGACGGCCTTGGGCCGGGGCAGGTCGGCGGACCAGGCGGCCAGCTCACCCGGCCAGACCGGGTCGTCGGCCAGCGGCGGAGCGCCGTGCGACAGGTACAGGGCGGGCATGCGCTCAGGGGCCGCGGTGCTCATGGCGTCCTCCTCGGGACCGGGTCGGGTGGTCGTTCACCAGAGGGGAGATAGTTCAAATTTGAACGTCTCCACTGCTACCGAAGGTACACCTTTGTTCGAATTTGAACAACAGGAGTAGGATTCACCCCATGTCCTCA
The DNA here is from genome assembly GCF_014596515.1 of Streptomyces sp. CBMA156. Lineage (GTDB taxonomy): Bacteria > Actinomycetota > Actinomycetes > Streptomycetales > Streptomycetaceae > Kitasatospora. Next base: position 98,110 of record NZ_MSJQ01000214.1, read on the forward strand.
CTGAACGAACCCCGCTGGCTGGACCCGGACGAGGCGGCCGCCTGGCGGGGCTTCGTCACTGCGAGCAACCTGCTGAACCGGCGGCTGGAACGCCAGCTCAAGGAGGACTCGGGCCTCTCCCACCAGCAGTACGAGATCCTGGTGCACCTGTCCGCCGCCCCCGGCGACTCGCTGCGGATGACCGAACTCGCCGACAAGCTGGTCACCTCCAAGAGCGGCCTGACCTACCAGGTCACCCAGCTGGAGCGGACGGGCCTGGTCGCCCGCCGCTCCTGTCCCAGCGACGTGCGTGGCGTCATCGCCGAACTCACCGACCAGGGGCGGGAGATGCTGCGCCTGGCCGCGCCCGGGCACGTCGCCCTGGTGCGCGAGCTGCTGATCGACGTGCTCAGCCGCGAGCAGCTCGCGATGCTCGCCGAGGGCCTCGGCGCGGTCAGCGCCCGGCTCCGGCCGGACGACGCCTAGGACGCGCCCCAACCCTCGTCGAGCGCCGCCGCCCGCTCCAGCAGCAGCTCCCGCTCCCGCTCGTTGCGGGTCATCCCCGCCGCCCGCTCGAACTCCGCCCTGGCCTCCGCCGCCCGCCCCAGCCGGGCCAGCAGATCGCCCCGCACGCTCGGCAGCAGGTGGTAGCCGCGCAGCGCCGGCTCCGCGGCCAGCTCGTCCACCAGCTCCAGCGCGGCGGCCGGGCCCCGGGCCATCGAGACGGCCACCGCCCGGTTCAGCGCCACCACCGGGGACGGCGACAGCGCGAGCAGCCGCTCGTACAGTGCGGCGATCGTCGCCCAGTCGGTGTCCTGGTAGCGCCGCGCCTTGGCGTGGCAGGCGGCGATCGCGGCCTGCACCGAGTACGGCCCGGTGCCGGCCCGTTGCAGGGCGTCGAAGCCGCGCCGGATCAGCAGCCCGTCCCAGCGGGCCCGGTTCTGCTCGGCCAGCAGCACCGGCCGCCCGTCGGGCCCGGTCCTGGCGGCCGTGCGCGAGGCCTGGAACTCCAGCAGCGCGGCCAGCCCGTGCGCCTCCGGTTCGGCCGGCACCAGCGCGGCCAGCACCCGGGCCAGCCGCAGCGCGTCCTCGCACAGCTGCGGGCGGAGCAGGTCGTCCCCGGCGGTCGCCGAGTACCCCTCGTTGAAGATCAGGTAGATGACCTCCAGCACCGAGGACAGCCGCTGCGCCCGGTCCTCCCCGGACGGCACCTCGAACGGCACCCCGGCCTTCGCCAGCGCCCGCTTCGCCCGGACGATCCGCTGCGCCACCGTCGGCTCCGGCACCAGGAAGGCGCGGGCGATCTCCGGGGTGGTCAGCCCGCCGAGCAGCCGGAGGGTGAGCGCGATCCGCGCCTCCGCCGACAGCACCGGGTGGCAGGCGGTGAAGATCAGCCGCAGCAGGTCGTCGTCGATGCCGTCCGGTTCGGCCGGTTCCGGCGCGGGGACGTCCTCCAGGGACCGCCCCACCTCGGCGAGCTTGCGGGCGTAGACCTCCCGGCGGCGGACCAGGTCGATCGCCCGGTGCTTGGCGGTGGCCGTCAGCCAGGCGCCCGGACTGTCCGGGACGCCCTCCCGCGGCCACCGCTCCAGCGCGGCCACCAGCGCGTCCTGCGCCAGCTCCTCGGCGATGCCGACGTCCCGGACGATCCGGGCGACCCCGGCGATGATCCGCGCGGACTCGATCCGGAACACCGTCTCGACGGCCACCGCCGCGGTCCCGTGGGTACCAGCCCTCTCCGTCACGGCCACCGCCGCGGTCCCGTGGGTACCAGCCCTCTCCGTCACGGCCACCCATCAGAGCAGCCGGCGCGGCGGGAGGCAAACACTGCCACGGCTGTTACTTCGGCGGCTCCGGCGTCTCCTCGATCTGCCGGACCTCGGCCTCGACCGGCCAGTGCACGGGGTGGGCCCTGAGGAAGCGCCGGGTCCACTCCAGGGCCTCGGCGTGGTCCTTGCACTGGAGGACGGCGTAGCCGCCGACGACCTCCTTGGTCTCGGTGAACGGCCCGTCGGTGTAGCCGATCTTCCCGTCGGCCCAGGTCAGCCGGGTGCCCTGGGAGGTCGGGGTCAGGCCGGCGGTCTCCAGCATCACCCCGGCCTTGGTGATCTCCTCGAACAGGGCCCCCATCCGCTGCTCGAACCCCGGGTCGGGCTCCCACCCGTCGCGGGACTGCTCGTCGATGCGGATCAGCGTCATGAAGCGCGGCACGGTGACTCCTCGGTCGTGCGGGCGGGGCCTCTCCCCGCCTCTCACCCCTGCGTCGAACGGGCCGGCGCCGGATCGACACCCGGCGCGAAGATTTCTTCGCCGATTCCCCGCGCTGGTTCCCCGCCCCGCCCACAGCCAGCAGATGCGAGTAGGAATTCACCTGATCCATCGCATCTGCGAATGCGAGCCCGGCGGCTCGGGTACTCCTCCTCCCGGGCCACGACGGCGTGGCCCGGGAGGAGGGAGCACCCATGACCCCGGCCGGACCCACCGTCCGACTCCACGGCCACCTCGACCGCCCCGCCCGGCTGACGGTGGCGGAGCTGCGCGGCCTCCCCGCGCACCGCGTCGAGGTCAGCTTCGACTGCCGGACCGCCGGCGAGCAGCGCCACGGCTACGAGGGCCCGGCACTGCTGGACGTGCTGCGCACGGCCGGGCCCCGGATCGACTTCTCGGGACGCAAGCAGCGGCTGCGCTTCCTGCTCTCGGTGGCCGGCGCCGACGGCCACCGGGCGGTGGTCTCCTGGGCCGAGATCGACCCGGACTTCGGCGGTCAGGAGATCCTGCTGGCCACCAGCATGGACGGTGCCCCGCTGGACGCCGCCGGACCGCAGCTCGTCGTCCCCGACGACCACTGCGGCGCCCGCTACGTCAGCGCCGTCACCGACGTCTGGCTCGGCCCCCTCGGCGACCCGGCGCACCCCACCCACTGACCGCCGTACGGCCCGCCGGGGCCCGGCCGGGCCGCCCGGTCCGGCCGCCCTTGCGGGGTCCGGTCGGGCCGTCCCGTCCCGCGGTCCCGTCCGGCCGCGGGGACAGCCTGCGGCCCCGGCTCCGAGCCGCACCCCGGAAGGGCCGGACGGCGGTCCGAAAACACTCGCCCGAGCCGGGTTTCCGTGCCAACATGCCCCATATGGGGACGATTCTGCATGGCACCTTGGTCACGCTCCGCCCGGCCACCGGCGAGGACATCCCGGCGTTGGCGGCCATCCGCGGCACGCCCGAGGTGTTCGCCCGCTGGCGGGGCGGCGACGACCTGGCCGGCGAGGTCGCCAGCGACCTGGAGTCGCCCGGCACCGAGACCTTCGCGATCGACGTCGGCGGCAAGGTGGTCGGTGCCATCCAGTGGTACGCCAACAACGACGACGAGTACCGGCACGCCGGGATGGACCTCTACCTCGACCCGACGGTGCACGGCCTGGGCCTGGGCACCGACGCGGTGCGCACGATGGCCAGGCACCTGGTGCACGACCACCACTACCACCGGCTGGTGATCGACCCGGCCGCGGACAACCTCGCCGCGATCCACTGCTACACCAAGGTCGGCTTCCGCACCGTCGGCACCATGCGCCAGTACGAGCGCGGCTCGGACGGCACCTGGCACGACAACCTGCTGATGGACCTGCTCGCGGACGAACTGCTCGACGGCTGAGGGGCCGCGGCGTCCCCGGTGTCCCCGACGGCCCGGCGTCAGTCCCGCGCCGCGGCCGGCGGGCAGCCGCATGAGCGCCGGACCACCAGCTGGGCCGGGAAGGTCCTGGCGCCCCGCTCGCGGCGCTCCCGCCCGCCGAGGACGAGGTCCAGCGCGGCGCGGGCCATCTCGTCCTGCGCGGTGGTGACGGTGGTCAGCGCGGGCCCGGCGATCACCGCCTCGGCGATGTCGTCGAAGCCGGCCACCGCGAGGTCCTCGGGCACCCGGATGCCGAGGTCGTCGGCGGCCCGCAGCAGGCCGATCGCCTGGTCGTCCGTCGTGCAGAACACGGCGGACGGCCGGTCGGGCCCGGCCAGCAGCGCGAGCGCCTCGCCGTGCGCCCTGACCCGGTCGAACGGCGCCGGGACGAGCCGTCCCTCGGTGGGCAGCCCGGCCTCCTCCAGCGCGGCGACCCAGCCGGCCGTCCGCCCGGTGACCGGGTCGTGCGGGCTGAGCGCCCGGGTGCCGCCGAAGCAGTGCACCTCGGCGTGCCCGTGCCCGAGCAGGTGGCGGACCACCTCGCGGGCGCCGCCCTCGTCGTCCGCGACCACGGCGACGCCGTCCGGGCTCTCGGCCCGGTGGTGCAGCAGTACCACCGGGGTGCCGTCGGCCGCGTCGAAGCCGGTCAGCCCGGGGGTGGCCGGGTCCTGGGTGACCAGGATCAGGCCGTCCACCTGCATCCCGAGGAAGGCGCGGATGTAGTGCGCCTCGCGCTCGTCGGCGTAGTCGGAGTTGCCGATCAGCAGCAGCCGGCCGTGCTCGGCGGCGGCCTGTTCGACGGCGTGGGCGAGCCCGGCGAAGAACGGCTGGCGGGCGTCCGGCACGACCATGCCGAGCAGGTTGGTCCGCCGTCTGGCCATCGCCTGGGCGACCCGGTTCGGCCGGTAGCCCAGCTCCTCGACCGCCGCGAGCACCCGTGCCCGGGTCGCCGCCGCCACCGGCCGCGGCCCGTCGTTGATCACATAACTCACGACCGCCGTGGACGTCCCCGCCACCCGCGCCACATCGTCCCGTGTCACCCTCGCCATGAGCGTTGAGCCTACACAGCCCCTCCGACCAGCCGGTTTGCCGAGCCCGTGGCGGCCCCGATCGGCGCTCTGCGGTTGCGCTCCGGCCACCGCCGCCCGGAGGGTGACGGAACAGGCGGCACCGGAGCGCCCGGAGCCGCCACCGCCCACCGTGGGAGCAGGCCGATGAGCGTGCCGCCGCACCGGCGGGCCGCCCGGAGCACACGGCCGGGGGCCGGCCGCGGGTCCGCGTCCACGCCCGGGTATGGGCCGCGCGGGCCGCGCGGCATCGGCTGGATGGCGGCCACCCTGTTCGCCCTGGTCGGCCTGCGCAACGCCGCGCCCGGCAGCCCGCCGATCGGTTCGCTGCTGGACTACGCGGCGTTCTTCTGGGCGGAGCTGCTGGTCGCGGTCGGCCTGACCATGGTCGTGGTGCGCGGCGCCCGGATCGAGGGCGGGCACGAGAAGCGGCGCGGTCAGTACGCGTAGTCCGCGGTGACGTCCGCCGAGAGCCCCAGGGCGCGTTCGGCCCGGGGGCCGCGCAGCGCCAGCAGGGTCTGGGCGAGGGCGTCCACGGCGGCCAGGTGGGCCAGCCGGCTGGCGGTGGTCTCCAGGCCGAAGACGAGGTCCTGCCCGCCCGCGACCAGGGCCAGGGTGGCCGTCTCGGTCAGCGGCGAGCGGGCGTAGCTGGTGAGCGCCAGCACCTCGGCCCCGGCCCCGCGGGCCAGCCGGGCGGCGTCCACCACGCTGCGGGTGGCGCCGGTGTGGCTGACGGCCAGGCAGACGGTGCCGGGGCCGAGCCCGGCGGCGGCGAGCTGGGCGGTGATCGGGTCGGCCGGGGCGTCCACCAGTAGCCCGAGGGCGCGCAGCCGGTACCCGAGGTCGAGCACCACCGCGCCGGAGAGCCCGGCCCCGAGCAGCACCACCCGGCCCGCGCCGTCGAGCAGTCCGGCGGCGGCCCGCAGGTCGGCCGCCGAGAGGGTGGCGGTGAGGCCGTCCAGTGCCGCCCGGGCGGCGCGCAGCGTCTCGGTGAGAGCCCTGGCCGCCGGGTCGCCCTCGTCGGCGGGCGCGGGCGCGGCGGCGGGGGCTTGCCGGGCGGCGGCGATCTTCAGCTCCTGGTAGCCGCGGAAGCCCAGCCGCTGGCAGGCCCTGACCACCGAGGAGGGGGCGGTGCCGGCCAGCGTCGCGACGTCGCTGACGCTCAGGTGCACCAGGTCGGAGCCCCGGTCGAGCACCACCTGGGCGACGCGGGCCTCGGTGCCGCGCAGCTCGCCCAGCCGGGCCCGGATCTGCGCCGCCAGCCGCGATTCCAGGGGCGTGAAAAACTCGGAACGCTTTTCCATGAATCCAGGGTACCGTGGAATCCTGTTCCAGACCCGCCGGTTCCGGCGGGCCGTACGAGGGGAGGTCGTGATGGCCGGAGGCGTCCCGGCGGTGCCGGTGGCCGTGCTCACGGCGGCCGTGCTGCACGCCGTCTGGAACGGGCTGGCGCACCGGATTCCGGACAAGCTGGTCGGCTTCACGCTGATCAACCTGACCTACACGGCCTGCGCGCTCGTCCTGGTGGTGCTCAACCCCCTTCCGGCGCCCGCCGCCTGGCCGTACCTGCTGGCCTCGGTCGCGGTCCAGACGGCGTCCACGGTGCTGCTGCTGCGGGCCTACCAGCTGGGGGACTTCGGGCAGATGTACCCGATCGCCAGGGGCAGCCCACCGCTGCTGGTCGCACTGATATCGGCGGTGCTGCTCGGCCGGCACCCGGGCGCGGGCGAGGTGCTGGGCGTCCTGGTGATCTCCTGCGGCCTGATCGGCCTCGCCTTCGCCCGGGGGATACCCGGGCGGGCGCAGCTGCCCGCCCTCGGGGCCGCGGTCGGCACGGGCGTGATGATCGCGGTGTACACGGTGCTGGACGGCAGCGGCGTGCGGGAGTCCGGGACGGTCGGCGGCTACGTGGCCTGGCTGTTCCTGCTCCAGGGGCCGGTGCTGGCGCTGATCGTCCGGGTCCGGCGGGGGCCGGGGCTGCTCGCCGGGGCGGGCCGGGCGGTGCCGCTGGGGATCGTCGGCGGGGTGCTCTCGCTGACGGCGTACGGGCTGGTGGTGTGGGCACAGGCCAGGGGCGACCTGGCGACCATCGCGGCGCTGCGCGAGACCAGCATCGTGATCGCCGCGCTCATCGCCGCCGTGGTGTTCCGCGAGCGCCTCGGCCGGCTGCGGCTGACGGCCGCGCTCACCGTGCTGGGCGGGATCGCCGTGCTGGAACTCGCCCGGCCCTGAGACCGGGGCCGGGCGGTGCCAAGCGGTGCCGAACGGTGGTGCCAAGCGGCGGTGCCGAACGGCGGGACCTCAGGCGGCGTCGGGCACGACCACCGTCAGCGAGGTGTCCTGGAGCACGAAGCCCAGCGCCTCGTAGACCCGGCGGGCCGGGTTGCCCTCGGACACCACCAGGGTCACGTCGGCGAGTCCGCGTACGGCGGCGTCCCCGATCGCCCGGCGCAGCAGGTCGGTGCCGAGGCCGCGGTAGCCCCGTTCCGGGTGGCGGTAGACGTCGCCGATCCAGGGGCGGCCGTCGCGGTCGGTGAGGATCAGCCCGGCGACCACGCGGTCCTCCGCGTCCACCGCGAGCAGGCTGGACGGCAACACCGGGCCGATGACCTTGCCTTCGAGCAGCGGGACGAGGCGTTCGGCCATCACCTGCGCGTCCTCGCCGGGGTAGTGGTCGACGTGGCCGACGGGGAACGCGGCCCGCCAGGCCTCGTAGATCTCCTCGGGCGCGCGGTCGCAGGGCACCGCCCGCAGGCCCTCGCGCAGCGGCGTCCCCGCCCAGTCGGCGGGCGGGGGATCGGCGCGCAGGTCGCGGCGGAAGGTGTGGGCGTGCCGCAGCACCCGCGCGCCCTGCGCCACGAGTTCCTGCCCGAGCCCGGGCGGTCCTGAGACCACCCAGCCGGGCAGCTCGGCCCGGACGAACCCGGCGGCGTCCACCGACTCGTCCAGCACTTCCAGCAGGTCGGCCCAGGGCCGTCCGTCCCGCTCGTCCAGCAGATAGCGCAGCACCGGCTCGCCGTCCGTACCGCGCCTGACCACCCAGTCCTCGGTCATGGCCCACCCCACAATCTCGCTGTCGTTCGTCGGCGGCCCATGGTCACCGAGGCCCCGCCCCGGGGCAACCGGTTTTCCGGGCGACGAGCGAGCGGCGGGCGGCCGGAGGCTCAGGCCACCACCGCGGCCCGGACGCAGAGCACGTCCGGCAGGTGGGAGAGCAGCAGCGACCAGCTCTCGCCCTCGTCCCTGCTGCCGTACACGTCACCGGTCCGGTTGCCGAAGTAGATCCCGGCCGGGTCGGCGTCGTCGGTGCGCAGGGCGTCGCGCAGCACGATCCCGTAGTGGTCCTCGCCGGGCAGGCCCTCGGCGAGCTGCTGCCAGCTGGTGCCGCCGTCGTTGGTGCGGAACACACGGCAGCGGCGGCCGGGCGGGATGCGGTCGTCCGCGCCGCCGAGCGGGAAGAGGTAGGCGGTGTCGGCCCGCCGCGGGTGGGCGGCCACGGCGAAGCCGAACTCGGCGGGCAGCCCGTCCACGATGGAGCGCCAGCTGCCGCCCCAGTCGTCGCTGCGGTAGACGCCGCCGTGGTTCTGGAGGTAGAGCCGGTCCGGGTGGACCGGGTCCGGGGCGATCTTGTGCACGCACTGGCCGAACTCGGGGTACTGGCCCTCCTCCGGGAAGAACTCGGCGCGCAGACCGGTGTTGGAGGGCTGCCAGCTGTCGCCGCCGTCCTTGCTGCGGTAGACACCACCGCTGGAGACGGCGACCAGCAGCCGCTGCGGGTCGCGCGGGTCGGTCAGGATCGTGTGCAGGCCCTGGCCGCCGTAGCCGGCGCCCCAGTGCGGCCGCTGGGGGTGGTTCCAGAGCGACTCGACCAGGTCGAAGCTCTCGCCGCCGTCGGTGGAGCGGAACAGCGCGGCGGGCTCGGTGCCCGCGTAGACGACGCCCGGTGCCTCCGCTCCGGCGGGCTGGAGCTGCCAGACCCTGGTGAGCGAGGTGCCGGTGGGCTCGGGGAAGCGGATGGCCGGCCGCGCGGGCTCGGACCAGCTGGCACCGAGATCGTCGGAGCGCCAGACCGAGGGCCCCCAGTGGCTGCTGTCGGCCCCGGCCAGCAGTCTGGTCCGCCGGTCGCGGCGGTCGATGGAGACGGAGTAGATCGCGTTCATCGGGAAGTGCGGCCCGCTGAACTCCCACGTCAGCCGGTCGCGGCTGCGGCCGAGAAAGAGGCCCTTCTCGGTTCCGACGGCCAACAGCACCTCGGTCATGCCACACCACCTGGTCACGAGCAAGCACGGCCCCCCGGGACGGCCCCCGACTGCCAGTGTCCCGCCGCCCATCGATGGGCACATCTCGCCGCGCCGGTCACCCGGGAGGCCGACGGGGGCGCGGTGGCCCTGGGGGCGTGCTCGCTCGTGGGGGCCGTCCCGCCCGGACCCGCTACCCCCGGCAGTCCTCCAGCAGCCGCAGCCAGACCTCGCTGATCGTCGGGTACGCGGGCACCGCGTGCCAGAGCCGGTCGATCGGCACCTCGCCGACCACCGCGACGGTCGCCGAGTGCAGCAGTTCGGCGACCCCGGGGCCGACCAGGCAGGCGCCGACGATCACCTCCCGGTCCAGGTCGAAGACCACCCTGGCCCGGCCGCGGTAGTCGTCGCCGTACAGCGAGGCCCCGGCGACCGAGCCGATCTCGTGGTCGACGGTCCTCACCCGCAGTCCGGCCGCCTCGGCGGCGGCCGAGGTCAGGCCGACGGCGGCGACCTCCGGCTGGGTGAAGACCACCTGGGGTGCGCCCGCGAGGTCCGCGGACGCGGCGTGCGCGCCGTAGCGCGAGGTGTCCAGCGGGCGCCCCTCGGCACGGGCGGCGATCGCCGCGCCGGTGATCCTGGCCTGGTACTTGCCCTGGTGGGTGAGCAGCGCACGGCGGTTGACGTCGCCGACGGCGTAGAGCCACTCGCCGTCCACCCCGAGCACCGTGCAGCTGTCGTCCGCCTCCAGCCAGTCGCCCGGCTTCAGGCCGACCTGCTCCAGCCCGACGTCGGCGGTGCGCGGGGCCCGGCCGGTCGCGTACAGCACCTCGTCGACGGTCAGCGTCCCGCCACCGCCCCGCCCGTCCCGGGTGGCGAGGGTGAGGGCGACGGGCCCGGAGCCGTCCGCCCGCTCCAGCGCGGTGACCTCGGTGCCGAAGCGGATGTCCACCCCGGCGGCCCGCAGGCCGTCCGCGACCAGCTCACCCGCGAACGGCTCCATCCGCGGCAGCAGCCCGTCGCCGCGCACCAGCAGCACCACCTCGGAGCCGAGCGCCCGCCAGGCGGCGGCCATCTCCACCCCGACCACCCCGCCGCCGACCACCGCCAGCCGCCCGGGGACGGTCTGCGATCCGGTGGCCTCCCGGTTGGTCCACGGGTGGGCCTCGGCGAGCCCCGGCACGTGCGCGGGCAGCACCGGGCGGCTGCCGGTGCACACCGCGACGGCGTGCCGGGCGGTCAGCAGCCGCTCGCTGCCGTCCTCGGCCTCCACCGTCACCGTCCGCACCCCGGCCAGCCGGCCGTGGCCGCGGACCAGTTCGATCCCGGTGTCCCGCAGCCACTGCACCTGACCGTCGTCCTGCCAGTTCGAGGCGAAGGAGTCCCGCCGGGCCAGCACCGCGGCCGGGTCCAGCCGCCGGTCGCCGACCGCCTCCCGGGAACCGGCCACCGCGCGGGCGTCGGCCAGCGCGGCCACCGGGCGCAGCAGCGCCTTGCTGGGCATGCAGGCCCAGTACGAGCACTCGCCGCCGACCAGCTCGGCCTCCACGATCACGGTGCGCAGCCCGGCGGCGACCGTCCGGTCGGCCACGTTCTCGCCGGTCGGGCCGGCTCCCAGAACGATGACGTCGTACTCCTCGGCGGTGCTGGTCATGCCCGGTCCTCCGTCGTCTCGGTGGCCACCCCGGCCGGTGCGGCGGGGGTGGCGGGCGTGCGCCCGCGGGTGGCGGGCAGCCGGGCGCGCCGGT
>NZ_MSJQ01000215.1 GCF_014596515.1 Streptomyces sp. CBMA156
ACACGGCGGCGTGCGGCGGCACGGCGCGGGAACACGGCCGGAGCGCACGCCCCCCAGTGATCCGGTCCTGGCAGCGCCAGCGAGCCGGTCCGGTACACCCGCGGTGATCCGCCGCGGCACACCGCGCGACACACCCCCGAGAACGGCCCGCAGGCCCACCCTCCGTACGGGACCGCCGTACGGACCGTAGCCGCGCCGGGCACCCGGCGGCTATCGTGCTCGACGGCGGGCGCCCCTGCGGGACGCCGCTCCGATTGCGTGTCCACACCCTCCCGCCGGACCACCCCCCGACCGGGCGGTCCGGCGCGCCGCCCGTGGCCCGAGCCGTGCCCGGCGGCCCCCGACGCAGCGAGGAGACACCGAGCATGACCGTCTACCAGCCCCCCGGCACCCCCGGCAGCATCGTCGCCTACCGCTCCCGGTACGAGCACTGGATCGGCGGCGGATGGACGCCCCCGGTGCGCGGCGAGTACTTCGGCAACCCGACCCCGGTCACCGGCGAGGTGTTCACCGAGGTCGCCCGCGGCACCGCCGAGGACGTCGAGGCCGCCCTGGACGCGGCCCACGCCGCCGCCCCCGCCTGGGGCCGCACCCCGGTCGCCGAGCGGGCGCAGGTGCTGCTGCGGCTCGCCGACCGGATCGAGGCCAACCTGGAGCAGCTGGCCGTCGCGGAGAGCTGGGAGAACGGCAAGCCGGTGCGCGAGACGCTGGCCGCCGACCTCCCGCTCGCCGTCGACCACCTGCGCTACTTCGCCGGTGCGCTGCGCGCCCAGGAGGGCAGCCTCTCCCAGCTGGACGAGGACACCGTGGCGTACCACTTCCACGAGCCGCTGGGCGTGGTCGGCCAGATCATCCCGTGGAACTTCCCGATCCTGATGGCGATCTGGAAGCTCGCCCCGGCGCTCGCGGCCGGCAACGCGGTGGTGCTCAAGCCCGCCGAGCAGACCCCGGCCTCGGTGCTGCTGCTCGCCGAGCTGACCGCCGACCTGCTGCCGCCCGGCGTACTCAACATCGTCACCGGCTTCGGCGAGGAGGCCGGCGCCCCGCTGGCCGCCAGCCCCCGGATCCGCAAGCTCGCCTTCACCGGCGAGACCACCACCGGCCGGCTGATCGCCCGCTCGGCGGCCGACAACCTGATCCCGGTCACGCTGGAACTCGGCGGCAAGAGCCCCAACCTGTTCTTCGCGGACGTCGCCGCCGACTCGGACGCCTTCTACGACAAGGCCGTCGAGGGCTTCGCGATGTTCGCGCTCAACCAGGGCGAGGTCTGCACCTGCCCCAGCCGCGCGCTGATCGAATCGTCGATCTACGAGCGGCTGCTGGCCGACGGCCTCGACCGGGTGCGGGCGATGCGCCAGGGCGACCCGCTGGACACCGAGACCCAGGTCGGCGCGCAGGCCAGCGTGGAGCAGCTGAAGAAGATCCTCTCGTACTTCGAGATCGGCCGGGACGAGGGCGCCAAGATCCTGGTGGGCGGCGAGCGGGCCGACCTCGACGGCGCGCTGGCCGGCGGGTACTACGTGACGCCGACGGTCTTCGAGGGCGACAACGCGATGCGGGTCTTCCAGGAGGAGATCTTCGGCCCGGTCGTCTCGGTCACCCGCTTCGACGGCTTCGACCAGGGCGTCACCCTCGCCAACGACACCCAGTACGGGCTCGGCGCGGGCGTCTGGACCCGCAGCCTCAACACCGCCCACCGGGCCGGACGCGCCATCCAGGCCGGACGGGTCTGGACGAACTGTTACCACGCCTACCCGGCCCACGCGGCCTTCGGCGGCTACAAGAACTCCGGCATCGGGCGGGAGAACCACAAGGCGCTGCTGGAGCACTACCAGCAGACCAAGAACCTGCTGGTCAGCTACTCCCCCGACGCGGTCGGCTTCTTCTAGGCCCGTCCCGCCCGGGCGGGCTCCCGCCGGGGGTCCCTGGTGCGAAAGCGGAGTGGGAGGCCCGAGGGCCTCCCACTCCTTCGCCACTCCCCGTGGCGGGCTCCGGGGGCGAACCGCCTGTTCCGGGGATCAAAGCACATGAATGCGGCCGATTCACCGACGCGCCGCCGACATGCCGCCGACATGCCCGGACGGCCCGCGCGAACGCCGTAGAACAGGACTCCCCCGACCCGTCGCCCTCTCCGGGAGTCCCCCGTGACCATCGCCGCCGCCAACCTCAGCGACCCCGTCGTCCGCGCCGTCGTCACCGCGATCAACGCGGGCGACCGAGCCGCCTTCGTCGGGCTGCTCACCGAGGACGCGACCATGTCCGACGACGGCTCCGACCGGGACCTGCCCGACTGGATCGACCGTGAGATCTTCACCGCCCACGGCCGGATGAACGTCCAGACCGAATCGGACGGCGGCCGCGCACTGGTCGCCACCTTCACCAACGACACCTGGGGCGAGATGCGCACCGCCTGGCGCTTCACCGTCGACGCCGGGAAGGTCACCCGCTTCGAGACCGGCCAGGCCTGAGGCTACCGGTCGAGCCCCAGGCACCCCCGCACCGCGCGGATCAGGTTCCGCGAGCGGACGTCCCCGGTGACGCCCGGCTGCATGCCGTTGGTGACGTAGCCGAAGCCCAGCCCCAGCTCCGGGTCGGCGAAGCCCAGCGAACCGCCCCGCCCCGGGTGGCCGAAGCTCGCCGGGGAGGCCATCGGCGCGGTCGGGCCGTGCCGCCAGAAGCCGAGGCCGAAGGTCGAGTTGACGATCAGCACCCGGTCCGGGCCGCTCACCACGGGACCGACCGCGCGGGCCAGCACCTCGGGGCCGAGCAGCGGCGGCAGCAGCGCACCGGAGCCGTCCGTACGGTCGGCCGCGCCGATCAGCGCCGCGTAGAACCGGGCCAGCGACCGGGCGGTGCCGATGCCTCCGGCGCCGGGGATCTCGGCGGCCTGCACCGCCGGGTCGTTGAGGTCCACCCCGGGACGCACCGAGGCGAAGGAGCGGGCGGTCAGCGAGGCCGGGTCCTGGTAGGCGTCCCGGACCGACTGCTTGGGCCGCAGCCGCAGCCCGCTCGGACCGGTCCTGGCCGCCTCCGGAGCCGGCAGGTCGACCAGCCTGCCGACCCTGGGGGCCACGCCGGCCGGCAGCCCGATCCACAGGTCCAGCCCGAGCGGCCCGGCGACCTCCTCCGCGAAGTACCGGCCTGCCGTCCGGCCGCTCACCCGCCGCACCACCTCCCCGACCAGCCAGCCGAAGGTGTAGGGGTGGTAGCCGTGCGCGGTGCCCGGTTCCCAGGCGGGCGCCTGCGCGGCGACCGCGGCGGCCGCGCGCTCCCAGGTGAGCACGTCCTCCAGCCGCAGCGGCACGTCCAGCGCGGGCACCCCGGCCTGGTGCGAGAGCAGCCAGCGCACCGGCACCGCGCCCTTGCCCGCCGCCGCGAACTCCGGCCAGTACGAGGCCGCGGGGGCGTCCAGGTCGAGCAGTCCGCGCTCGGCGAGCAGCAGCGCGGTGGTCGCGGTCAGACCCTTGGTGACCGAGCGCAGCACCTGCGCGGTGTCCGCCGTCCACGGCACCGCGGGGGCCGGCCTGCCGCCGACCTCGGGACGGGCGTCGCCGCCCCACAGGTCGACCACCTTGCGACCGCGCACGTACAGCGCGAAGGCCGCGCCCAGTTCGCCGTAGTCGGCGAAGTTCCGTACGAAGGCCGCCCGTACGGGCTCGAACCCTTCGGCCGTCTCGCCCCAGACCTCCACCACGCGCGCCGTCCTCGACCAGTTCCGCTGCTTCTCGTGCCATGCACGTTCGACCACGATCCCCTTCGACCGAAACCGGACCGAAATTCGATCGAACCGAGCGCCGAAACCCTAACCTGTCCACCATGACCAACCCTGCCGAAGAACTCCTGGACGTCGTCGACGAGCACGACCGCGTGATCGGGACCGCCCTGCGCGGCGAGGTGTACCGGCGCGGGCTCACCCACCGCTGCGTCTTCATCCTGGTCCGCGACCCGGCCGGGCGGATCTTCGTCCACCGCCGTACCGACACCAAGCTGTTCGCCCCCGGCGCGTACGACATGTTCGTCGGCGGAGTGGTCGGCTCCGGCGAGACCTACGTCGAAGCCGCCGTCCGCGAGGCCGAGGAGGAACTCGGCGTCCAGGGCATCGCCCCGCGCCCGCTCTTCAAGTTCCTCTTCGAGCAGGACCGGCTCTCCTGGTGGTTCGACATGTACGAGGCCGAGTGGGACGGCCCGGTCTCCCCCCAGCAGTCCGAGGTCGCCTGGCACGCCTGGCTCACCGCCGCCGAACTCGACGACCGCCTCGCCCGTGACGCCTTCGTCCCCGACGGCCTGGAGGCCTACCGCCGCTACCTGGACCTCCGGGCGGCATAGGCCCACCCGGCCTCGGCGTTCGAGCCGGGGCCTGCGGGCGGGGGCCTGCCTGGGGAGCGGCGGCCCCCTGGCTCCACCGGAGGGCCATCGACGAACTAGGGTGGCGCGCATGGCCTCCCGTACGCCGTCGCCGACGGCCGACCGCGCAGCTCGGACCTCCGCATCCGCCCGGGCGGCGGCGGGCGAACGGCCGCGTCGGCGGCTGAGCGTGGACGAGCGGCGGGAACAGCTGATCGCCGTGGCGCTGGAACTGTTCAGCCGGCGCCCGCCGGAGGAGGTGTCGATCGACGACATCGCCGCCGCGGCTGGTGCCTCCCGGCCGCTGGTGTACCACTACTTCCCCGGCAAGCAGGCGCTGTACGAGGAGTCGCTGCGGCGGGCCGGGCAGGAGCTGTCGGCCCGGTTCGAGGAGCGCATGGAGGGGCCGCTGTCGGAGCGGCTGTACCGGGTGATGGGCCGCTACCTGGACTTCGTGCAGAGCCACGGGCCCGGCTTCGCCGCACTGCTGCGCGGCGGCTCGGTGGCGGCCAGCGCGGGCACCTCGGCGGTGATCGACGACGTGCGGCGGGCCGCGCAGGAGCAGATCCTGGCCCATCTGGCCGTCCCCGCGCCGAGCGTCGGACTGCGGCTGACCGTCCGGGCCTGGATCGCCAACGCCGAGATCACCTCGCTGGAGTGGCTGGCCGAGCGCTCCGTGCCGCTGGAGGAGCTCCAGCTGCACCTGGTGCAGGAGTTCGTCGCGGCGCTCGCCCTCACCGCCGCCCGCGAGCCGGTGCTCGCGGCCGAACTGGCCTCCTTCTTCGCCGACGAGCGCCCGGACGGCCCGACCGGACGCCTGGTGCGGGACCTCGCCGGGCTGTTCGCCGTGCCGGGGATCGTCGAGGCGGTCACCGCGCTTGCCGCGGACGCCCCGGAGGACGGGTCCGCGCAGGCCACCGGCGCCGCTGCCGGTGCCGTCTCCGAGTGACCGGGAGCGGTCGTCCGATTTGATCATCGGGTCATCCTGCGGTTCGGTCAGGACAGTGGGCTCTGATAGGAATGAGCCGGGATCTGACGACACGCCGCCGCGGCGGGCCCGGTCCCACCCGAACCACCGGCGGCAGACGGAGCAGAGCGGGGGGCTCACCAGGTGACCCAGGACGTCCAGTTCAGCGCGGAGACCAATCCCTTCGCGGCAGCGGAGCAGGTCTGCGCGACCCTCGGCACCCTCACCGACGCCCTCTTCGACGAGCAGACCTCCCGCCATCCGGCGGCCTCGCTGAGCGCCCCGCGGACGGTCGAACACCCTGCCGCCGAGGCGCTGTTCGGCCTGCCGCTGGCCCCCAACGGCCCGGTGCACAGCGCCCTCGGCCGGCTCGGCACGGTCACCACCGCGGGCACCGCCCGTCCTGGCACCGGCGCGCGGCTCACCGACCGGGTGGTCGCCGCGCTCCAGACCCGCTACGGCGGCGGCGCGGTACGCGGTGCCATCGCCGACCGGGGCACCACCTCGGCCGCGCTCTTCCAGCTGCCGGTCACCGGCGAGTTCGCCGACGCCAAGCTGCGCCCGCCGTTCGCCCCGGCGCTGGCCGCGCTGGCGGCCGGGCAGCAGACCCGGCAGCCGGTCGAACTGCCCACCGGCGCGGGCACCGAGGTCCGGCTCGTCGTGCCGCCCGGCTTCCACGCACTGACCTCCCCCGGCGGCCCGCCCGGCGTCTCCGTCCGCACGGTGCCGCCGCTTCCCGACGACGCGGAGCGGACCGACGGTGCCGCCCCGGCCACCGTGGCGGCCGCCGAGGAACTGGCCCGGCACCTGGCCGAGGTCTCCGAGGAACTGTTCAGCGCCACCGGCCCGGAACCCCGGCGGGACTTCGCGGTGATCTCCGCCACCCTCGCCGACCTGGTCCGCGACGCGGGCGTCGTGTACGCCGGCGTCTGCGCCCTGGAGCTGGACGACCGTGCCTCGGACGCCTCCCTCGTCGTCTCGCTCGCCCGGCACCCGCTGCCGATCACCGCGCTCGCCACCGAACTGGCCACCGTCCGGCGGCACGCCGAGGTGTGGACCGTCCTGCTGCCGGCCGGGCCGGCCGCCGTCCTGGTCGAGGGCCGGACCGTCCCGGTGCCGGGGCCGCTGACCGCCGACGGGCAGCGGCGCTGGGTGGTCACCTCGGCCGTCCAGGCCTTCGTACCGCTGCCGGACGGCGGGACGGTGCTGTGCGCCCAGCTGTCCACGGCGCGGCCGGAGGACTGGGAGCTGTACACGGAGGCGTTCGCGGAGCTGCTGAAGAGCATCCAGTTCGGCTGGGACGGCGTACCCGCGCCGACCGCTGTGGCCGGCCACGTTCCGGCGCCTGCGCCTGCTCCTGCGCCTCTTCCGGTGTCGACGCGGGATTCCGCTCCGGCCGTCGAGGAGGTGCCGGAGGCGGAGGAGGTGCCGGTGCACCTGCGCGGCACGCCGGTACGGGTGCCTCCGGCGGACTTCAACCCCTTCGCGCCGGTCGCGGAGTTCTCCGCCGCCACCGAGGGCGATGCGGGGCCGGACGCCGGGGACCGGCTGAAGGGCACGCCGGTGATGATCCCGCCGCCGGACTTCAACCCCTTCGCCTTCGGCGACCTCCCGGAGCTGTCGGGCGACGCGCCCGCCGCCCGTCCCGACGAGGCCGCTCCGGTCGCCGCGGTCGCCGACCCGTTCGGCACCACGGTCGCGGGCGAGCAGAAGGCCGACCCGTTCGGCACCACCGTCTCCGCTCAGGGGCCGGCGGTCCCGCCGCCACCCTCGGTACCGCCGGTCATCCCGGCCCCTGCCCTGCCCGCCGCCGAAGCGGCCGCGCGGGGTCCGGAGCAGAGCGAGAGCGAGGAGGAGCCGGCCCCGCGCAAGGGCACTCCGGTGATGATCCCGCCGCCGGACTTCAATCCCTTCGCCTTCGGAGGCCTTCCGGACCTGTCCGCGGCCGAACCGGAGCCGGCGGACGAGGCGGACGCCGAGCCGGAGAACCGCCCGTTCGGCTGAGCCGGAGCCGGGGTACCGCCGTGCACGGACGCGGCGAGCAGGCGGCAGCGAACAGGTGACAGCCGACAGATTTCAGATAACAGATTTCAGCGAACAAAAGATGAAATCTGTCGGCTGTTCGCTGTCACCTGCTACCCGTCACCCCGCCGCTCGATCACCGAACCGACCCCGTCCAGCATCCGCGCCATCCCGAACTCGAACAGCGCCTCCAGGCTCATGTCGATCTCCGGCCCCCGGTTGAGCGCGTCGAACATCGGGAACTGCTCCGGATTCGCCATCAGCCGTTCGTGGTCCTCGTCGTCCACGCGCTCCATCCACTCGTCCGCGGACAATCCGCTGTCCTGCTCGGCCTGGGCCTCCCTCTCGAAGTGGACGGCCAGCCCGCACACGAACGCCGCCAGGGCCACAGCCGTCTGGGCCATCTCCTCCCAGCTCAGCCCCCGCTCCGCCAGGACGGCCATCGACCGCTCGGTGTGCAGTGCGGCGTCCGGCGCCAGCACCGGACGGGTGAAGGACATCGTGGAGGCCAGCCACGGGTGCCGGCGGTAGATCCGCCACTGCAACCGGGCGACCGTCTCCAGCCCCTCCCGCCAGTCCGACGCCGGCGGCTCGGGCAGCGGCTGCTCGCCGAAGGCCATGTCCATCATGAACCGCAACAGCTCGTCCTTGCTGGGCACATGGCGGTAGAGCGACATCGTCGCGACCCCCAGCTCGGTCGCCACCCGGCGCATCGACAGCGCCGCCAGCCCCTCCTCGTCCGCCACCCGGACCGCCGTCACCACGATCCGCTCCCGGGTGAGGTCGCGCTCGCCACCGGCCCCCACCCGCCGCGCCCCGGCGGGCTCGGCCAACAACCGGCCGTCCCCGTGCGCTGTCTGCTGCGGCACCTCCCGCGACGGCCGTTGCGGCGCCGGCTGGGATTGCCTCGCCCGGCCCACCGCCGGCTCTGGCTTCCCGGCCACCACCGTGCCCACCCCCGGGACCGCCCGGACGAGCCCTTCCTCCCGCAGACGGTTCAGCACCTTGGTCGCCGTGGCCATCGCGACGCCCCACTCCCGGGTGATCCGCCGGGTGGAGGGCAGCCGAGCCCCCGGTGCCAACTCCCCCACCACGATGCGCCGTCGAAGCTCGGCCGCGATCCGCTCCGAGGGACTCCCGCTCTCAGTCACCCAATCCCACCACCCACCAACCGACCAACTGCCTCAGCATCGAACCTGGTTGAAACGCGAGGCATCAACCACCGTCCACCACCGCCAAGTTCACCCGCGACCCGCAACCGCAACCCAGTCCAGCCGACCCAGCCGCTCCCGTCCCCGGCCGCAAACCCGGCCTCAGCCCGCCCGCCGAGCCAGGTGCACCACGTCCGGCACCCCTCGGGCCACCGGAATCTCGTGCGTCACCACGTCCGAGAACCCCGCCGCCCACAGCGCCTCCTCGAAACCCGCCGAAGGCCGCGCACTCCACACTGCCAGCACCCCGCCCACCCGCAGCCGATGCCACAGCACCGCGAGCCCGTCCGCGCCGTACAGCCCGTCGTTGGACTCGGTGACGGTCCAGTCCGGCCCGTTGTCGATGTCCAGGCACAGCGCGTCGTAGCGCGCGCCGTCCGCCGCCGCGAGGTACTCCAGCAGGTCGGTGTGGAGCACCTCGACCCGCTCGTCGTCCAGCGCACCACCCGAGAAGGCTCCGAGCGGGCCGGTCCGGTGCCAGTCGATGATCGCGGTCTCCCGCTCGACGATGGCGAT
Source organism: Streptomyces sp. CBMA156 (assembly GCF_014596515.1). Classification (GTDB taxonomy): domain Bacteria; phylum Actinomycetota; class Actinomycetes; order Streptomycetales; family Streptomycetaceae; genus Kitasatospora. The sequence goes on from NZ_MSJQ01000215.1 coordinate 9,061, forward strand.
CCGCCCCCAGCGCGGCTCGGCCGCCGCGTACGCCAGCGAGAAGCCGACCCCGAGACCCCCGATCAGCACCGACGGCCGCTCTGCCCGGTCGCCGGTACGGGCGACGGCACCAGCGCCGGTACGGTCCAGCTCGTCCAGGGCGGCCTGCACCAGCAGCCGCTCCGAGCGCCCGTCGGCGGTGTCCATCAGGAAGCAGCCGTTGGCGATGATCTCGAAGTCCCGACCGCGTTGCCGGAGCACCACCTCGCCGTACGGGCCCTCCCGCCGGTCGAGCGTGACGACGGCCTCCTGGCCGTCGCGTCCGGGCAGTCCGGTGGTCATCCGTCCTCCTTGGCGAACCCGGCGACCGCAGGCAGGTGCAGGCAAACGCCGGCGGACTCGGGCGAATTCGAATGCGGGGCCGCCCTGCCCGTACGGGCAGGGCGGGCACCCGCCCGACAATAGCCGAGTCCGCACCCCGGCCCGTCAGGTCGTGACCAGCACTCCCGCGTACGAGACTCCCGCGACGACCACCCAGGAGCCGAGCCCGAGCAGGGCGATCCGCCCACCGGTGCGCGCCATGGTCGGCAGGTGCACCGCACTGCCGAGGCCGAACAGCGCGGCGGCCAGCAGCAGGTTCTGGGCGTCCGCGGCGAGGCCGAGCGCCCGCTCGGGCAGCACCCCGGTGGTCCGCAGGGCGATCATCGCCAGGAACCCCGCCACGAACAGCGGCACGATCGGCGGACGGCGGTCGGTCTTCCCCGACTTCTCACCCGCCCCGCCACCGAGCGCGCCCTCCGCAGCCCCCGCACCCGCACCCGCACCCGCACCCGCACCCGCCGCAACTGCCGAGGCCGCCCGCAACCGCCGCCGCACCGCCACGGCCACCCCCGCGACCAGCGGCGCCAGCAGCACCACGCGCATCAGCTTCACCAGCACCGCCTCCCGCAGCGCCCCGGCCCCGCCGGTCTGCCCGGTGGCGACCACCTGTCCCACGTCGTGCACGCTCGCCCCGACCCAGCGCCCGAACTCCACCTCGCCGAGCCCGAGCGGGTGCTGGAGCAGCGGCAGCACGGCGATCGCCAGCGTCCCGCACAGGGTGACCAGCGCCACCGAGGCCGCGACGTCCTCCTCCTCGCTGCCCGCCGCCTGGCTGACCGCGCCGATCGCCGAGGCCCCGCAGATCGAGTACCCGGTGGCGACCAGCAGCGGCTGGTCCCCGGGCAGACCGAGCCGCCGGCCCAGCCAGAGCGTGCCCGCGAAGGTGGCCGCGACCACGGTGAGCACCATGGCGACGGTGGCCCAGCCGAGGCCGAGCACGTCGCCCAGGCTGAGCTTCAGCCCGAGCAGGACGATCCCGAGCCGCATCAGCCGCTTCCCGGCCGTCGACAGCCCCGGCCTGGCGATCCCGCGGACCACCGGGCGCAGCCCGGGCAGGTGGGCCGCCAGCATGCCGAGCAGCACGGCGGCCGTGAGCTCGGGCACGGCCGGAACCAGTGCGTGGACCCCGAGGGCGGCGGCCACCCCGAGGGCCGCGAGCAGCAGGCCGGGAACGTCCCCGCGCAGCGGGGGCAGCGAGCCGGTGCGGACGGCGCGCTGGCGGAGGGTCAGTGCCACGCCGCGCTCACTGCTCCCGGTCGGCGGGCAGCCGGTAGACCCGCCGGATGCTGGTGCCGAGCCGCGAGACGTCCGCGCCGTACACGTGGATGGAGATCGCCGTGCTGCTACAGGAGTTGCGCACCAGGTGGATGTCGCCGGGCGGAGCGAAGGCAGCCACGGTGCCGGCCGGGCCGGCCACGTGCTCGGTCTCGACCAGCCGGGCGGTGGGGCCTTCGGAGACCAGCCGGTAGCGGGTCTCGCTCTCCTGCCCCTGGTGGACACCGGCCACGCACCAGGAGACGTGGTCGTGGATCGGGGTCTGCTGCCCGGGCAGCCACACCAGGGCGACGACGGAGAAGCCGCCGTCCTCCTCGGCGTGCAGGACGTGCTGGCGGTAACGCTGCGGGTCGCCCTCGCACTGGGCGGCGGTGAGCAGCGCGTCGGGCCCGTCCGGGGCGGCGAGCAGGTGCGGGGCGAGGCGCTCGCCGACCAGGTAGGCGGTGAGCTCCGGCGGGAGCCCGCGGTCCACGACGGCGCGGATCTCACTGATCAGCGCGGTCATCCGCTCGGTGAGCCGGTCGCTGCCGACCGTGGCTGAGGGTGTCATGCCAACAGGTTCGAACCCATGGACCCATCACGTCCAAGGAGGATTCCTAAGCAATCCCCCCATCCGTGCTTATGGGTCAGCAGCCGACCCGGCTCGCCGCCGCCTGCCGGAGGTGGTCCAGCACCAGCCCGGTGGCGGGGAGCCGACGGTGCTCGCGCAGCACGTACGCGCTCACCTGCCGCCGCAGGTGCGGTTCGACGGCCCGCCCGGTGACCTTGCGGTGGCACATGAAGGAGAGCACCAGCGCCGGCATCAGCGCGATCCCGACCCCGGCGGCGACGAGTGACTGCACCGCGAGGTTGTCGTCGGTGGAGAACACGATGTCCGGTGCGAAGCCCTCCTCGGCGCAGACGTGCAGCAGGTTGGCCCGGCAGCGCGGACAGCCGGCGATCCAGCGCTCGCCGTCGAGGTCGGCCAGCCGCACGGCGTGCCGGCGGCCGAGCGGGTGCCCGACCGGCAGCAGCACGGTGAGCAGGTCCTCCATCAGCGGGATCTCGTCCAGCCCGTCCGGCACCTCGGTGGCCCCGCCCGGGTAGCGGAAGGCCAGTGCGATGTCGCACTCCCCGCGCAGTAGCCGCTGGACGGAGTCCGGCGGCTCGGCCTCCAGCAGCTCGACCCGCACGCCGGGGTGCTCGGCCAGCAGCCGGGCCATCGTCTCGGGTATCAGGGTGGCGTTGGCGCTGGGGAAGGCGCAGACCCGTACCCGGCCGGCGCGCAGCCGGGCCAGCGCGGCGAGCTGCTGCTGGGCGGCGGACATGCTGCCGAGGATCAGCTCGGCGTGCCGGGAGAGTGCCTCGCCCGCCTCGGTGAGCCGCAGTCCGCGTCCGGCACGGGTGAACAGCGGGACTCCGACGGTGCGTTCGAGCGCCTTCATCTGCTGGGTGATGGCGGGCTGGGTGTAGCCGAGCTCACGGGCGGCGGCCGAGTACGAGCCGGCCCGGACCACTTCGTGGAACGTCCTGATGTGCCGCGAATCGAACACCGGCTCCATGACCCCTCCCACCCGACCCACCGACTCCGGTCAGCGCCCCGCGGGCACCCTTTCGGCGTCCGAGAATCATAAGAGGAATTTGGAGGTACCGGCCCCGACCCCACCCGCACCTTTGGTTCAGCCCCGAACCAGGCTGCTCACTGCTGCGCCGACGGCGGCAGCCCCATCGACACCCCGGCCTTGACCACCGGCGCCCCGCCGCGCACGCTCGGACTGCGCCGGCTGCGCCGCTCCACGAAGCGGGCGAGCCAGGAGAGCAGCAGACACATGCCGATGTAGATCGGCGCGATCACCATCACCACCGGGATGAACGGCAGGTCGTAGTCCAGGTTGGTGGCGATCAACTTGCCCGCGTGCAGGAACTCCTCGTAGGTGATCAGGAAGCCCAGCGAGGTGTCCTTCAGCGCGACCACCAGCTGGCTGATGATGGCCGGCAGCATCGCCCGGACGGCCTGCGGCACCAGCACGTAGGTCATCACCTGGGTCTTGCGCATCCCCAGCGCGAACGCCGCCTCCCGCTGCCCCCTGGGCACCGCGAGCACGCCGGCCCGGAACACCTCGGCCAGCACCGAGCCGTTGTAGAGCACGAGCCCGGAGACGAGTGCCCAGAGCGGCTGCACCTTGAGCGCGACGAAGACGAAGAAGATCATCACCAGCACCGGCATCGCCCGGAAGAACTCCACCACCAGCGTGGCGAACCAGCGCACCACCCGGTGGTCGGAGAGCCTCCCGGCGGCGAGCAGCGCGCCGAAGGGCAGCGCGAACAGCACCGTCCAGCCGAAGGCCTTCAGGGTGTTGCCGAGCCCGCGCAGCAGCAGGTCCTGCACGCCCCGGTACTCGAAGGGCTGCCACTTGGCGGACGTGAACTGGTGGGTGTGGAACAGCATGTAGACCACCCAGCCGATCACCGCCGCGATCAGCAGCAGCGCGATCCCGCCGTACAGACGGTGCCGGGCGAGCGCCTTCGGTCCTGGGATGTCGTACAGCGCCGAGGATTCGACCGTCATCGGGACACCGCCACTCGTCGTTCCAGCAGGTTGAAGACGGCGCTGACGGCCAGGGTGATGATCAGGTAGCCGACGGCGATCCAGACGAAGGTCCAGATGATGCTGTAGCCCAGTTCGTTGATGGTCCGGTAGGTGCCCAGCAGTTCGGTGACGCTGAACGAACCGGCGATCGCGGTGTTCTTCGCCAGCGCGATCATCACACTGCCGATCGGCGCCACCACCGAGCGGTACGCCTGCGGCAGCACCACCAGGCTCATCGTCTGCCCGAAGCTCATGCCGAGGCTGCGGGCCGCCTCACCCTGCCCGGTCGGCACCGTGTTGATGCCCGAGCGCATCGACTCGCAGACGAAGGCCGAGGTGTAGCAGCCGAGCGCGAGCACCGCGAAGGTGTAGAAGGGCATCGTGATGTCGAACCGGGGCAGACCCAGCACCACGATGAAGAACAGCAGGGTCAGCGGCGTGTTGCGCAGCAGCGTCACCCACAGCGTGCCGAACACCCGCAGCGGCTTGACCGGCGAGACCCGGAAGCCCGCGATCAGCACGCCCAGCACCAGCGCCAGCACGGCGCTCACCACGAACAGCGAGAGCGTGCCGAGGAACCCGTCCCAGTAGGTCGACCAGTTGTCGGTCAGCGTTTTCACGGCGCGGCCCTCTCAGTACCGGTCGATCTGCGGCGGGGTCGGCGCCGGCTCCCCGGAGAGGCCGAGCGTCGCCTCGAAGGCCCTCTGCCAGTCGCCGTTCCGCATGTGGTGCTCCAGCGCGTCGTTGATCGCGCCGCGCAGCACGGTGTCGTTCTTCGGCACCCCGATCCCGTACGGCTCGGTCGAGAACAGCGGGCCGACCACCTTGAGCTCGTCCGGCACCTTGGCCGCGTAGCCGAGCAGGATCGCGTTGTCCGTGGTCACCGCGTCGACCTGGTTGGTGATCAGGTTGTCCACGCAGGCCGAGTAGGTGTCGTATCCGATCAGCCTGGCCTTGGGGAACTTCGTCTGGATGCGCTGGTACGGCGTCGAGCCGGCCGCCGAGCAGACCTTCTTGCCGTCCAGGTCCTCCGGGCCGTGGATGGTGGTGTTGTTCTTGCGCACCAGCAGCGACTGCCCGGCGATGAAGTACGGACCGGCGAAACCGACCAGCTTCTTCCGGTTGTCGTTGATGGTGTAGGTGCCGACGTAGTAGTCCACCTGGCCGTTCTGCAGCGCGGTCTCGCGGTTGGCCGAGGCGATGGTCTTGAACTGGATCCGGTCCGGCGGGAAGCCCAGCGAGGCGCCGACCATCTTGGCGATCTCGATGTCGAACCCGGAGTACACCCCGGTGGCCGGGTTCTTCTGCCCCAGGTACGGCTGGTCCTCCTTGGCGCCGACCACCAGGTGGCCCCGGCTGCGGGCGGCGTCCAGGGTCGGGGAACCGGTGATCGCGGAGGCGTCCTGCACCTGGTAGCTGGGCAGGGCGCTGGGCTGCGGGCCCTTGGGCGGCGGGGTGCCCGGCTTGCCGCAGCCCGCCGCCAGCGCGGTGAGCAGCAGGACGGCGGCGAGCACGCGCCCGCCCGCCCGCGCCCGCGCGGCGGGCCTCCTCGCGGGCCCCGTCACGGGCGTCGTCTGACGGTTCACGGCGCCGCCTCAGTGCTTCAGGATCTTGGACAGGAAGTCCCGGGCGCGCTCGCTCTCGGGGGCGCCGAAGAAGTCCTCCGGGGCTCGGTCCTCGAGGATCCGGCCGTCGGCCATGAAGACCACCCGGTTGGCGGAGGCCCGGGCGAAGCCCATCTCGTGGGTGACCACGACCATCGTCATGCCCTCGCTCGCGAGCTGGCGCATGACGTCCAGCACCTCGTTGATCATCTCGGGGTCGAGTGCCGAGGTGGGCTCGTCGAACAGCAGCGCCTTGGGATCCATCGCCAGCGCGCGGGCGATCGCGACCCGCTGCTGCTGCCCGCCGGAGAGCTGGGCCGGGTACTTGTCGGCGTGCGCGGCGAGGTCCACTCGCTCCAGTAACGCGCGGGACTTGCTCTCCGCCTCCGCCTTGGACCGGCCGCGGACCTTGATCTGGGCTAGCGAGACGTTCTGCAGCACGGTCCTGTGCCCGAACAGGTTGAAGGACTGGAACACCATGCCGACCTCGGCGCGCAGCCTGGCGAGGCCCTTGCCCTCCGCGGGCAGTGGCTGGCCGTCGATCAGGATGGTGCCGTTCTCGATCGGCTCCAGCCGGTTGATCGCCCGGCAGAGCGTGGACTTGCCGGAGCCGGACGGGCCGATGACCACGACGACCTCGCCGCGCCCCACCGTCAGTTCGATGTCCTGCAGCACGTGCAGGTCCCCGAAGTGCTTGTTGACCCCGCGCAGCTCGATCAGTGGGGTGAAGCCGGAGGCACCGGCCGGGGCCGGCCCGGGAGCTGCGGTCACTTGTTGCGCCGTCCCTTGAGCAGCCAGCCCAGGGCGACGCCCGCGATCAGGGTGGCCAGCAGCGCGATCCAGAGCGGCGCGGTGACGGTGAAGACCCAGAACTGGATCTTGACCTTGTCGAGGTTGGCGAACAGGAACCACACGGCGAGGACGACGATGACGCCGATCCCGATGTAGCGCGTGGGAATTCCGCCGATCTCACCGCGCGAGGATCGGGACGAGCTGTCTGAAATCTTGGTCACCGGAGCAGTCTGCGGGCCGGAGCACCGATTTGCCCGGTTACGCGCCCCTACGGGCCAGGGAGTAACCCGTACGGGTCAATCCGACCCGTACGGGTTTGACAACACTCCGACCCGCCGCTGAGGATCACCTGTTCGACCGGCCGCGACCTCTCGTCCCGACCTCTACCGCTCGTCCCGCCAGGACCGCCAGAGCGCCGCGTACGGTCCGCCGGCCGCGACCAGCTCCGGGTGGCTGCCGTACTCGCTGATCCGCCCGCCCTCGACCACGGCGATCACGTCCGCGTCGTGCGCGGTGTGCAGCCGGTGGGCGATCGCGATGACCGTCCGGCCCTCCAGCACCCGGGAGAGCGAACGCTCCAGGTGGCGCGCGGCCCTCGGGTCGAGCAGCGAGGTGGCCTCGTCCAGCACCAGGGTGTGCGGATCGGCCAGCACCAACCGGGCCAGCGCCAGTTGCTGGGCCTGCGGCGGGGTGAGCGAGGTGCCGCCGGAGCCGACCTCGGTGTCCAGGCCCTCCGGCAGCGCGTCCACCCAGCCCCCGGCGTCCACCGCGTCCAGCGCGGACCGCAGCTCAGTGTCGTCCGCGTCGGGTGCGGCCAGCCGCAGGTTGTCCCGCAGGGTGCCGACGAAGACGTGGTGCTCCTGGTTCACCAGGGCGACCTCCGCGCGCACCCGCTCGGCCGGCATCCGCGCCAGCGCCGCCCCGCCGAGGGTCACGCTGCCGCGGCCGGGCGCGTAGATCCCGGCCAGCAACCGGCCGAGGGTGGACTTGCCCGCCCCGGACGGTCCGACCAGCGCGACCCGGCTGCCCGGGGCGACGTCCAGGCTGATCCCGTGCAGGACGTCGACTCCCTCGCGGTAGCCGAACCGGACGTCCTTCGCCTCCACCCGGCGGCCGTCGGGCCGGACGGACTCGTCCCCCTCGTGCTCCGGCACCTCGCGCACGCCGACCAGCCGGGCCAGCGAGGCCTGGCCGATCTGGAGCTCGTCGTACCAGCGCAGGATCAGGTCCACCGGGCCGGTCAGCATCTGCGCGTAGAGCACGCCGGTGGTCAACTGGCCCACGGTGATCCAGCCTCGGATGGTGAACAGCCCGCCGAGCACCATGGTGGCGAGCACTGCCAAGGTGTAGACCGCGTCGATGGTCGGGAACCAGACCGAACGCAGCCACAGCGTGTAGCGCTCCCATGCCAGCCACTCGCGCAGCTTGCGGTCGGTCAGCCGGACCCGCTGGTCCCCCAGTCGCAGCGCCTCGACCGTCCGCCCGGCGTCCACCGTCTCGGCCAGCACGTTGCTCACCGCCGCGTACCCGGCCGACTCGCTGCGGTAGGACTGCGGCGCACGCCGGAAGTACCAGCGCGAGCTGACCAGCAGCAGCGGCAGCCCGACCAGCGAGGTCAGCGCGAGCAGCGGCGAGGTGACCACCAGCGCGCCGAGCACCAGCAGCAACGACACCACGGCGACGGCGAGTTCGGGCACCGCCTCGCGCACCGACTTGTCCAGTCGGTCGACGTCGGTGGTGCCCCGCGAGACCAGGTCCCCGGTACCGGCCCGCTCCAGCACTCCCGTCGGCAGGGCCACCGAGCGGACCAGGAAGTCCTCGCGCAGGTCGGCCAGCACCCGCTCACCGAGCACCGCGCCGCGCATCCGCGACCACCCGGTGAACGCGGCCTGTGCCACCAGCGCCAGCAGGTACCAGGCGACCGCCACCGTGACGGTGGACCCGACGGTGCCGGTGGCCGGCGACTCGACCAGCCTGCCGAGCACCCAGGGCCCGACCAGCCCCGCCACCGTGGCCACCGAGTGCAGCCCCACCACCGTGGAGAACCCGGCGCGATGTCGCCGCGCGAGCAGCATCAGATAGCCGCGCACGGCGGCCGGGGAGCCGACCGGCAGGGTGGCGGCCGGCCCCTGCTCCTCCTGGACGGGGGGCTTCATGACGTACTCCTCGCTTGCTGCCTGGAAGGGAAGTCGACGACGGTCCTCATACGGCCCCACCCACCGGCTGAACCGCCTCCTCCTCGCGGGTGACCACGGCCCGGTAGGCCGGCTCGCTGCGCATCAGCTCGCGGTGCCGCCCGGCCGCCGCGACCCGGCCCTCGTGCAGCAGCACCACCCGGTCCGCCTGGTCGAGCAGCAGCGGGCTGGTCGCGAAGACCACGGTGGTGCGGCCGGCCCGAACGCCCCGCAAGCCGGTGGCGATCATCGACTCGGTGTGCGCGTCCACCGCACTGGTGGGCTCGTCGAGCACCAGCACCGGCGGGTCCGCCAGCAGCGCTCGGGCCAGGGCGAGCCGCTGGCGCTGGCCGCCGGAGAGCGAGCGCCCGCGCTCGGTGATCCGGGCGAGCATCGGGTCTCCCCCGCACTCCGGGGAGCCCTCCACCAGGGCCGCCAGCACATCGTCGGACCTGGCCGCCGCCAACGCCTCGGCGGCCGGGACCCGCCCCGAGGACGGGATGTCGAACAGCTCGGCCAACGTGCCGGAGAGCAGCACCGGCTCCTTGTCGTGGACCAGCACCGCTGCCCTGGCCTCGGCCAGCGGCACCGCGTCCAGGTCTGTGCCGCCGAGCCGCACGGAGACCTGGGCCCGTTCGCCCTCGGCCCGCGGGACGTGGCCACCGAGCCGCTCGGCCAGCGCCCCGGCGAAGTCCGGGTCACCGCAGACCACCGCGGTCAGCTCTCCCGCCCGCGCGGTCAGGCCGCTCTCCGGGTCGTACAGGTCGGCCTTCTCCGGCCTGGCCGGCGTGACCTGCCCGGCAGACTCCGACGGGACCTGCCCGTCGGACCCGGCCGGCGGGACCGGCGGGACTTCGGCCGCTCCACCGGTCCGGTCGAGCGAGAGCACCCGGACCGTCCGCCCCGCGGAGACCCGGGCGACGCTCCAGGCGTGCGCGGCCTCGCCCAGGATCCGCAGCGGCGCGGCCAGGAACGCCGTCGCGCCGTACACGGCGATCAGGGTGCCGACGGCCAGCTCGCCGGAGGCCACCAAACGGGCGCCGTACCAGGTGACGCCGACCACGAACAGGCCGGGCAGCAGCACCTGCTGCGCCTGCATCAGCGACCAGATCCGGGCCGAACGGACCGCCGCCACCCGGACCTTCTGGGAAGCGGCCCGGTACCGCTCCAGGAACAGCTCCTCGCCGCCGATGCCGCGCAGCACCCGCAGCCCCGCGACCGTGTCGGCCGCCAGCTCGGTGGCCTTGCCCCCGAGGGCCCGCTGCTCCTCGTAGCGCCGCTCGAACGGCCCGATCAGCGGCCAGACGGAGGCCGCCAGCACCGGAACACCGAGCAGCACCCCGGCTCCGAGCACCGGATCGACCATCAGCACCGCGACGCTGACGGCCAGCCAGACGGCCACCGCTGACCTCACCCGGGCGACCAGCTCGACGTACCAGCCGATCCGCTCAACGTCCCCGCTGCCCACCGCGACAACCTCGCCGGTGGCGATCCGGCGGGACAGCCCGGCCCCGAGGTCCGAGGCCTGACGTGCCACCAACTGCCGCACGTGGGTGGCCGCGTGGATCCAGTTCCAGACTGCCTGACGGTGCGCCATCACGGCGCCGAGGGCGGCGCCCGCACCCAGCAGCAGGAGGAGGGCGCCCGATCGCCAGATTCCGCCGGAATCACCGTCCACCGCGGCCTGCACACCGAACCCGAGCGGTACCGGCAGGGCGGCCTGACACCCCATCTCGATCAGCGTCCAGCAGGTGGCGAGTAGTTGCCCGCGGCGCTGGCTGCGCTGCAACCACCGCAGGAATGCGAGGGGCGAGGAGAGATCGGGACTGCCGGGGTCGGCCAGCGGCAGGGGGGTGAGCAGCATGACACTCCGATACGAGCGGTGCGAGGGTGCGGGAGCACGGGGAAGCAGGGTGACGGGGCACACGGCGTGTGTGACGGCCAGGCGACGCAGCGGCCCGGCGGCGCGACGGCACGGCGACGTCGACGACGCGTCCGGAGGAGACACCGGACGGAAACGGGATGGACGCGAAGGGCCGGGAAGTCAGGAGGTCATGGCCGCGAGCCTGCCAAGCCCCGCGCGATCCGCGCAACGGGTTTTCCGCCGCGGCCGCCCGGCACCCCCGCACTCCCCCACCCGTCAGGGCCCGCACGCCCCCCGCGCGCCGGGTCCGCACGCCCTGCGCACACCCCCCTCACAATCCCGCGCCCGGGCTCCCACCAGGGCGTTCTCCGTCCCCCCTCCGTCCGGTAGCCGCCCCGGGCAAACCCCCGCAAAGCTTCACCCAAGATTCGCCCGTTCGGCGGGAACAATCACACCCGGGCACCAGTTGCCCCCACTGGAACAACTGGACGACCAGGAGGGCACCCCTTCCCGTGAGCATCATCCCCACCGTCACCCTCAACGACGGCGCGCAGATCCCGCAGCTCGGCTTCGGCGTGTGGCAGGTCCCGGACGCCGAGGCCACCCCCGCCGTCCGCGCCGCGATCGAGGCGGGCTACCGCTCGATCGACACCGCCGCGATCTACGAGAACGAGACCGGCACCGGCGCGGCGATCACCGAGGCGCTGGCGGGCGGCGTGGCCCGCGAGGACCTCTACGTCACCACCAAGCTGTGGAACTCGGGCACCCGCGACTGGTCCGGCGAGCAGGGCCGCGACGCGGTGCTGCGCGAGTTCGACGCCTCGCTGGCCAAGCTCGGCCTCGACTACATCGACCTGTACCTGATCCACTGGCCGCGCCCGATGCACGGCAGCTACCCGAACGTGTGGAAGGCCTTCGAGCAGCTGAAGGCGGACGGCCGGGTCAAGTCGATCGGCGTCTCCAACTTCGGCACCGAGCAGCTGACCCGTCTGCTGGAGGAGGCCTCCGTCGCCCCGGCCCTGAACCAGGTGGAGCTGCACCCGTACTTTCCCCAGACGGAGCTGCGCGCCTTCCACGCCGAGCACGGCATCGCCACCGAGGCGTGGAGCCCGCTGGGCCAGGGCAAGGACCTGCTCGCCGAGCCCGCGCTGGTGAAGGTCGCCGAGAAGCACGGCCGTACGGTCGCCCAGGTGGTGCTGCGCTGGCACCTCCAGAGCGGTGTGATCGCCATCCCGAAGTCGGTCACCCCGTCCCGGATCCGCGAGAACCTGGACGTCGCCGGCTTCGAGCTGGACGCCGAGGACCTCGCGGCGATCGCCGCCGTGGCCACCGGCAAGCGGATCGGTCCGGACCCGCAGGAGTTCGACTGGAACTGACACCAGGTCCGGGGGCCCGGCCCCCGGACCCTCCGCCGGTCTGACGTCCGGTCATACGAAGACCGCCCGCACCCCCTTCGGGAGCGGGCGGCCTTCGGCGTACCCCGATCCGCCGGAGCCGACGGCCGTGGGACCCCGGTGTTTTGGCGAATCGTTTTGGCTACTGCGGCGAAAGTTTGACCTAGAGCCTGGCCGCCTTCGCGATGAGCGCGAGTGCAGCCTCGTGCTCCTCCACTTCCAGCGGTGCCAGCAGCAGTCGCTGGACCTCGGCCACCCCAGCGGCCGAGCGGTGCAGCAGGTCCTGTCCCGCCGGTGAGAGCGAGAGCAGGTTGCGCCGTCCGTCCGAGGGGTCGCGCCGGCGCTGCACCAGACCACGGCGCACCAGCCGGCTCACCATCTCGGCCATCGTGGCCTTGTCCAGCGAGGCCAGCTCGCCGACCGTGCGCTGGTCGGCGCCCGGTTCCAGCTCCAGCGCGTCCAGCACCGCGTACTGCGGAGCCGTCAGCTCGGCGCCCACGTGCTCCGACCAGAGCTTGGTGTGCACCTGCTGGCTCACCCTGATCAGGTAGCCGATCGCCCGCTGGGCGTCCAAGATCGGCCGCGCGTCAGTGATGACGGCGACCGCCGCGGGTTCCAGCCTGGCTATCTTGGCCATCACCCGGACGATCTCGACCTGCTCCTCCGCCACGAGCGGTTCGAACAGGACGCGCTGCACGCGGACCACACCACCGGTGGCCTCGCGCACCGCCTGGGCGCCGCTCTGCGAGAGCGCCAGCAGCTTGCGCCGGCCGTCGGCCGGGTCTCGCCTGCGCAGCACCAGGCCGCGGCGGACGAGCCGCGCGACCATCTCCGCCATCGTGGCCTTGTCCAGCGAGGCGCGCTCGCCCACCGTCCGCTGGTCCGCACCCGGTTCGAGGGCCAGGACCAGCAGCACGGCGAACTGCGGAGCCGTGAGATCGGCTCCGACGTGTTCGGACCACAAGCGGGTGTGAACCTGCTGTGCCACGCGAATGAGGTGTCCGGGCGACTGCTGCAGTCGCGCAGACACGCGGGTTGTCGGGATCTCCCCCAGCACCATGTATCCGTCCCGATGTCACACCCGGTGTGTGTGGGACACCCGGGTGGGGCAGTAACGGCGAGTGGGCGTCCAGCTATGAGGGAGGGCGCTCCAGCCGTGCAGCCGGTGGCTGCTGGCGGACACTATACAAACGGCGGGCCCTTGCTGGCAGGCAGGGGCGGATAGTAGACGCAGGTTCGGCAACATTGGCATATTTACGAGCTGCGAAGGCCTTGCAGTAACCCGTTCTCAGCAGAAAGCCGACCGGTCGGTCCTTACCCACCGTCACCTGCGTCTCTCGTCCCTGGCCGCCCTCCCTACCCGCCGGTAGGGTGTGGCCACCCTCACCGGGGGTTCTCCCCGGAAGGCAATCCAGAGAGAGACGAGAGCGAGCATGACCGAGCAGAGCACCGCCCCCCGGGTCGCCGTCGTCACCGGCGCGGCCCGCGGCCTGGGCGCCGCCACCGCCGCCCGATTGGCCGCCGACGGCTACGCGGTCGCCGTCCTGGACCTGGACGAGGCGGCCGGCCAGGAGACCGTCGACCGGATCACCGCGGCCGGCGGCCGGGCCCTGGCGGTCGGCGCCGACGTCTCGGACGCCGAGCAGGTCCGGACCGCCGTCGACCGCGTGGCCGCCGAACTCGGCGCCCCGGTCGTGCTGGTCAACAACGCGGGCGTGCTCCGCGACAACCTGCTCTTCAAGATGTCCGAGTCCGACTGGGACACGGTCATGAACGTTCACCTCCGCGGCGCGTTCCTGATGACCCGCGCGGTGCAGAAGCACATGGTCGACGCCGGTTTCGGCCGCATCGTCAACCTGTCCTCCTCCTCGGCCCAGGGCAACCGCGGCCAGGCCAACTACTCGGCCGCCAAAGCCGGTCTCCAAGGCTTCACCAAGACTTTGGCCATCGAGCTGGGCAAGTTCGGGATCACCGCCAACGCGGTCGCCCCCGGCTTCATCGCGACCGACATGACGGCCGCCACCGCGGCCCGGGTCGGCATGGACTTCGAAGACTTCAAGCGGGCCGCGGCCTCGCAGATCCCGGTCCAGCGGGTCGGTCGGCCTGAGGACGTCGCCCACACCATCTCGTTCCTCGCCAGCGAGGGCGCCGGCTTCGTCTCCGGCCAGGTGATCTACGTCGCGGGCGGCCCCCTCGACTGAGCACGGAACCTACACAGGGTTACCACGGAGTGGGAAGCCGGTCGCACCGGCCTCCCACTCCGTTTCCTTTACCGGGGCTTTTGCAGAATCATTCGACCACCACACTGACATTCGATACCGGAATAGTGGAAATCACCCAGCGGACCGTCCGAGGTCGACCCGATTGTCGATTTCCCGGGAAAATGACAATTACCACCGGAATAGCCCTGTCCGGATGGGTAAGGTCACCCCGTGCAATCCAGAAGTACCCCCGTTCCCTTTCCGCGCCAGGGGCCGGAGCGCCGCACCGCCCAGACCGGCAGCCGGGTGCGCCCCGCACCCTCCGGCACCCTCACCCCGATCGGCCCCGACCACCGCGAGCCCGGCTGGCCCCCGATGAGCCGGCGGCAGGCGGCCCTGCTCTCCGTCACTCTCGGCGGGTACCTGCTCGTCCTGGCCGGAGTCCTGCTGAACACCGCCCTGGTCGACCTCGACTGGTCGGTCCGCCTGCTGCGCCCCTACGAGCGGTGGCCCCGGCTGGAGCCGCTGCTCGACACCTGGGTGGTCGCCGGACAGCGCGGCCCGTCGGCGATCGCGGCCTTCGCCTGGCTCGGCTGGCGGGCCCACAGGATCGGCCGACTGCGCCCGCTGCTGGTCATGGGCATCGCACTGCTGTTGCTCAACGTCACCGTCGGCGCGGTCAAGATCGTCACCGGCCGGCTCGGCCCGCACTACGCCCAGTACGTCGGCTCGCCCGAGCTGTTCTCCGGCGGCACCATCTTCCCCTCCGGCCACACCGCCAACGCGGTGGTCACCTGGGGCGTGCTCGCCTACCTGGCCGTCCGCTGGCGGCGCACCGGCGCGCTGATCGCCGCCGCCACCGCCTGCTCGATCGGCCTGACCACGGTCTACCTGGGCACCCACTGGGTCACCGACGTGCTGGCCGGCTGGGCCGCAGGACTGCTCGTGCTGCTCTCCCTGCCGCTGCTGGAACCCCTGGTCGCCGCGGCCGAACGGCGCCTCCACCAGCGCTTCGTCCACCGTCGCTTCGTCCACCGCCACCCGCCGTACCGGTCCCGGGCCGCGCGGGTACCCGCGCAGCGCGACACGAGCCCCGCGCCTACCCCTCCCAGCTGCGCTCGACCACACCGTTGCGCACCGCGAGGTTGAGCCGTCCCTGCCGGTACTCCATGGTCATCAGCTCCCCCGGCTCCAGCACCCGGACCGAGGCCCAGCCGTGCCGCCGGGCCAGCTCCCTGGCCCGCTCGATCCGCAGCCCCGCGTAGCCCTCGGCGTCCTCGCCGGCCGCACCCGACCCCGCCGAACCCCTCGCGTCCGGACCCGACATCGCGCCTCCCCCGGCTCTCGTCCTCGGACGTACGCTGGAATCGTAGCCCGACCCGCGCGGTCCGGAGGTGAACGGCATGCGCACCACCACCCCGCGACGGTGGCGCAGTGGCACCGAGCCCGCCACCGCGCGCAGCGCCCTCAGGCTCCGCTACCTGCTCTCGCTCACCTTCACCCCGCTGTTCGCGCTGGCCACGGTGGGCTTCGCCGTCTGGGCTGCCGCCTCTCCCGCCCACGGCGCACCCGGCCGGGGCACCCTCACCGGCTTCGCGGTGGCCTGCGGCCTGCTCACCCTGTTCGCCGCCGTCGATCTGGTGGTGGTCATCCGGCGCCGCCGGAGCGAACTCTGACGCGGTGTCTCCCACGGAGTGGGAAGCCGGGCCGGCTTCCCACTCCACGCCGATCGCGTCCCCGGCCTCAGCGGTTTCCGACCGCCTGCTTGACCAGCGTCCGCCCGAAGTCCCACATCAGGCCGCTCCCCCGGTGGGCCTCGTCCATGATCTCGGTGAAGGCGTCCACGAACCGGTCCACGTCGCGCTCGGTGATGATCAGCGGTGGAATCAGCTTGATCACTTCCAGGTGGTCCCCGGACACCTGGGTCAGGATCCGGTGCCGTTGCAGCAGCGGCACCACCACCATCTGCGCGAAGAGCCCCTTGCGCGCCGCCTGGAGCGCGGCCCAACCGGTGCGCAGCTTGAGCGACTTGGGCCGGCCGAACTCGATCCCGATCATCAGTCCGCGCCCGCGCACCTCGGCCAGCAGTTCGTACCTGTCGACCAGCGCGGCCAGCCGCTCGCGGAGGTGATCGCCCACCTTGCGCGCGTTCTCCACCACCTGCTCGTCGTGCATCACCTCCAGGGTCGCCAGCCCGGCCGCCATGGCCTGGGCGTTGGACCCGAAGCTGGCCGAGTGCACCAGCACCCGGTCCATCGAGGAGTACACCTTCTCGAAGATCCAGCTCTTGCCGAGCGTGGCGCCGACCGGCACGTATCCGCCGGACAGCGCCTTGGCCGCACAGACCAGGTCGGGCAGCACGCCGTCCTCGTGCTGGTAGGCGAAGAACTCGCCGGTGCGGCCGAGACCGGTCTGCACCTCGTCGCAGATCAGCAGCGCCCGGTGCTCGTGCAGCAGGGCCTGGGCGGCGCGCAGCCAGCCGGGCGGCGGCGCCTGGACGCCCTTGCCCTGGATCGGCTCGACGATCAGCCCGGCGACGTCGCCGCGCTTCAACTCCTTGGCCAGCGCGCCGATGTCGCCGAGCGGGATGGCGGTGTCCGGCAGCAGCGGGTCGAAGCCCTTGCGGAAGCCGCTCTCCCCGTTGACCGAGAGCGAGCCGGT
Organism: Streptomyces sp. CBMA156; assembly: GCF_014596515.1. Classification (GTDB taxonomy): domain Bacteria; phylum Actinomycetota; class Actinomycetes; order Streptomycetales; family Streptomycetaceae; genus Kitasatospora. The sequence continues at coordinate 25,955 of NZ_MSJQ01000215.1, forward strand.
GGTCAGCCCGTGGAAGGCGTGGTCGGCGTAGAGGATCCGCCGGCGCCCGGTGGCGTACCGGGCGAACTTCAGCGCGGTCTCCACCGCCTCGGTGCCGCTGTTGCCGAAGAACACCCGGTCCAGCCCGGGGGTGTGGGAGAGCAGCCGCTCGGCCAGCAGCCCGGGCAGCGGTGAACAGTCGAAGCGGACCAGGTCCGGCAGGTCGAGGTCCATCACCTGCCGGATCGCCGAGCGCACCACCGGGTGGTGGCGGCCGAGCGCGAAGATCCCGAAGCCGGCCAGCATGTCGAGGTACTCGTTGCCCTCGGCGTCGTAGAAGTACTGGCCCCGGGCGCGCTCGTAGTACTTGTCGAAGCCGATCGTGTGCAGCATCCGCGGCAGCTGCGGGTTGAGGTAGCGGCTGTGCAACTCGTAACGCTCGCCGCCTCGTTCGGCGATCAGCGCGGCGAGGTCGAAGGCGGGGCGGTCTGGGTCAGCCGGCATGGCGCGGGTTCGCTCCTCGGGTCGGTAGCAGGTTCTTGGCGACGACGGCGGTCTGCGCGGCGACCCCGGTCCCGGTCAGTCCGGCCTCTTCCAGGATCTCCCCCCGCGAGGCATGGCCGAGGAACTCCTGCGGCAGGCCGAGCACCCGGACCGGCACGTCCACGTCGGCGTCGCGCAGCGCCTGGGCTACGGCCGAACCGACGCCGCCGGTACGGCCGTTGTCCTCGACGGTGACCACCAGCCGGTGGGCGGCGGCCAGTTCGGGCAGCACCGGGTCGACCGGCTTGACCCAGCGCGGGTCGACCACGGTCGCGGTGAAGCCCTCGGCGAGCAGCAGCCGGGCCGCGTCCAGACAGGCGGAGGCGGTGGTACCGACCGCGACCAGCAGGATCTCCGGTTCCCGCCCGGTGCGCAGCAGCACGTCCACCCCGCCGATCCGCTCGACGGCCGGCACCGCGGGCCCGACGTTGCCCTTCGGGAAGCGCACGACGGTTGGCGCGTCCCCGACCTCGACGGCCTCCCGCAGCTGGGCCCGCAGTTGCTCGGCGTCGCGCGGCGCGGCGAGCCGCAGGCCGGGCACGACCTGGAGGATCGACATGTCCCACATGCCGTTGTGCGAGGCCCCGTCCGGCCCGGTCACCCCGGAGCGGTCGAGTACGAAGGTGACGCCCAGCCGGTGCAGGGCGACGTCCATCAGCACCTGGTCGAAGGCCCGGTTGAGGAAGGTCGCGTACACCGCGACCACCGGGTGCAGCCCGGCGGTGGCCAGGCCCGCCGCGCTGGTGACGGCGTGCTGCTCGGCGATGCCGACGTCGAAGGTGCGGTCGGGGAAGGCCTTGGCGAACGGGGCCAGGCCCACCGGCTGGAGCATGGCCGCGGTGATCGCCACCAGGTCGGGCCGCTCGGCCCCGAGCGTGACCAGCTCGTCCCCGAACACCGACGTCCAGGAGACGCCGCCGCTGGGCGAGATCGGCAGACAGGTGTACGGGTCGATCGGGTTGACGGCGTGGAAGCGGTCGGCCTCGTCCTGCTCGGCCGGCCGGTAGCCGCGCCCCTTGACGGTGAGGCAGTGCACGATCACCGGACCGCCGAAGTTGCGGGCCTGGCGAAGGGCCTGCTCGACCGCGCCCAGGTCGTGGCCGTCGATCGGCCCGAGGTACTTGAGGCCGAGGTCCTCGAACATGCCCTGCGGGGCGAAGGCGTCCTTGAACCCCTTCTTGGCGCCGTGCAGCGCGTCGAAGATCGGCTGGCCGACCAGCGGGGTCCGCTGCAGGGCCTCCTTGCCGAGCGCGAGGAAGCGCTCGTAGCCCTGGGTGGTGCGCAGGGTGGCCAGGTGGTTGGCGAGGCCGCCGACGGTCCTGGCGTAGGAGCGCTCGTTGTCGTTGACGACGATGACCAGCGGCCGGTCGCGGGCCTCGGCGATGTTGTTGAGCGCCTCCCAGGCGAGCCCTCCGGTGAGCGCGCCGTCGCCGATCACCGCGACGGTGTGCCGGTCGTGCTGGCCGAGCAGCCGGGCGGCCTTGGCCAGGCCGTCGGCGTAGGAGAGCGCGGTGGAGGCGTGCGAGTTCTCCACCAGGTCGTGTTCGGACTCGCCCCGCGAGGGGTACCCGGAAAGGCCGCCGCGCATCCGCAGCCGGGTGAAGTCCTGGCGGCCGGTGAGCAGTTTGTGGACGTAGCTCTGGTGGCCGGTGTCGAAGACGATCCGGTCGTACGGCGAGTCGAAGACCCGGTGCAGCGCGATGGTCAGCTCCACCACGCCGAGGTTGGGCCCGAGGTGGCCGCCGGTGCGGGTGACGGCGTCGATCAGGAAGTCTCGGATCTCGTCGGCGAGCAACGGGAGTTCGACCGCCGGGAGCTTGCGCAGCTCGGCCGGGGACGTGACGCGGGAGAGCAGTGACATGGGTACACCTCACGACTCGAAGCGGTGCGGTGATGCCTCCGCCCCGGGGGGGGGGGACGGGCTCGATGCCCATCCCCTCTCGGGGGCGGAGCCGGCCCGGGCGCGCGGGGCCCGGGCCGGGGTTCCGACTTGAAGGTCAACTCCCGTTTCAGCGGCCGTGGTTGCCGCTGACGGTCTCGGTGATCGCGCGCAGCGACTGCTGCAACGACCCCATGGTCGCGAGGACGGCGGTCGGCTCGTAGCCGCAGTGCGCCATGCAGTTCTCGCAGCGCGGGTCCCTGCCGCGGCCGTACTTGCTCCAGTCGGTCTGTTCGACCAGCTCGCGGTAGGTCGGCACGTAGCCGTCCGCCATCAGGTAGCAGGGCCGCTGCCAGCCGAACAGCGAGTAGTTGGGGATGCCCCAGGGGGTGCACTCGAAGTCGGCCTTGCCCTCCAGGAAGTCCAGGAAGAGCGGGCTGTGGTTGAGGCGCCAGCGCCGGCGGTTGCCGTCTGCGAAGGCCTTGCGGAAGAGCTCCCTGGTCTGCTCCACACCGAGGAAGTGCTCCTGGTCGGGGGCCTTCTCGTAGGCGTAGGCGGGCGAGATCATCATCTCGTCCACCTTGAGCTCGTCGTTGAGGTAGTCCAGGACGTCGATGACGGTCTGCGCGGTGTCGGTGTTGAAGAAGGTGCTGTTGGTGGTGACCCGGAAGCCGCGCCGCTTGGCCTCCTTGATCGCCGCCACCGCCTCGTCGAAGGTGCCCTCCTTGGCCACCGACTCGTCGTGCCGCTCGCGCAGGCCGTCGATGTGCACCGCGAAGGTGAAGTACGGCGAGGGCGTGAACTTGTCCATCTTCTTGCGCATCAGCAGCGCGTTGGTGCAGAGGAACACGTACTTGCGGCGCTCGACCAGCTGCCGGACGATCTCGTCGATCTGCGGGTGCATCAGCGGCTCGCCGCCGGCGATCGAGACCATCGGGGCGCCCGACTCCAGGACCGCGCCGACCGCCTGGGCCACTGGCATCCGCTGCTTCAGGACGCCCGCCGGGTGCTGGATCTTGCCGCAGCCCTCGCAGGCGAGGTTGCACGCGAAGAGCGGTTCCAGCTCCACGATCAGCGGGAACTTGTCCCGTCGCTTGAGCAGCTTCTGCTGCATGAGGTAGGTGCCGACCCGCACGGTCTGGCGCAACGGCATGGCCATGGCTAGCTCGCCTCCTGGGGGAGCGTCGAGGATGTGGGGTGGTTCAGGTCTGCGGAGCCCGGCGCGCGCTCCTGCCGGTACCAGTCGACCAGGGCGGGCACCGTCGCCCGCAGGGTCCGCCAGGCGCGCACCCCGGCGGGGAGGGTGCCGGGCCGCAGCAGCTCGTGCTCGGGAGTGTCCACCACCACCCGCAGGACGGCCACCGGCAGCGCGGGCCGCATCTCGCGCAGCGCGGCCAGGACGGCGGCGGCCTCCATGTCGACGGCGAGCGCGCCCTGGAGGTGCAGGGCCCGCCGTTCGATGCCGCGCACCACGTGGTCGGCGGTGTGGTGCACCCCGGTGTGGACGCTCAGGCCGCGCGCCTTCAGCGCCCTGGTCAGCGCCTCCCCGGAGTCCAGCGGGTACAGGTGGCCCTCTGCGTTGCGCACGCCGTCGGCGGCGACCACGTCGCCCGGCAGCACGCCGGGGCCGAGCGCGGCGCCGAAGCCGGCCACCACCACGGCGCCGTAGCCGTCGGGCGCGGAGCCGAGCAGCCGCCGCACGGCCAGCCCGGCGCGCCGCCGGCCGACCCCGGTGCGCACCAGTACCGGGGACCCTCCGGCGGAGCCGCGCCAGTCACCGCCGCGCAGGGCCCACACCTCGGGGCCCAGGGCGCAGAGCACCAGCAGGGGGGCGGTGGTCACCGCGCCGCCCCGATCGGCGGGGTGCCGTCGGTCCGGATCGTGCCCGGCTCGCCGTTGAGGTAACGGCCGAGCGCGGTGATCGGGAAGACCAGCCGGTACAGGTGGTAGTTGATGGAGAAGTCCCACGGGAACCCGGTGCCGGTGAACTGCGGCTCGTCCCAGGTGCCCTCGGGCAGCTGGGTGCGCACCAGCCACTCCACGCCGCCTTCCACCGCCGGGTTGGCCCGGCCCTTCGGCCCCTCCCCCGCCGCGAGCAGCGCCATCAGCGCCCACGCGGTCTGCGAGGCGGTGGAGTCGCCGCGCCCGGCCCAGCGCGCCGGGTCGTCGTAGGAGCGCATGTCCTCGCCCCAGCCGCCGTCGGCGTTCTGCCGGTCCTCCAGCCAGCGAACCGCCCGGCGGATCGCCGGGTGCTCGTCCGGGACTCCGGCCGCCACCAGGGCGGGCAGCACCGAGCCGGTGCCGTAGATGTAGTTGGTGCCCCAGCGGCCGAACCAGGAGCCGTCCGCCTCCTGGTTGCGCAGCAGCCACTCGATGCCGCGCCGGGTCCTGGGGTCGCGGGAGCGGCCGGTCTCCGCGAGCATCTCCACCACGTGCGCGGTGACGTCGGCGGACGGCGGGTCGACCACCTCGCCGAAGTCGCAGAACGGCAGCTTGTTGGGCAGCGTGCTGGTGTTGTCCACGTCGAAGGCACCCCAGGCGCCGTTCTTGGACTGCATGCCGAGGTTCCACAGCACGCCCCGGTCCATCGCCGCGTCCACCTTGGCCTGGTCGGGGTGGGCGACCCTGCGCAGCGCCAGCACCACCTCGGCGGTGTCGTCGATGTCGGGGTAGGTCTCGTTCTCGAACTCGAAGGCCCAGCCGCCGGCGGGGAGCCCGGGCCGCTGGACGGCCCAGTCACCGCGCTTGCGGATCTCCTCGCCGAGCATCCAGTCGACGGAGGAGACCAGGGCCGGGTGGTCGGCCGGCACCCCGCCGTCGACCAGCGCGATGGTGGCCAGGCAGGTGTCCCAGACGGGCGACTGGCAGGCCTCCAGCCAGCGCTTGCCGTCCTCGGTGTGCACGGTGAAGCGGTCGAAGGAGGAGAGACCCGCCTTCATCACCGGGTGCTCCAGCTCGTAGCCCTCCAGGTGCAGGGCGATCAGCGAGTAGACGGCCGGGGGCTGGATGCCGCCCCAGCAGCCGTCGGCCTCCTGCCGTTCGACGATCCAGCGGCAGGCCTGCGCCACGGCGAGCCGGCGCAGCGGGCGGAAGGCCCGGCGGTGGTAGGCGTGCAGCGCCTTGTCGAGGCGCTCGAAGAGGCCGTCCCAGGTGTTGGCGGGGGCGAGCGGCCGGTGGGGGTACGGGTCGTCCGGGTCGGTGTGCAGCTCGGTGAGCGCGAAGGGGGCCGGACGGACCGGGCGGTGCGCCGAGACGACGGTCAGCGGGACGATGGTCTGCCGGGCCCAGCAGCCGAAGGCGTAGATGTTCAGCGGCAGCCACCTGGGCAGGAAGATGATCTCCGGCGGCATCTCGGGCAGCCGCTCCCAGGGCCACCAGCCGAACAGGGCGAGCCAGATCCGGGTGAACACCCGGGCGGCCGCGATGCCCCCTGCGGAGCGGACGTAGCGCGCGGCGGCCAGCATGTGCGGGGCGTTCGGGTCGTCTCCGGCCAGCTTGAGCGCGACGTACGCCTCGACGGTGGTGGACAGTTCGGGCGGCCCGCCGTGGAAGGTGCCCCAGGTGCCGTCCTCGCGCTGCTGGGAGCGGATCCACTCGGCGGTGGCCCTGGTCTGCTCCTCGGTGCGGATTCCCAGGAACTGGCGGAGCAGTAAGTCCTCGGCGTCCATGGTGACGTTGGTCTCCAGGTCGCCCTTCCACCAGCCTTCGGAGGACTGCAGCGAGAGCAGGTGGGTGGTGGCGCGGGCCAGGGCCTCCCGCGCGTCGGCCGGTCTGAGGTCAGCCTCACCGGCCGGCCGCAGCTGGTCGGTGTCCTCGGGCTGCCACCGCCCCGTACCCAGCAGGGCCGGGGGGCGGTCGCCCACCGCGACCGGCTCGGAATCGTACTCAGGGTCGAGCCGGCCGTCCGCGGTTGCTGTCAACGTAACGTCACCTCTCTCGTACCACCACGAATTCGGCGAGTGCGACGAAGTGCTCGCGCACCTCGTCGGTCATGGGCACCTCGTCCAGGGCGGCGAGGGCAGTCGTGTGCCGGCGGCGGGCCTCCTCCTGGGTCCAGGCACGGCCGCCGGCCTCCTCGATCAGCGCGGCCCGGGCGGCGAGCTCGGGCTCGCTCTCCTCTCCGCGTCCCTTGGGGTCGGCCAGTTGCTCGGCGAGCCGGCGCGAGGCGGCTCCGCCCTCGGCCAGCGCGGCGGCCACCGGCAGGGACTTCTTGCGCTGGCGCAGGTCTCCCCAGTGCGGCTTGCCGGTGACCTCGGTGGCACCCCAGATGCCGAGCAGGTCGTCCACCGCCTGGAAGGCCAGGCCCAGGTGGTGGCCGTAGCGCTGGAGCGCGTCGGAGACCTTGTCGTCGGCGCCGGCCAGGACCGCGCCGATCGCCGAGGCGGCGGCCAGCAGGGCCGCCGTCTTGCCGCCCTCCATCTCCAGGCACTCCGCGACGGTGACGCTGTCGCGCTGTTCGAAGGCGACGTCCATGGCCTGGCCGTCGATCAGCCGGCGGGTCGCCGTGGTGAGCAGCCGGACGGCCCGCGCGGCGTCGGTGGCGCTCGTGCCGCCGGTCACCGCGGCGTCGAGCAGCACCTCGGTGCCGAGCGTCGCCAGGGCGTCGCCGACCAGGATCGCCTGGGCCGGCCCGAAGACCGTCCAGGCGGTGGCCCGGTGCCGTCGGGTCTCGTCACCGTCCATCAGATCATCATGGAGGAGGGAGAAGTTGTGCACCAGTTCAACCGCGACCCCGCCCGGCACCCCCACCTCGGCCGCCGCGCCGGTGGCCCGGGCGGACAGCAGCGCCAGCGCCGGGCGCACGGCCTTGCCGCCGTCGCCGGTCACCGGGGTGCCGTCCCGGTCGATCCAGCCGAAGTGGTACGCGGCGACGGTGTCCATGGGTGCGGCCAAACGGGCGACGGCGGCCCGTAGCGGCGGAGTGCACAGCGTGCGGCTGCGGGCGAGCAGCTCCGGCACCGAGACCGGTTCGGCGTGCGCCGTGCCTCCGACGGCGAAGCCGGTGCGTGACTCCACGTGCGTTCCCTCTCCCTCGTGGTGCCGGACCGCACGTGGCGGCCGGGTGCCGTCGGTGCGGCTGGTGTCGAATCCTGTGGTGCCGGTGCGCGTGGTGCCGGTGCGGCCGCTCGGGCCGCTCCCGGTGGTTGCCCCGGTGCGCACGACGGTACGCCCGTCGGCTCTGGCGGGCTCTCCGGCGGCGGGGCCCGCCGTCACCTGGGCCACCTCCCGTCGCCGCGGTCCACCGGCATCCGGGTGCCGCCCGCGGCGAGCGCGGCGTC
>NZ_MSJQ01000216.1 GCF_014596515.1 Streptomyces sp. CBMA156
CGCCCTCGCCGCCGGGCCGCCCCGGCGGCACACCGAGCACCACCGCACCCCTGACGGCGGCCGCTACGACCTCGTGGTCGCCACCGCGGCCGCGACCGGGCGGCCGGCGGAGGTGGTGCCGGCGCTGGTCCGCCGGCTCGCTCCCGGCGGCCGGCTGCTGCTGCTCGCGCCCACCGCCGAACAGCTCGACCTGCTGATCACCGGCGACGTCGGCGACCCAGGCGGCGGCATCGCCCACCCGGCCGAGCAGTGGCGGGCGGCGCTCACGGCGGCCGGCTGCCCGGCGGTGCTGACCCTGCCGGAGGACGGACACCCGATGGGCCTGCTGGGGCAACGGCTGTTCGCGGCCCGGGTGAACTGAGCGCCCGGGCGCACTGAGGCCCGGTGAACTGAGGCCCGGGGTGCACTGAGGCCCGGATCAGCTGAGCGCCCGGGGCAGGCCGGCTGCGGGCGCGGGGACGGGGAGGGCTGGCTACGATCAAGGGCATGACCGCTTCCGCACGTCCGGCTCCGCCCTCCCACGGCTCGATCGGATCCCTCGGCTCCATCGGCTCCATCGGCTCGGTGCTGTCGATCGGTTCGGTCGGCTCGGTGCTCTCCATCGGTTCGGCCGGATCCGTCCTCTCCATCGGTTCGGCCGGATCCGTGCTGTCGATCGGTTCGGCCGGGTCCGTCCTCTCCATCGGCAGTCTGCTGTCCATCGGCTCCGTCGGCGCGGCCTGTTTCGCCGTCGGCGCCCTGACGGCCGGCTCCCGGCGCGGCCTCGGCTCGCTGCTGTCGGAGCGCTCCCCCCGGTCGGTGCGGTCCCTGCGGCCCGGGCGCGGGCCGGCCGTGGCCGGGCGGTGAAGCCCGGGTCACGCACCGCCAGCCGATCCGTACCATTTCGATACCGAAGCCGGGATGAGCTGCGAAGATCCTCGCCGCCCGGGCCCGTCCCCGGGTAGGCTCCCGCATGTCCTCCGGCCCTCGCGCAGGCGGCCCCCTGCCGCCCTGCCGCGTTCTCCGGGGGCGCTCCCCCGCGGGCCATTCGGTGGGCACCGCGCACTCGACACCGCGCGCCAGGGCAGTCGCGCGAACGGCGAAGGGCATCGCATTGGCGGATCGGCTCACCGGAGGAGACTCCTCGCTGCTGCGGCGGATCAACGCGGCGGTCACGCTTCGGGCGCTGCGGAACGGCCACTCCGTGACCCTCACTCAGCTCGTCGGCGAGACCGGGCTCTCCCGTCCCACGGTCGAGGGCGTGATCGAGGGCCTGGTCGAGACCGGGCTGGTCGCCGAGGTCGAGCAGCCGAGGGAGGACGGCCAGCCGGGCACCGGCCGCCGGGGCCGCCCGGCCCGCTGGTTCCGCTTCCGCGCCGAGGCCGGACACATCCTCGGCATCGAGATCGGCGTCCATGACATCCGGGTCATCCTGGCCGACCTCACCGGCGAGGTGGTGGGCAGTCACTTCAAGCCGGTGGACGAGACCCTGGAGGCCGAGGACCGGCTCGCCGCCGTCCGCACCGCCGTCGCCGAGGTGCTGCGCAAGGCCGGCATCTCCCGCGACAACCTGTGGTCGGTCGGCATCGGCACCCCCGGCATCGTGGACCGCGAGGGCACCATCCAGCTGGGCACCGCGATGGCCGGCTGGACCGGACTCGACCTCGGCGCCAAGCTGCGGCGCTCCTTCCGCTGCCCGGTCCTGATCGAGAACGACGCCAACCTGGCCGCCATCGCCGAGCACTGGCAGGGCTCGGCGGTCGGCGCCGACGACGTCGTCTTCGTGATGGCCGGCCTCAGCCCGGGCGCCGGCTCCCTGATCGGCGGCAGGCTGCACCGCGGTTTCGGCGGCGCGGCCGGCGAGATCGGCGCCCTGCACCTGCTCGGCCAGGAGGTCACCCCCGAGCGCCTGCTGTCCACCACCGGAAAGCCGCTCAACCCGCTGGACGAGGCCGCCGTGGCCCGCGTCCTGCGGCTGGCCAGGGAGGGCGACGAGATCGCCAAGGTCGCCATGGACCGCTTCCTCACCCGCCTCGTCCAGGGCGTCGCCGCGCTCGTCCTGGCCATCGACCCTCAGCTGGTGGTCATCGGCGGCTGGGCGGCCGGCCTCGACGGCGTCCTGGGCCCGCTGCGCGAACGCCTGGCCCAGTTCACCCTGCGCGCCCCGGAGGTCGCCCTCGCGGCCCTCGGTTCCGAGGTGGTGGCGATGGGCGCGCTGCGCGTCGCCCTCGACCACGTCGAGGAGCAGCTCTTCGCCGTCGACCCGCCCCGGGCGTAGCCGCGCGACCCGCGGGGCGCCTCGCCGCCCCGCGGACTCATCCCTACGGACTCATCCCCGCCGATGCATCCCCACGGGCGACGCTCCGCCACATCGAGCGCCCGGCCGGAGGCCCACCGCCGCCGCGTCCTCCCGCGGCCCGCCCCCGGGAACGGCGACCACGCGGTCCGGTCAACGGCAAAGGCCCGGACGCCGATCGGCGTCCGGGCCTCGGCCTGAGGGTTTCCGGAAAATGGTTCAGGGGGCGGTGCCTCGGACTGTGACGCCTCGGACCGCCGTGCTTCGGGAAGCCGGCTTCGGGAAGCCGTACTTCAGGAGGCCGTGCGGACCGCGGCCGTCGCACCGACCGGGGTGACCTCGACCAGGCCGGTCTCACCGAAGGTCAGCTTGCAGGTGTCCGCCCGGTAGGTGGCGATCGCCAGCGCCGCGAGCCGGCCGGCCGAGGCGTACTGGGTGATCAGGACCAGGACCGGCGAGCCCGGCGGGCGCTCCAGCAGCGCGGCCTGCTCGGCCTCGGCGACACCCAGCTCGACCGAGCGGGACTCGCCGTCCACCTCCAGGCGCTCCAGCTGGCGCAGCACCGAACGGGCGCGGTCGCTCTCGGCCCGGAAGCCCGGCAGGTGCGGCAGGGCGGCGGCCGGGACGTGCAGCGACTCGGTCGCCACCGCACGGCCCTCGACCAGGCGGACCCGGCGCACGGTGTGCACGGTGGCGCCCTCCGCGATGCCGAGGCCCTGCGCCAGCTGCGCGGAGGCGGGGGCGGTGGTGCAGTCCACCACCCGCCAGGCCTGGCTGCGCGCGGCGCCGGGCCAGCCCTCCTCCTGCCGGTTGACCGGGACGCCGACCCGCGGGGCGGCGATCAGGGTGCCGATCCCCCGACGGCGCACCAGGCGGCCCTCCAGCTCCAGCTGGTCGAGCGCCTGCCGCAGCGTCGCCCGCGCCACGCCGAAGCGGGCGGAGAGCTCGCGCTCGTTGGGCAGCACCTGACCGGTGGAGAACTCCGAGTCGATGGCCCGCAGCAGCACCGTGCGCAGGTGCCAGTACTTCGGCTCCGGCACCGCAGAAAGCTGTCCCGTCGTACCCACCGTGTCCTCCACCCTGATGTTGTCCGCCCTGCGACAAGGAGGCCGGATCCCGGGCCCACTGCTCGCTGTTGCGGCAGGTGGGAGAGCGGTCCTTTATCCGTCCTTCTTTATTAAAGGTCCTTGCAGTAAGTGACCCTAGGGGCTCCATCCGGAGATGGTCAAGACCAATGCCGAGGCTTGGTGTGACCGTCGCCCATATTCATGCCACGTTCACGACATCTCCTGTCAGTCACTGTCACCATTGCGATGGGAGGCGGCCGGCCGCCGCGCGTCACGATTCGGGCCGGGGGTGACCAGTCGGTAGGCTGCCCGGGTGATCGTGGTGACGAGTGTGAACGTGAACGGAATCCGGGCGGCGGCCAAGAAGGGCTTCGTCGAGTGGCTGGCCGGCACCGAGGCGGACGTGGTCTGCCTCCAGGAGGTGCGCTCCGAGCCCGGGCAACTGCCCGTCGAACTGCGCGACCTGGACGGCTGGCACGCGATCTGGGCCCCCGCCGCCGCCAAGGGCCGGGCCGGCGTCGCCGTCCTCTCGCGCGAGGAGCCGCAGCGCACGGCGATCGGATTCGGGTCGGATGAATTCGACAATTCGGGCAGATATGCCGAAATCGACCTGCCCGGCCTGACCATCGCCAGCCTCTATCTCCCCTCCGGCGAAGTCGGCACCGAGCGCCAGGACGAGAAGGAACGCTTCATGGCGGAATTCCTCGTCCACCTCACCGCCCTGCGCGCCCGCGCCGCCGCCGACGGCCGCGAGGTCGTCGTCTGCGGTGACTGGAACATCGCCCACCGGCCCGAGGACCTCAAGAACTGGAAGGCCAACCAGAAGTCCGCCGGCTTCCTCCCCGAAGAGCGCGCCTGGCTCTCCCGCGTCCTCGACGAGGCCGGCTACGTCGACGTCGTCCGCGCCCTCCACCCCGACCGCACCGGCCCCTACTCCTGGTGGTCCTACCGCGGCCGCGCCTTCGACAACGACTCCGGCTGGCGGATCGACTACCTGATGGCCAGCCGCAAGCTCGCGGACACCGCCGTCAAGGCCTACGTCGAGCGCGCGGCCTCCCACGCCGAGCGCTGGAGCGACCACGCCCCCGTCACCGCCGAGTTCGACTTCGGAGACAACTGACCTACGGGCAGGCGGAGTTGGCCAGGTCCCGGGAACGGCCGCCCAGCCACCACGGTGGCGGGCACGGCCGTCCCACGATCAGCGGTGTGCCCCAGAGGAGGTCGGCCCGCACCGGCCGACGAGGCCTGCAACCTCGCCTGGGCCGGTTCGACAAGTCGATTCGTCGCACCGTCTCCCACCCGATCGCCGACTGACGAGAAGGCCGTCTGGCACCACCAGGGGATCAGGCAGGGCGGCTCCCCCCACATCCCCCACTGGCGTGCTCTCGGCAACGAGGGTGCTCCAGTGGGGAACGGCGTCTGCTTCACATCACCGCATCGAACACGGTCGAGCCGCCTGTCGACGCCGGCGGTCTCAGCCGAACCGATGCCCAGCAGCGATCACCGGGTCACCAAGCCACCGGGTCACCACGTCACCTGGCCGCCGGAGGCCACCCCGTCACCGGATCACCCCCACGGCACCTCCACCGATCGGTGGTACCGCCACCCGAGCTCGGACCACCGCGGCGCGTGCGTGGCGAGCCGTACCCGGTACTCCTCCCACTCGCGCCCGTCGGCCGGCGACCACCCGATCTCCGCGACGCCGGGGAGCCGCGGCAGCGTCATGTACTGCACCTCCTCGAACGTCGCCACCCGCTCCGTCCACAGCGCGGCCTCGGCGCCGTACACCTGGCTCTCGGTGACGCCGCGGATGTAGGTGACCGGGTCCCAGGTGTAGCCGTCCTGGACGTCGGTGTAGCCGGCCCAGTCGTGCCCGATCGGCGTGCCGGCGTCGTACTTCATGTCGAAGTACGCCTTCTTGCTGGGCGAGAGGACGAGCTTGGCGCCCTGGGCCAGCGCAGCCCGGGCCTTCGCGGCGTCGGCCCAGAACTGGACGACGGTGCCGGGGGCGATGTCGGCGAGGCCGACCTCCTCCCAGCCGGCCATCCGCTTGCCGAGGCCGTGCACGGTCTGCTGGGCGCGGCTGATGAAGCGGCGGTAGTCCTCGGGCGCGGTCGCCAGCGCCTCGTCGCCGCCGATGTGCAGGTAGGGGCCGGGAGTGAGGTCGGCGAGTTCGCCGAGGACGTCGTCGATGAACCGGTAGGTGATGTCCTTGTCGATGCACATCGAGTTGGGGACGCCCTTCTCGCCCGTGTAGAGCGGCGGTGCCACACCGTCGCAGGTGAGTTCGGCGTAGCTGGCCTGGGCCGCGAGGACATGGGCGGGCATGTCGATCTCGGGGATCACCATGATGTGGCGTTCCGCGGCGTGGCGGACGATCTCGGCGTACTCGCGCTGGGTGAAGTAGCCGCCGGGGCCGCCGCCGACCTGGGTGGAGCCGCCGTAGGTGGCCAGGCGGGGCCAGCTCCTGATCTCCAGGCGCCAGCCCTGGCTGTCGGTGAGGTGCAGGTGAAGGCGGTTGATCTTGTACAGGGCGAGGATGTCGATGTAGCTCTTCACCTCCTCGGCGGTGAAGAAGTGCCGGGCCACGTCGAGCATGGACCCGCGCCAGGGGAACCGCGGGGCGTCCTCGATGTGCAGCGGGGAGATCGTCCACGGACCGCCCTGCGGGGTGCCGGACTCCGCTGCGGCCGGGAGCAACTGACGCAGCGTCTGAGTCGCGTAGAAGAGACCGGCCGGTTCGGCGGCGCGCAGGTGGACGCCGCCGTGGGTGACGTCGAGGCGGTAGCCCTCGGCGGTAGGGGTCTCGTCGTCGACGGCCAGGGTGATGGCCTGCGGGCTGCCGCCGGAGGTGACGACCGGGATGGCATGGCCCGTGGCCCGGCGCAGCCGGCCGGCGAGGTACTCGGCCGTGCGGCGGGCCTCGGGGGCCGGATGTCGCACCACGACGGCGGTGCCGGCGGTGATCTCGAACGGACGGCCGCCGGTCATCTTCAGCGAGCGGGGCTTGGGGATGAGCGCGGGCGCGGGCGGCGTGACGGGCGCGGTGCGGCCGGGAGCCGCGACGGCGGGAGAGGTGAGGTGGGCGGCCCCGGCGAGACCGACGGCGCCGGCGATGAGGATACTGCGGCGGCGGGGGCTGTGCTGCATCGTGCGCACTCCTCTCAGGCCAGGGTGAGGTGGGGTTCGAGCGTCACCTCGAAGAGGCGGTCCCAGGGCAGTTCGACGTGGACGCCGCTGACGGCGGCGAGCTTGGCGGTGCGGGTGGTCGCGCCGCGGTAGCCGAGGACGAGGCGGTGGCCGGCGAAGTGGTCGGTGAAGTACTGGCGGGTCGCCGGGGCGAGGCGGTCCCGGACCCAGCCGTCGAAGAGGGCCTTCTGCTCGGCCGTCAGGTTCAACGGGTTCCATCCCTTGGACCTGGCCTCCGCGTAGGCGGCCTTCTGGAGGACGTTCTTCCAGTGGTCGTCCTTGACGAACCGGTAGAGCAGGTACTCCGCGTGCGCCCGGCCCGGCTCGGTCAGCGCCGGTACCCCCATCCCGCTGGTCGAGCGCTTCAGGAAGGCCCAGCGAGCGGTGCCGTGGGCCAGGGCCAGACCGAGGGCGTTGCCGCCGGTGTTCCAGCCGGAGTACGACAACAGCGCGGCCAGGTCGACGCGCTGTTCCAGCTCGGCCACCAGGTCGTGGTCGGCGCGGTTGACGAAGACCGGGTCCACCACGACGACCGACTCCCCGGCCGTCGTCAGCCCGGCGACCCGGCGGGCGAACGCGGCGAGGTCGGCAGCCCGCTGGTCCTTGTTCGCCGAAGGGGTGTTGACCATGAGCACCAGGTCGGCGCGGCCGTCGACGACGGTGCCGCCGACGGACTTCACGTGCCGGCGGATGTTCTCCGCGAACGGGATGCCCTCGAGTTCCGCCGTCCACTGCTCGCCGGAGATCCCGGCGTACTCCACCCGGTAGGTGGGCGAGGTGCCCGCGGCGATCAGCCGGGCGACCAGCAGCGCGTCGACCTCGTCCGCACCGGGGAAGACCTCGACCCGCCGGCCGACCCCCAACTGCTCGACCAGCTTTTCGAGTTCGACGCGTTCGGCCCGGGCCAGGCCCACCGGGGCGGTGTCGTCCTCGGAGAGCACCAGATGGCTGATGGTGCCGTCGGCGACCCACTCGACCATCTGCCGGTTGACCTCGTGGTTGCGGGCCCGCGCCTTCAGGTAGTCGTCGACCACCGCGTCCGGGATGGTGGCCCGCACTGCCGTGAGCCGGGGCCGCAGATCCTCCCGGCCGAGGTTCTCCACCTGGTCGTACAGCTTGGCCCACTCGACCAGCGCGGCCACGTACTGTTCGAGGTCGGGGTTGCCGGGGGTCAGCGCGAGGCGCTGGATGGTGTCGTGGACCACGATCTGCGCGCTCGGCCGGGCCGCCCGCAGTGCCCGGATCGCCGCGATGTTGGCCCGCGCCGACTCAAGCGTGGGCGTGCCCGTGCGGGAGGCGATCAGGCCGCCGTAGGCGAGCATGCTCACCGAGATCACGTACTCGTCGGCGCCGGCCGAGCCCAGCCAGCGGGCGACGGCCGCGCCGTCCCCGGGCTGGAAGAAGCGGCCGAGGGTACTGCGCGGCGGCAGCACCAGGTCGACGCCGGCGACGGCGGCGGTCATGGTCGGGCAGTAGACGTTGACGGGCCGGTCGTCGAGGGGGACGAGGGCGATCCGGCGGCTCGGACGTGGGGCCGCGATGGCCGCCTGCGGGGTGAGGCCCAGCAGCGGGGCGGCCAGGACGGCGGCTCCGGCGGTAAGGACCGTGCGTCTTCTCATCAGGGGTGCACTCCGTTCGCGTCGGCGTGAGCGGGAACTGACCGGGCCAGCTGCCTGGTCAGGTACAGGGGTGAGGTGATGGCGTTGCCCACCACCACGGCGTGTGCCCCTGCGGCGTAGGCGCGTCGCAGGTCGTCCGCTGTGCGGTAGCGGCCTTCGGCGATCACCGGCACGGACAGCCGCGTGACCAGGCGTTCCAGCAGGCCGAGATCGGGCCCCGGGGTCTTCGGGGTGTGCGGGGTGTAGCCGGAGAGCGTGGTGGCGACGGCGTCGGCGCCCGCGTCGGCCGCGGCCTGTCCCTCCGCCTCGGTGGACACGTCCGCCAGGACGAGGGCGCCGGCGGCGTGGGCGGCCGCGACGACGGCCGCGAACGGCTCGGGCCGCGAACGGTCGGTGGCGTCGATGGCGACCAGGTGCGCCCCGGCCTGCGCGACGGCTCGGGCGTGCCTGCCGGTCGGCGTGATCACGACCGGCCCGGGGCCGTCCTTCCACAGGCCGATGACCGGCACGTCCACCGCCGCCCGCACGGCGGCGATGTCCTCGGGGGCGTTGGCGCGGATTGCGGCCGCGCCGCCGAGGACCGCGGCGGCGGCGACCCTCGCCTGCACGGATGCGTCGCGCATCGGGTCGGCGGGTTCGTCCGGCAACGGCTGGCAGGAGACCACCAGGCCGCCGCGGAGGGTGTCGAGAACGTTCACTGGGGCTCCGTTTCGGTGGTGCGCGGGAAGGTGACCGACCGCGGCCGGCTGCCGGGACCGGCAGGCCCCGGATCGGACGGCAGGCACATGGCCCGCCGGGTCATCGCCGCCCGGGCCGCGCCGACGGCGACCGCCGCGTCACCGAGCGCGGCCGGGACCAGCGTCACGTCGGCGTGGACGGGCAGCCGCTCGGCGGCATACGCGCTTCGGGCGTACGGCAGCAGCGCTCTGCCGGCGCCTCCGGCCACCACCACCGTCTGCGGATCGAGCAGCGCCACCAGGCCGGCGAGGGCCCGGCCGAGGGCGTGGCCGGCGGTGGCGAGGACC
>NZ_MSJQ01000217.1 GCF_014596515.1 Streptomyces sp. CBMA156
CCCCCCGCCCCCCCCCCCCCCCCCCCCCCCCCCCCCCCCCCCCCCCCCCCCCCCCCCCCCCCCCCCCACCCCGCCCCCCCCGCCCCCCCCCCCCCCACCCCCCCGCCCCCCCCGCCCACCCACCCCCCCCACACCGCACCCCCCACGCCCCCCGCTACCCCTCCCGCGGCCCCGTACCCGCCGCCGCCCTCCACCACCGGCTCGGCGCCCGGCGTGGAGATCACCAGCGAGGGCTCGTCCGGCACGGTGGTCAGCACCGCCTCCCGGCCCGAGGTCCGCACCGGGATGCGCGGGAACGCCTTGCCCAGCTCCTCCGCGGTCCGCCGGGCCCCGACCACCTGGGCCCGCAGCCGGAAGGACCCGCACTCGGGGCAGTGCCAGTCGTTCTCCTGTTCCCCGCACCAGCCGCAGAGCAGGGCGTCCGCCGAGGGCGCCTCCAGCGGCCCCTCGCAGCGCCGGCAGCGGGCGGGCGTGCGGCAGCGCCCGCAGGCCAGCCTGGGCACGTAGCCGCGCCTGGGCACCTGGATGAGCACCGGGTGCCCGGCCGCCAGCGCCTCCCTGGCGGCCACCCAGCCCACCGAGGGCAGCCGGGCGGCCTGTGCGGCGGCGTCCCGGTGCTGGTCCTCATCGGTGACGGTCCGCACCCTGGGCGCGACCTGCCGCACCGTCTCCCGGTCGGCGACCAGCGGGCGCGCCCAACCGGTGCTGACCAGCTGCGCGCCCTCCACCGTCACCGCGTGCCCGCCGAGCAGCACCGCCGCGCCCTCCTCCGCGGCGCGCAGCAGCGCCACCTCCCGCACGTGCGGGTGCGGGGCGCGCGGGTCGCTGTGGCTGCCGTCCCCGTCCGACCAGACCACGACCAGGCCGAGGTCCCGCACCGGGGCGAACATGGTGGCCCTGGTCCCGATCACGGCGCGCACCGAGCCCCGGCTCACCGCGAGCCAGCGCTTGTAGCGCTCGCGCGGGCCGAGGTCGGCCTCCAGCGCCACGTGCATCCCGGGGCCGAGCAGTTCGGTCAGCGCCTGGTCGACCCGGGCCACCGAGCGCCCCTCGGGGAGCACGACCATCGCCCCGCGCCCGCTCGCCAGCGCCGCCGCCACCGCCCGCGCGATCTCGT
>NZ_MSJQ01000218.1 GCF_014596515.1 Streptomyces sp. CBMA156
CACCAGCACGGGCACCCCGGCCCGTCGGCGCGTCGCACTGCGCCAGCGGTGCCACCCGCCGCACCCGCGCCGGATCGGCGGGAAGCTCGGCAGCTCCTGCCGGGGTGGCACCGTCGGCGCGGGCAGGGGGAGGGAGAAGCTCACGGTCGTCATCGACGCACCTCCGGAGTGTCGGCGAACCGGCCCCTCGCGGACCGGACGATCCACACGATGGGCGTTCCCGGCGAACTCCGAAAGCACTTTCCCCAGGCCTGTGGAAAACCCCGCCCCTGTGGATAACTTCGTACACCCACGCGAGTGGGTCGGGCCTGTCCGAGTTGACGAATCACCCGCGACGGGCATGCGGAAAGGCCCGCCGTCCCCGCATGGGAGCGGGGTCGACGGGCCTTCCGGGGTGCTGCGGGGCGTCCGGGCCGAGGGGCCCGGTGCCGGGGTCAGCCCGCGGCCGGAGCCGGGCTGGACGAGGCCGAGGAGCCGGAGCCCGACGACGACGACGAGGGAGTGGACGGGGTGGACGACGCCGAGGGGGTCGACGACGACCCGGCACCCACCGTGCTGCTGGAGGAGGAGCGGCTGTCGGTCCGGTAGAAACCCGAACCCTTGAACACGACGCCCACGGCCGAGAAGACCTTGCGGAGCCGTCCCTGGCAGTCGGGGCACGTGGTCAGTGCCTCGTCGGTGAACTTCTGCACCGCCTCCAGGCCGTTGCCGCACTCGGTGCACTGGTACTGGTACGTGGGCACTTGTCTTCCTCCTGGCACTCTCGCCTGATGAGTGCTAACGATGGTCAATGATGCGGCATTCCGCGGGATCAGTCCAGCGACTCCGGTGTGAGATGGGCCGGGACCGGCCACGGGGCCGCCGCCGGCTCAGCGCTCGGCCGCGCCCACCAGCCGTGCGGCACCGCCGTGCTCCGCCGTGGCGGCGACCCGGTCGGCAGCAGCGCCGACGGCAGTGCCGCCAGCAGCGCCGGCCCCGGTCCCCGGCGCCACCAGCAGGTGCCGCAGCGAGGCCAGCGCGATCAGCCCCAGCCCGGCCCCGGTCACCGGCACCAGGAACCCGGTCGAGGGCCCGTGCCCGTCGATCAGCTGCCCCGCAGCCATCGAGCCGACCGCGAGCCCCAGCCCGATGGCGCCGGTCAGCCAGGTGAAGGCCTCGGTCTTGGCCCCGTCCGCGACCAGCGTCTCGACCAGGGTGTAGCCGCTGATCAGGGTCGGTGCGATGGCCAGCCCGCAGACCAGCCCGGCGACGGTCAGCGAGACCAGGTCGGGCATCGCCCACAGTGCCGAGCAGCCCAGCACCAGCAGCGCGTAGCTGATCAGCATCCGCTGCTGCACCGGCCGCCGCCAGGCGATCACGCCGTACAGCACGCCGGCCAGCATCGAGCCGGCGGCGAAGATCCCGTACACGGTGCCGCCGGCGTCGTGCCGGCCGACCGAGTCGGCGAAGGCGTTCACCGAGACCTGCATGCCGCCGAACACCGCGCCGACGCCGAGGAAGGCCCCGGCCAGCAGCCGGACGCCGGGGGAGGCGAGCGCCGAGGCGCGCTTAATGCCGGGCTGCGGCACGATCCGGGCCGGGGCGGTGCGCCGCTGGGCGGCGAAGGCCAGGCCGCCCACCAGGGTCAGCGAGGCCTCGGCGACCAGGGCGGTGGCCGGGTTGGCGACGGCGGCGATGCCGGAGGCCAGGATCGGGCCGATCACGAAGGTGAACTCGTCCGTCACGGACTCGAAGGCGAAGGCGGTGCTCACCCGGGCCGCCGAGGCGTCGGAGGCGCCGTCCGCGGCGAACCCGGCGACCCAGCGGGCCCGGACCATCGCGCCGACCTGCGGCACGCTCGCACCGGCCGGGACGGCGGCCAGGAACAGGCTCCAGGCCGGCGCGTGGCCGAGCGCGAGCGCGATCAGCGCGCCGACCGAGACCGCGTGCACCAGGACGGTCGGGACGAGCACCGAGGCCTGGCCGAACCGGTCGGCCAGCCGCCCGGTCTGCGGCCCGACCAGGGCCTGGGCGACGGCGGCGACCGCGGTGACCGTACCGGCGGTGCCGTACGAACCGTGGGTCTGGGTGACGAGCAGCAGGATGCCCATGCTGAGCATCGCGTAAGGCAGTCGCGCGACGAGGGCGGGGGACAGGAACGTCCAGGCCCCGGGGGTGCGCAGCAGCTCTCCGTACCCGACACGGGCGGGGGCGGGAGCTGCGGTGGTGGCCGCGGGATCCGCGGCGGTGTCGACCGTTCGGCGCGCCGTCACGGTCGGTCCTTCCTGCTGCCTGGTAGCGCGGCAGGGCATGGTGTGGCCCCGACGGCGCCGAGAGTCGTCCTCTCGCGCGTCGACCGGGGTAGATACCGGGTCGGCCCGGCGTGGTGGCCGGGGGCCGGACCGCGGCCGCCGAGCGGTCGCGCCAACTCTGCGTCAGGCAGATGCTGGGTGTGGTCTAGCGGTAGTCATACGGCGTGTTCGAACCAGCATACAGTTACGCGCGTAGACGACACCAGTGCAGCCCGGCCGAAACAGCCCCGCCAGGCCGGACCCAGCCCGGCCCGACCCGGCCCCATCAGGCCGGGCGTCGGGCCGGGCCGGGCGGCCTCACCGCCCGTTCAGCCACCCCGCGAGCTTGCCGCCCTTGTCCACGGCCCGCAGCCGCCGCTCCGCCGCCTCGCCGACCTCGTCCGTGGTGACCACCAGCAGCTCGTCCCCGCCGCGCAGCACCGTCGCCTTGTCCGGCACGAAGGAGTTCCCCTCCCGCACGACCAGGGTGACCGCCGCCCCCTTGGGCAGCCGCAGCTCGCTGACCTCCACCCCGGACATCTTCGAGGCGGGGGAGAGCGCGACCGACAGCAGGTGCCCGTGCAGCTTCTCCAGCGGGGCGGACTCGATGCCCAGGTCCTGGCCCATGTCGCCCTCGTCGATCCGCAGCCGCTTGGCCACCCAGGGCAGGGTCGGCCCCTGGAGCAGGGTGAAGACGACGACCAGGATGAAGACGATGTTGAAGACGTCCTCGGCCCGGTGCGCGCCCGACACCACCGGGATGGTGGCCAGCACGATGGGCACCGCCCCGCGCAGCCCGGCCCAGCTCAGCAGCGCCTGTTCGCGGGCCGGCACCTTGAACGGCGTCAGCGAGACCATCACCGAGAGCGGCCTGGCCAGGAACACCAGCACCCCGCCGATCACCAGCGCGGGCACCACGGCGTCGCCCATGGTCTCGGGCGTGACGAGCAGCCCGAGCAGCACGAACATGCCGATCTGCCCGATCCACGCCAGCCCGTCGGCGAAGCCCCGGACGGCCGGGCCGTGCGGCAGCTTGGAGTTCCCGAGTATCACCGCGCTGATGTAGACGGCGAGGAAGCCGGAGCCGTGCAGCAGCGCGCCGCCGGCGTACGCGAGCACGGTGAGCGCCATCACGGCGATCGGGTAGAGGCCCGAGGAGGGCAGCGCGACGTGCTTGAGCCCGTAGGCGCCTATCTTGCCGACGGCCAGGCCTATCACCGCGCCGATCGCCAGCTCGGCGGCGATGGTGCCGAGCAGGACGTACCAGGAGTCCAGCTCCCCGGTGGTGGCGAAGGCGACGACCAGGATGACCACGGGCGCGTCGTTGAAGCCGGACTCGGCCTCCAGCAGGCCGGTGAGCCGGTGCGGCAGCGGGACCATCCGCAGCACCGAGAAGACGGCGGCCGCGTCGGTCGAGGAGACGATGGCGCCGAGCAGCAGTGAGGTCCGCCAGTCCAGGCCGACCAGCCAGTGCGCGCCGGCCGCGGTGGCGAACACGCTGACGCCGACGCCGACGGTGGCGAGCACGGTCGCCGACGGCATCACCGGCTTGATCTCGCGCCAGCTGGTCTTGAGGCCGCCCTCGGCCAGGATCACCACGAGCGCCGCGTAGCCGAGCACCTGGGTGAGCTCGGCGTTGTTGAAGGTGACACCGATCCCGTTCTGGCCCAGCGCCACACCGATCCCCAGATAGATCAGCAGGCTGGGCAGCCCTGATCGGGTGGAGAGGCGTACGGCACCCACCGCGAACAGCAGGATCACGGAGGACTCAAGCAGGAGCTGGTTCAGATGGGAGATGTTCACGCAGGGGCACCTCGGGCAGGCAAGGGCGGACGGGGTGTCTGGTGGTGCTGTGGGGGTGACCCGTTAAGAAGTCGTCAATGCTCCTCTTGCGGATCGTTACGCAGTCTAACATTTTGCCATATCTTTAGCTTGGTCCCCCGTTCACGGTGCTCGGCCGACTCGGCCTAATGTGGTGCCCTGTCCCGGCAACAGGCCCCGGACACGCCCCGCCCGCCCCGAAGTCAGGACCGCAAGGACCCAGATGCCCCGCTCGAAGAAGTTCCGGCGCGCCCGTCTGATCGTGATCGTGCTGGTCGTGCTGCTGGTGGCCGGTGCCGGCTACGGCGGCTACCGCGGGGTCTCCGCGGTCCGTGCCTCCTTCCCCGAGGTCGACGGCAGCGTCAAGGTGGCGGGCCTGAGCGCGCCCGTCGACGTCAAGCGGGACGCCAACGGCATCCCGCAGCTGTACGCCGACACCGCCGAGGACCTGTTCCGCGCCCAGGGCTACGTCCAGGCGCAGGACCGTTTCTGGGAGATGGACGTCCGCCGGCACGTCACCGCCGGCCGGCTCTCCGAGATGTTCGGCGACGGCCAGGTCGACACCGACGCCTTCATCCGCACCATGGGCTGGCGGCAGGTGGCGCAGAAGGAGTTCGACACCAAGCTGTCGCCGGAGACCAAGAAGTACCTCCAGGCCTACTCGGACGGCGTGAACGCCTGGCTCGCCGAGCACCCCGGCGGTTCGAAGGCCTCGCTGGAGTACTCGCTGCTCGGCGTCGTCAACGGCGGCTACCAGCCCGAGCAGTGGACCCCGGTCGACTCGGTGGCCTGGCTCAAGGCGATGGCCTGGAACCTCTCCGGGAACCTCCAGGAGGAGATCGACCGCTCGCTGCTGGCTCAGGACTTCGGCCCGGACAAGATCGCCGAGCTGTACCCGGACTACCCGTACGCCCGCAACGGCACCATCGTGAAGACCGGCACCGTGGCCGGCGACAACTACCGCCCCGCCGACGGCTCCCCGCAGTCCGGCGCGGCCACCGGCGCCGCCACCGCCCAGGGCGCGGCCACCACCAAGGCGCTGCTGCAGGGCCTGACGGACCGGATCGACGCGATGCCGCAGCTGCTGGGCCGCCCCGGCCAGGGCATCGGTTCCAACTCCTGGGTGGTCGCCGGCACGCACACCACCACCGGCAAGCCGCTGCTGGCCAACGACCCGCACCTGGGCCCCGGCCTGCCCTCGGTCTGGTACCAGATGGGCCTGCACTGCCGGACCAGCTCCCCGGCCTGCCAGTTCGACGTCTCCGGCTTCACCTTCGCGGGCATGCCCGGCGTGGTCATCGGCCACAACAAGGACATCGCCTGGGGCTTCACCAACCTCGGCGCGGACGTCACCGACCTCGTCCTGGAGAAGGTCACCGGACCGGAGACCTACCAGTACGACGGCAAGGACGTGAAGTTCGACCTCCGCAAGGAGACCATCAAGGTCGCCGGTGGCGAGGACCGCACCATCACCGTCCGCACCACCCAGACCGGCGCCCCGCTGATCTCCGACCAGCGCAGCGAGCAGCAGAACGTCGGCAAGTACGCCCCCAACGGCACCTCCGCCCCCGACCGCGGCACCAGCGGCTACGGCGTCGCCCTCCAGTGGACGGCGCTCAGCCCGGGCAAGACCATGGACGCCGTCTTCGAGCTGGACAAGGCGAAGAACTGGGAGGAGTTCCGCGCCGCGGCCAAGGACTTCACCGTCCCCGCGCAGAACCTGATCTACGCCGACGCCAAGAACATCGGCTACCAGGCCCCGGGCAACATCCCGGTCCGCGGCAAGGGCGACGGCACCTACCCGGCGCTGGGCTGGGACCCGGCGTACCAGTGGAAGGACCCGATCCCCTTCTCCGCGCTGCCCTGGAGCCTCAACCCCTCGGCCGGCTACATCGTCACGGCCAACCAGGCCGTGGTGGACCCGAGCTACAAGTACAACCTGACCAAGGGCTGGGAGTACGGCACCCGCGCCAAGGAGATCACCGACCAGATCGAGGGCCTGCTCAAGAACAACGGCAAGATCTCGCCGGACGACATGCAGACCCTCCAGCTGGACAACACCAGCGTGATGGCCAAGACGCTGGTCCCGCTGCTGCTCAAGCAGCCGGTCAGCGACCCGTACGTGCGCGAGGCCCAGGACCTGCTGAAGGACTGGAACTTCCACCAGGACGCCGACTCGGCGGCCGCCGCCTACTACAACGGCGTCTGGCGCCAGCTGCTGATCCTGGCCTTCGGCCAGAAGTTCCCGGCCGACCTGCGGGCCAAGGACAACTGCCTGCTGGTCCGCCGGCAGGACGACCCCACCAAGCCGGACAGCGCCACCAAGATCGTCACCGAGTGCGGCACCCGGGACCCGGGCAAGGCCCAGCCGGACGGCGGCGACCGCTGGACCGAGGTGGTGCGCCAGCAGCTGGAGAAGCCCGACAGCTCGTGGTGGACGTACATCGACGACCAGCACAAGGAGCAGAAGGGCCTGGACAACCTGCTCCAGGAGGCGATGAAGAACGCCCGCCAGGAGCTG
This sequence comes from Streptomyces sp. CBMA156, assembly GCF_014596515.1. Taxonomy (GTDB): domain Bacteria; phylum Actinomycetota; class Actinomycetes; order Streptomycetales; family Streptomycetaceae; genus Kitasatospora. Next base: position 6,613 of record NZ_MSJQ01000218.1, read on the forward strand.
ACCTCGCTGCTCAGCAAGGACGTCTCCACCTGGAGCTGGGGCCGCCTGCACAAGCTGGAGCTGCGCGAGCAGACCCTCGGCACCGACGACTCCTCGATCGCCTCCGGCGCGGTCCACAAGCTGCTCAACCGCGGCCCATACCGGCTCTCCGGCGGCTCGGCGGCGGTCGACGCGGCCGGCTGGAACGCGGCGGCCGGATACGAGGTGGACTGGATCCCGTCGATGCGCATGGTGGTCGACCTGAACGACCTCGACTCCTCGCGCTGGGTCAACGTCGGCGGCGCCTCCGGCCATGCCTTCCACGACAACTACAACGACCAGACCGACCTCTGGCTCAAGGGCAAGCTGCTGAACTGGGCCTACACACCGGACGCGGTCGAGAAGGCCACCAAGCACAAGCTGGTGCTCACCACCGGCTGACGCCCGTCCGGCCCGTACGGCGGCCCCGTTCCCCCCGAGGGAGCGGGGCCGCCGCCGTTCCCACCCTCAGCCGAGCGCGCGGACCCCGGAGGGCAGCACCGCCAGGTCCACCGGCCGGTCGTGCGGCTCGGCCGGCACCCGCTCCAGCAGCTCGTGCTCGTACAGCAGCACCGCCAGCACCGGCCGCACGCCCGCCCGCGCCAGCCGGGCCAGC
>NZ_MSJQ01000219.1 GCF_014596515.1 Streptomyces sp. CBMA156
GATCGCGGCCCGGCCCGGCGGCCGACAGCACCCCGGCCCCGCCGCCGGCGCCGTCCACGGCCGGCCGCCTGGCCCGGTACAGCCGCACGCCCAGGACCGCCAGGACGGCGATCGCGATCGACGGGTAGACCGCGCCGGGCAGCTGCCAGTACCAGGCGACCCCACGGCCCCACCGCATGGAGGACGGCACCCTCCACATGGCGTGGGAGAGGAACACCAGCACGGTCAGGCCGAACAGCACCTGTCGGGCCCTGCTCCCGGCCTCCGACGCCAGCAGGGCGATGAGCGGGACGCACCAGACCCAGTGGTGGGTCCAGCTGATCGGCGAGACCAGCAGCGCGGTGAGCGCGGCGCAGACCGCCCCCCAGGCGTCGGCCCTGCGCAGCACCCGCGCCGAGCGTCCGGCCGTCACCGCCACCCCGAGCCCGAGCGTCCCGGCCAGCGCCGGGGCGACGAGCCCGACCAGCCCGGGGTCACCGGCGTCGAGCAGCCGGCAGACGGCTCCGCGCAGCGACTGGTTGTCCACCAGGACGGTCGAGCCGACCCGGCCCGGGTCCCAGAGGTAGCCGGTCCAGAACCCGTACGAGGCGTCCGGCAGCACGGCCCAGCCGGTCAGGCCGGCCGCCAGGAAGGTGCCGGCCGAGACCAGGGCTGCCCGGACCCGGCCGGTCAGGAGCAGGTAGACGGCGAACAGGCCGGGAGTGATCTTGACGGCGGCGGCCAGGCCGATGCCCACGCCCTTGCAGCGGTCGCGGTCCGGGCGGGTCAGGTCCCACAGGACCAGGCAGAGGATGCCGAGGTTGACCTGGCCGTACCGGAAGGTGGTGAAGACCGGCTCCAGCCAGATGCCGAGGCCGGTCGCCAGGACCACCACGGCCGCGCGGTGCCGCCTCGGCCGGCCGGCCAGGTCGAGCGACAGGTGGACGGCCGTCGCGAGCAGCGCGTAGTTGAGGAGCATCACCAGGACCCGCAGGGTGCTCACGTCGAACCAGGTGCTCGGCACGAAGAGCAGCGCGGCGAACGGCGGGTAGGTGGCCGGCAGGTCCCAGCCGGGCAGCCGCATCGCGTACAGGTCCTCGCCGCGGACGACGGCCCCGCCCTCGGCCCGGTAGACCAGCATGTCGACCATGGAGGCTCCGAGGGTGTGCCGGAACCAGGCGAACACCGCCAGTGACACGGCTGCCACGCAGACCGCGGGGAGGGTCCGGGAACTCGGCCCGCCGGCTCCCGCGGCGCCGCCGGACCCCTCCGGGCCCGACCGCCGTGCCCACCGCTTCAGACCGAACTCGCGCACCGCGCTGGCACCCCGTCGAGATGGACCGGATCGTCTCCTCGCCAGCCTCCGGGCCCGCCCGCCGCGACCGGCCCCCCTGGAGCCCAAACGGCGTCAGAATCGAACCCGGAAGGGTGGTGTGACCTCCCCCACAGCCGACCGCGGCCACCCGCGACCACCCCGGAATCGCCCCCGCCGCCCGGCCCGGCTCCCAAAACGCGAAATCCCCCCGGGAGTTGCCTCCCGGGGGGATTTCGTCGACCGGCTGAGCCGGCCTGTCGGGTGGAGCTGAGGGGATTCGAACCCCTGACCCCCTCGATGCGAACGAGGTGCGCTACCGGACTGCGCCACAGCCCCAACGAGAAGAAACTCTAGCACCTTTCGAAGGTGGTCCGTGACCACCCCCCGATCGCGCTGCTGGTCGGGGGGCGGCCGGCCCTCATTCGTTGGCCGCGCGCGGGCGCGACTCGGGAGCCTGCGGCTCGGCGTACTGGTCGAACAGCGGGGTCTTGCGGGACTCGGCGGGGCGGCCCGCGGTCCAGGTGCCGGGAGCCGACAGGTCGAGGCCGCGGGAGACCCGGGGGGCGACCGGAGCGGTCACGTAGGTCGGCAGCGGGACGGGCACCGGCTCCCAGGAGTCCGGGCCGGCCGCACCGCGCTCGCGCATGCCGTCGACCCACTCCTCGTGCTCGGTCGCCTCGGCCACCGCGGACGCCGAGGACACCGAGACGGTGACCTGCTCGGGGTCGGCGGCCAGCCGCAGGTGCGGACGGCGCGCGGACCGCTTCCCGGCGGGCGCGGCCCGGACGGGCTCCGCGGCGGCAGGGGCCTCGGCGGGGGCGCCGTCCGGCACCGGAGCCTCGGCCCGCTGCTGCTCGCGCTTGCGCAGCCGCTCGGCCGCCTGGGCCGCCCGGACCCGGTCGAGCTTCACCTCGTACCGCTGGCGCTCCAGCTTGCGCAGGTGGCCGATGTAGAAGGTGAGGAGGACCGCGGGGACCGCCGGGACCCAGAGGAAGGTCAGCCCGGCCACCGCGGCGACCACCGCGCCGAGCGCGAAGGAGAAGAAGAGGGCGGTGACCATCCGGCGCCGCCGGGCCAGCAGTCTCGCCCGGCGGTCGATGCCGGCCCTCGGCGCGGGGGCCGGCCGCTCGGCCGGGCGCTGTGCCGGGGGTTCGGGCTCCCGCGCGGGGTCGCCTGAGGCGGCCCCGTCCCGTTCGGGAGGACCGTCGTCGTTCTGCTCGTCGTCACGCGGTTCGTCGCCCAGGGCCCGGGCTGCCCGTCGTTCCAGCCCCGAACGCCCGGCCAGCAGGCGGATGGCGGTGCTGAAGCGTTCCGTCGGGCGCGCCTCGTTGAGTTCGTCCTGCCTGCGGAGCCACATCGGCACCAGATAGGCGGCCCAGGCCCCTACGATGACGGCGTAGATAAGGCCGCTACTGCTCACGATTCACACCGTACGGGCGCACGGGAAGGCCTGGCAGCAATTTGGTGCGGCGTGTCGTGTGATCAAGCTGATTCTCCGACTATTTTGCCGCTATTTGTGGGGGTCCGGTGCCCTGTCGATGCCATATCGATATTTCTTTCGAACATATATTCAATTACGTGGCTCACACCCGGAACTGAGCGCCCGCCAGCGCTCCAGCATCCCCTCCGGGACCTCCTCGTCGGTCAACGCGTAGACGAGGTGGTCGCGCCAGTCGCCGTCGATGTGCAGATAGCGCGGACGGATTCCCTCCGAACGGAAGCCGAGCTTTTCCACCACCCGCCGGCTCGGGCGGTTCTCCGGACGGATGCAGACCTCGATCCGGTGCAGTCCGAGCGTGCGGAAGCAGTGGTTCACCGAGAGCGCCACGGCGGTCGGGATGATGCCCTGGCCGGCCACCCCCTCGTCCACCCAGTACCCGATGTTCGCCGAGCACATCGATCCCCAGGTGATCCCGCCGACGGTCAGCTGACCGACCAGCCGGCCCTTGTGGAGCACGACGAAGGGCAGCATCCGGCCCGCCGAGGCCTCGCCGCGCAGGAAGCGGACCATCTGCCGGTACGTCGGCCTCGGGCCCGCCACCCGGCCGGCAGGGCCGGGCGGCACGGTGGCCTCCCAGCGGCGCAGCCAGTCCCGGTTGCGGCGGCTCACCTCCTGCCACTCGCGCTGGTCGCGGGCCCTGATGGGGCGCAGCACGACCTCCCCCTCGTGGAGTTCTACCGGCCAGCCGGCGTTCAGTGCGCGCTCCCGGTTGCTGCGTCGTCGGGCCGGGGGTGGTCCCCGCCGCCGAGCTGGTCGACGGCGTGGGCGAGCAGCGGCTCCAGGACGGCCAGGCCGTCCTTGACGCCGCCGGTCGAGCCCGGCAGGTTGACGATCAGGGTACGTCCGGCGAGCCCGGCGAGCCCGCGGGAGAGCGCCGAGGTCGGCACCTTCTCGCGACCGTACGCACGGATGGCCTCGGCGATGCCGGGGACCCCGCGGTCGATCACCCGGGCGGTCATCTCGGGGGTGAGGTCCATCGGCGAGATGCCGGTGCCGCCGGTGGTCAGCACCACGTCGTAGCCGGCCGCGACGGCCTCGCGCAGCACGGCCTCCACCGGCTCGCCGTCCGGGACGACCCGGGGGCCGTCGGCGGTGAAGCCCATCGCGGTCAGGCCGGCCACCAGCAGCGGGCCGCCCCTGTCCTGGTAGACCCCGGCCGAGGCCCGGTTGGACACGGTGACGGCGAGGGCCCTCATGCGCCCACCTCGGGGGCGAACCAGTCGCCGCTCTTGCCGCCGGTCTTGCTCAGCACCCGGACGGACTCGATCGTGGCACCCTTGTCCACCGCCTTGACCATGTCGACGACGGTCAGCGCGGCCACCGCGACGGCGGTCAGCGCCTCCATCTCGACGCCGGTGCGGTCGGCGGTCTTCACGGTGGCGGTGATCTCGACCGCGTCGTCCGCGACCGCGAGGTCGACCTTGACCCCGGAGACGGCGATCGGGTGGCAGAGCGGGATCAAGTCCGGCGTCTTCTTGGCGCCCATGATCCCGGCGATCCGGGCCACCGCGAGGGCGTCGCCCTTGGGCACGCCCTCGCCGCGCAGCAGCTCGACCACCTGCGGGGAGACCCGCACCCGGCCGGCCGCCACGGCGGTGCGCGCGGTGGTGGCCTTCTCGGAGACGTCGACCATGCGGGCCGCGCCCTGGTCGTCGACGTGGGTGAGGCGGTCGCCGGGGGGAGGTGTCGTCACGGGTAACTCCAGAGGCGCGCAGGTCGAATACCGCGCTACCGTACCGTTCCCCGGTCCTGAGACCCGATCAGGAGTCCAGCAACACCACGTCGACCTCGCTGCCCGCGGGCAGTGCGGTGACGTCCTCGGGGACGGTGATCAGGCAGTTCGCCCGGGCCAGCGCGCCGACCAGGTGCGATCCGGCGCCGCCCACGGGCTCGACCGTGCCGTCCGCCGCCGAGTACCGGCCGCGCAGGAACTGCCGGCGCCCGGCCGGGGAGCGCAGTGCCGCCGGGCAGAGCGCGCGGACCACCGGGCGGTGCACCTCGGCGGCGCCGAGCATGGTGCGGATGACCGGGCGAACGAAGAGTTCGAAGGAGATGTAGGCGCTCACCGGGTTGCCGGGCAGGGCGAGCAGCGGCACCCCGGCCGCGCCGCCGATCCGGCCGAAGCCCTGCGGCTTGCCTGGCTGCATCCGCAGCCTGCGGAAGTCCACGCCCCCGTAGGACTCGAAGACCTCCTTGACCACGTCGTACGCGCCGACGCTGACCCCGCCGCTGGTGACGATCAGGTCGGCCCGGCCGAGCTGGTCCTCCAGGACGGCGCGCAGCCGGTCGGCCTCGTCCGGGACGGCGCCGACCCGGTAGGCGATGGCGCCGGCCTCTTGGGCGGCCGCGGTGAGGGTGAAGCTGTTGGAGTCGGTGATCCGTCCCGGGCCGACCGGCTCGCCGGGCTGGACCAGCTCGCTGCCGGTGGACAGCACCACGACCCGGGGGCGCGGGCGGACCTTCACGGTGGCCCGGCCGATCGCGGCGAGCAGGCCGAGCTGGGCGGGGCCGAGCCGGGTGCCGGCGTCCAGCACCCGGTCGCCGGCCGTGACGTCGCTGCCGCGGCGGCGGATGTGCGCGCCCTCGGCGACCGGGCGCAGGACCCGGACCTCCTCGTCGGGGACCGGTGCGGTCATCGCGGCGGCGGCGACCCCGGTGCCGGTGCCGCCGTCGGTCCACTCGACCGGGGCGACGGCCCGGGCCCCTGGCGGCAGCGGGGCGCCGGTCATGATCCGGGCAGCCTGGCCGGGGCCGACCCTGGGCAGTTCCCCGGCGCCGGCGGCGATGTCGCCGACCACCGAGAGCACCGACGGGTAGGTGTCGGTGGCGCCCTCGGTGTCAGCGGTGCGGACCGCGTAGCCGTCCATCGAGCTGTTGTCGAAGGGCGGCAGGTCACCGTCGGCGACCACGTCCTCGTCGAGCCGGCAGCCCTGGGCGTCGAGCAGTTGGAGCTCGATCGCGGGCAGCGGGCCGACCGAGGCCAGCACGTCGGCGAGGTGCTCGTCCACCGTCCAGAGGCGAGCCGCCGGGGCCGGGTCCGCTCCGGCGTCGCAGCAGGCGCTGGGCGTGGTGCTGTGCTCGGTGGACCCGGTCATCGGCGGCTCGCTCTCTGTCGTGGTCGGTGCTGCGTCAGTCCTGCATCTCGGTACCGACGTACTCCCGCAGCCAGGTGCGGAACTCCGGGCCCAGGTCGTCGCGTTCGGCGGCGAGGCGGACGATGGCGCGCAGGTAGTCGGCGCGGTCGCCGGTGTCGTAGCGGCGGCCCTTGAAGAGCACGCCGTGCACCTGGCCGCCGTCCGCCGGCTCGCGGGTGGCCAGCTCGCGCAGGGCGTCGGTGAGCTGGATCTCGCCGCCGCGGCCGGGCGGGGTCTCCCGCAGCACGTCGAAGACCAGCGGGTCGAGGACGTAGCGGCCGATCACCGCGTAGTTCGACGGGGCCTCGCCGGGCTCGGGCTTCTCGACCAGGTCGGTCACCTGGAAGACGTCCTCACCGAAGCCGTTCGCCTTGACGGCGGCGCAGCCGTAGAGGTGGATCTGGGCGGGGTCGACCTCCATCAGGGCGACGACCGAGCCGCCGAGCTCCTGCTGCACCTCGATCATCCGGGCGAGCAGCGGGTCACGCGGGTCGATCAGGTCGTCGCCGAGCAGGACGGCGAAGGGCTGGCCGGCGACGTGCTGCTCGGCGACCGAGACGGCGTGGCCCAGGCCCTTCGGGTCGCCCTGGCGGACGTAGTGCATGTTGGCGAGCTCGACGGACTCGCGGACCCTGGCCAGGCGCTGCTCGTCGCCCTTGCGGACCAGCAGCTCCTCCAGCTCGTAGGCGCGGTCGAAGTGGTCCTCCAGGGCGCGCTTGTTGCGGCCGGTGACCATCAGTATGTCGGACAGGCCCGCGGCGGAGGCCTCCTCGACGACGTACTGGATCGCCGGCTTGTCAACGACCGGGAGCATCTCCTTCGGGGTGGCCTTGGTCGCCGGGAGGAAGCGGGTGCCCAGTCCGGCCGCGGGTACCACGGCCTTGGTAACCGGAACTCGGGAGTTCGTCGTCGTCATGCGTACACCTTACTCAGGCACGTTTTCGCCCGGCCGGGCGCAGTCGGACGGACGGACCGCTAGGAGAGCACGTCGCGGGGCCCGGCCACGGTGGCGGGCGGTGCGCCCGGACGGTCGCGTTCGGTGTCCGGCCCGTGATCGGGAGTGCGGCCGGCCGGTTCTGAGCGGTCGGCGCGACGCCGCTCGGTGTCCGTGGCCGGTGCCGAGAGCCGCCAGCAGTCGCCGCCGGCGTCCCGGGCGGCGGCCAGCGCCCGGTCGGCGGCGCGCAGCAGGACGGCGGCGTGGGTGCCGTCCTCGGGCAGGACGGCGATGCCCGCGGCGGCGGTCAGGCCGTTGCCGTCGGCGGGGCGGGACTCGCGCGGACCGGAGGACCAGTCCAGCAGCAGGTGCCGGCGGACCGACCAGACCAGCCGTTCGGCGACCTGCGCGGCACCCTCGGCGCCGGTGTCCGGCAGCACCACCAGGAACTCCTCGCCGCCGTACCGGCCGAGGGTGTCGGCCCGGCGGATCTCCATCGCGAGCCGCTGGGCGAGGTCGCGCAGCACCGCGCCCGACCTGGCCCTGCCGTGCTCGGCGACGACCGCGTCGAAGCCGGTGATGGCCAGCATCAGCACGGCGAGCGGGCGCGGCCCCTCGGCCTGCTCGGTGTGCTCGGCGCGGCGGGCCCGTTCGATCTCCCGGTCGAGGGTGAGCTGGAGGTGGCGGTAGTTCCACACGCCGGTGAGCGGGTCGCAGGAGGCGGTGCGCTCCAGTTCGGCGCAGCGGTCCTCCAGCTCGGCGATCCGGCCGCGCAGCCGCTCCGCCCCGGCGGCGGCCCCGGCCCGCTCGCGCCGGCCGCGCACTCCGAGGACGGCGGCACCGGCCAGTGCGGGGGCGCTCAGCCCGGCCAGGGCCTGGACCAGCAGCGGGGTGGTCAATGGGGGCGCCCTTTCGCGTGTCAGGCTCTGCGCGTCGACGGTGCGGAGACCAGGAGGATCGGATGCACAACGAGAAGAGCGGCCTGAGGACACGGCTGTTGACGCGACGGCGCGAGCTGGCCGCCGGGGAGCGCGCCGCGGCGGCCGATGCGCTGGCCGGGCACGCCGGGGAGCTGGCCGGTCCCGGTGCCACGGTGGCCGCGTACGTCTCGGTGGGCTCCGAGCCGGGGACGCGGCCGCTGCTGGACGCCCTGCGGGAGCGCGGGGTGCGGGTGCTGCTGCCGGTGCTGCTGCCGGACAACGACCTGGACTGGGCCGAGTACGCGGGGCCGGAAGCACTGGCCCCGGCCGGGCGCGGGCT
>NZ_MSJQ01000022.1 GCF_014596515.1 Streptomyces sp. CBMA156
GGCCGCGCCGCAGCCGCCCGTCCCGGCCGACGCCGGGCGGCCGGCACCGCGCCCGATGGCCGAACTCCCGGCCGCCGAGGAGCGGCCCGCCGCCGAACAGCCGTCGGCCCCGTCCGGCGAACTGGCCAACACCCGGCGGCTGCTGGTCTGGCCCGAGCCCGACCCGGCCACCAAGCAGGCCCTCCAGTCGCGCGGCTACCTCCCGGTGATCGTCCGCTCCCGCGAGGAGGTGGACGCCCAGGCCGCCGGCTTCCCCGCCGCCCTCTTCGTCGACCCGCTGACCGGCCCGATCACCCGCACCGCGCTCCAGTCGCTGCGCACCGCGGCGCTCAACCGGCGTGTCCCCGTCCTGGTCACCGCAGGCCTCGGCCAGGCCACCAGGGACGCCGCGTACGGAGCCGACCCGGCCGTCCTGCTGCGCGCCCTCGCCCCGCGCGACGGCGAGCACCACGCCCCGCGGGTGCTGCTGGTCGAGGGCGACCCCGACATCGCCGCCGCCATGATCAGCAGCCTGGAGCGGCGCGGCATGCACGTCGAGCACGCGGTGGACGAGAACGACGCGGTGGCCAGGGCCAGCAGCGTGCAGCCCAACCTGGTGGTGATGGACCTGCTGCAGATCCGCCGCCGCAGGGTCGGCCTGCTGGACTGGCTGCGCGCCAACGACCGGCTGCACCGCACCCCGCTGGTGGTCTACACCTCGGTGGACCTCGACCCGCGCGAACTGCCCCGGCTGCGCACCGGCGAGACGGTGCTGTTCCTCGCCGAGCGCTCGACCAGCGAGGACGTCCAGTCCCGGATCGTCGACCTGCTCGGGCGGATCGGCGCGATGGGCGAGGCGGGCGTCGCCGCCGCGGGCTGACCCCCGGGTACGCCGAAGGGCCGGTCGCCCCCGTACGTACGGGGGCGACCGGCCCTCCTCGTGGTCACTCCTTGCCGAGCACCGTGACGTCCAGCTCCTGCGCCGCGTAGCCGGCCCGGATCACCTTCTTGTCGAACTTGCCGACCGAGGTCTTCGGCACCGACTCCACGATCGACCAGCGCTCCGGCAGCTGCCAGGAGGCGATCCGCTCGCCCAGGAAGGCCCGCAGCTCCCGCAGTCCGACGGTCGCGCCGGGGCGCAGCACCACGGTGGCCAGCGGGCGCTCGCCCCACTTCTCGTCCGGGACGGCGACCACGGCGGCCTCGGCCACGTCGGGGTGGGCCATCAGGGCGTTCTCCAGTTCCACGGACGAGATCCACTCGCCGCCGGACTTGATGACGTCCTTGGCCCGGTCGGTGAGGGTCAGGTAGCCGTCCGCGGTGATGGTGCCGACGTCGCCGGTGCGCAGCCAGCCGTCCTCGGAGAACTTGTCGTCCGGGCGGACCGGGTCCTGGCCGACGCCGCCGTAGTACGCCCCGGCGATCCACGGGCCGCGCACCTCCAGCTCGCCCGCCGAGGCGCCGTCGTGCGGCATCCGCTCGCCGCCCGGGCCGATCAGCCGGGCCTCGACGGAGGCCGGGAAGACGCCCTGGGTGATCCGGTACGGCCACTCCTGCTCGGGGGTGAGGCCGCCCGGCGGCTGGGCGAAGCAGCCGAGCGGGGAGGTCTCGGTCATGCCCCAGGCGTGCAGCACCCGGATGCCGTGGCGCTCGTCGTAGGCCTTCATCAGGGAGGGCGGGCAGGCGCTGCCGCCGATGACGACCATCCGCAGGCTGGAGGTGTCGTAGTCGCCCGCGTCGAGTTCGTCCAGCAGGCCGGCCCAGATGGTGGGGACGGCGGCGCTGACGGTCGGACGGACGGCGGCGATCATCTCGGCCATCGGCTTGGGCTGGAGGAAACGATCCGGCATGAGCAGGTTGGCGCCGGACATGAAGGCCGCGTGCGGGATGCCCCAGGCCTGGACGTGGAACATCGGGACGACCGGCAGCGCGGTGTCCCGCGGGGTGAAGGCGAAGTTGTCGCCGGTGTTGACCTGGAGGCAGTGCAGGTAGACCGAGCGGTGGCTGTAGAGCACGCCCTTCGGGTCCCCGGTGGTGCCGGAGGTGTAGCAGAGCACGGCGGCCCGCCGCTCGTCGATGTCGTGCTGCCACGGGTACTCGGTGGGCCGGCCGGCGATCAGTTCCTCGTAGTCGTGCACCTCGCCCGCGAAGCCGGCCAGCACCGAACGGTCGCCGGGGCCGCTCACCACGATGTGCCTGAGGGTCGGCGCGAGGTCCGGCAGCACGGCGGCGAGCAGCGGCAGGACGGTGCCGTTGACGATGATCACGCGGTCGGCGGCGTGGTTGACGATGAACGACAGCTGCCCGGCGGGCAGCCGCAGGTTCAGCGTGTGCAGGACCGATCCCGTCGAGGGGACGGCGAGGTACGCCTCCAGGTGCTCGGCGTTGTTCCACATCAACGTCGCGATGACACTCTCGTCGGTGCACCCGAGCTCGTCGCGCAGCGCCCAGGCGAGCTGCGCGGCGCGGGCGCCCACCTCGGCGTAGGTCCGGACGACCGGTCCGGTGCCGTCCCAGGTGGTCACGGTCGAGCGGCCGTGGATCGTGGACCCGTGCTCCAGGATTCGGGCGACGGTGAGCGGAACGTCCTGCATCGTGCTGAACACGGGTCCTCCTTGACCTGGCGGCACTGGCGGCAGCGACTGCGGGCACCTACCGGGCGGTAATGCGCGCGGACCTGCCCGATTCTGCCGTCCCCCGCTCCCCGCTGTCAGTATCCCGGCCCCGTTGCACGGATCACGGATTCGTCCCGGTTCCGTGATCCGCTTCGGGGAGGACGGTGGGCCGGGGCCGGCCCGACGACCGCCGTGGCCCGGAGCCGGGGCGGTCAGGAGCGGTCAGGGGCGGTCGGGGCGGTGGAGGCGGAGGGAGTTGGCGGGGTCGGGGGTGTAGGCGGGGTCGAGGGACCAGCCCTGTTCGGCGGCGAGGCGCAGGGCCTGGTGGGCGCCGGCGCCGCGGTAGGTGGCGCGCTTGAGGTGGATGCGGCTCACCGGGCTGCCGTCGGGGGTCCGGGTGGCGGCGCGGATGCGGTCGGTGTCGCGCTTGAGGATGCGGCGGATGTGGCGGTCCCAGGCGGCGGGGCTGTCGGTGAACTCGGCGCGGAAGGCGCGCGGGCCGACGGTCCAGCGGGCGCCCCAGCGGTCCCAGTAGTCGGGCTCGGGACGGGTCACCCAGCAGGTGAGCAGGCCGTACACCGGGACGTAGACGATCTGGAGCAGGAAGACGAAGGGCAGCAGCGGCGCGAAGCGGACCGGCTGCGGGCCCCACGGGGTGCCGGGGGCGGCGGGCGGGTCCTGCGGGGCGGGGGCGTCCGGGCCGGCCGGGGCGGGGAAGTGGCGGGCGAGCCGGACGTGCCCGGCGTCGGTCCCGGACGCCACGCCGTGCCAGCCGTACCGCTCGACGAGCCGGACGACGCCGTCCGCGCCGAGGCCCCGGTAGAGCCGCAGCGCGAGCCCGGCCGTCACCACCCGGCCGAGGTCGGCCTGTACCTCGCCGTCGCCGGCCGCGTACGCCGCCTCGGCGGCGGCGATCCGGCGGGCCAGGACGGGGGTGGCGTAGCGCTCCCAGTCCTCCGCGCGGCCGGTGAGTTCGGCCCGCAGGCGGCGCGGCGGGATGAAGCCGCGGTTGACCTTCAGCCAGCCGTCGGAGCTGGGGCCTCCCCCGTTGTAGTCCGCGAGGATCAGGACGACGAAGAGGAGCACCAGGGCGAGGACCCAGAGCGGGGCGTAGATCCACTGGAGGAGGAACTGGAGCAGCACGGCCAGGCGGTTGCGGCGCGGGGCCGGGCCGGGGAAGCCGCCTGGGCGGCCGGCTCCGGGGTGCGGCGGGGCGCCGAACTGCGCTGCGACGTACGGCTGTTGGGCGATGGGGTGGGCCTGCTGCGGCTGTGACTGCGGCTGCCGGGGCGGGTACGGCTGCGGCGGGTACGGCTGCTGCTGGGGGTGCGGGTGCTGGGGGTACGGCTGCGGCGGCGGTACCGGCTGCGCGTAGGGGTTCTGCCCGTACGGCGCCTGTCCGTACGGGTTCCGCTGCGGTGCCGCGCCGTACCCGCCCGCGCCGCCGTGCCCCTGCCCCTGGCCGTTCGCCATGCCGCTTCCCCCCGTGCTCGACCGGGGGTCACCCTACCTGCGGGTCTCAGTCGGCGGTCGGCCCGTCCACGTGGTTGTGGTCGACGGTGAGGGCGGCGCCGCCGAAGCTCTCCTCGACGTTGCCGTGGTACTGGTGGACGCGCTGGTGGAAGCTCCAGAGGTCGGGGGCGAGGCCTCCGGAGCCGTCGGTGTCGGCCTTGCCGTCCCAGCGGGCGTACCAGAGCGCGTCGGGCATCGGGGAGCCGCCGGCCCGGGCGGCGGCCGCGAGGTCCGCGATGCCGGAGTCGAGGCTGGAGTAGAAGCCCGAGCGGTAGCCGGCGGCGTGCAGGCCCGCGGTCCAGCCGAGCGTGAAGTCGACCACGGCCTGACCGCAGAGCGGGTCGCGCAGCGGGTAGGCCTCGATGTCCAGGTAGACCGGGCTGCCCTTGGCGAACCCAAGCGAGCGCAGCGCCCCGGCGGCCTCGCCCGCCTCCTCCCGGCCCTGCTCGACGGCCTTCGCCGGGTCGATCCGCCCGGGCTTGTGACTCGGGTCGGCGCACGGCGCCTGACGTCCGACGTGCACCGGCAGGAACCGCCAGCCCATCGACCGCGCCCGGCGCACCCACTCCGCGGTGAGCAGGGGCTGGGTGCAGCCGCGCTGGGAGCCGCTGGTGTAGACGCCGACCGCCCCGTACGGGGAGGCGCCGCGCCAGGCCCGCAGGGTGTCGAGCGGCGGGGCGGTGCAGGCGTCGAAGGCGGGACCGCCCCAGCTGCCGCGGGCCCGGGGCGGGCCGGCGCGGTCCGGAAGCGTGACGGCCCGGATGCGGGGAGCGGCCGCGGCGGCCGGAACGGCGGCCTCGGCGCGCACGACCGTTCCGTCGTCGGCCAGCGGGAGCACGAGGGCGGCGGCGAGGAGGGAGACGAGGCGGAGATGGCGCACCCCGCCTTGATACTGACGGTCCGTCGGACGATCACGGCAACCACGCCGCAGCGCCCGTGTGAGTCCACCCTTTCGGACGCACCCGTCCGCATCCGTCCCGATATTTGTAACGAGCTTGCCGGTTCATCACTCCTTACGGCAAACTCACAAATATGCCCACCTCCCATACCAGCGAAACCCCCGCCGCCTCGTCGTCGGCCGCCGCCGTCGCCGAGGCCCTTGCCATGCCGCCCGCCCCCAAGGGCGAGCCTGCCGGCGAGCGGGGAAGCTGGCGACGAGGTGGGGCGTCCGGCTCCGCGGCGCCACCCGAAGTCCACCCCGGTCGGTCCACCGGCCGGTTCGGCAAGGTCCTGCGGCGCCCGGAGCGGATCCCGGCGCCGCTTCTCTGTCTGACGGCGATGTTCCTGGTGCAGACCGGCATCGCGCTGTCCAAGCCGCTGTTCGGCCCGCTCGGGGTCAGCGGCACGACCTTCCTGCGGCTCGGCTTCGCCGCCGTCATCCTGCTCGCCGTCACCCGGCCGAAGCTGCGCGACAAGCGCCCGCGCGACCTCGCCGCGGCCGCTCTGCTCGGCGTCGCCTCGGCCGGAATGACCTTCCTGTTCGCCGCGGCGATCGACCGGCTGCCGATGGGCACCGCCGCGACCATCGAGTTCCTCGGCCCGCTCGCGGTCGCCCTGGTCTTCGCCCGGCGCGCCAGCCACCTGCTCTGGGCGCTGCTCGCGGCCGCGGGCGTGGTCCTGCTGACCCTGCTCGGCGAGGGCGAGGGCGGCGGGTCGCTCGACCCGGTCGGGCTGCTGTACGCCTTCGGGGCGGCCGCCTGCTACGCCGCGTACATCCTGTTCACCGACAAGGTCGGCGCGGCCTTCCAGGGGTTCCAGGGCCTGGCGGTGTCGATGACGGTCGGCGCGCTGGCGCTGGCACCGTTCGGGCTCGGCCAGGCCTGGCACGGGCTGACCGCGCCCGACGCCTCGCCCCTGGCGCTGCTCGCCGCGGTGGCCGGGGTGTCGCTGCTGCTGCCGGTGATCCCGTACGCGCTGGAGATGACCGCGCTGCGACGGATGCCACAGCGGGTGTTCAGCGTGCTGGTCAGCCTGGAGCCGGCGGTCAGCGCGCTGGTCGGACTGGTGGTGCTGGGCCAGCTGCTGGGTGCGCCGCAGCTGGCCGGGATCGGCTGCGTGGTGGCGGCCAGCGTGGGCGCCACGCTGACCGGGCGGCGGTGACGGGGCCACGGCCTCGGGGCGCTGCGGCGTTGTGGTGCCGTGACGCCGTGAGGCCGTGGCTCACGGCGCCGTGACGCTTCAGCTCACGGTGCTGCGGCAGTGCGGCGCCGCGGCCTCACGGCCAGAGCAGGGTGCGCGACCACTCCGGGGAGCTGACCGGGCCAGTACGGGTGTAGCGCAGCCGGACGTGCCGGCGCTCGGCGTCGCCCTGCCAGAACTCCACCTCGTGCGCCCAGAGGGTGTAGACCGCGTGCCCGGGCGCGACCGCGTCCGGGTGCGTCTCCAGCCGGCGGCGGGCGACCGCCACCGCCTCGTCGTACTCGGCGAGCGAACCCAGCGACTCGCTCTGCCGCCCGACCAGCGCGCCGACCCGGGCGGCGGGCGAGCGGGTGGCGAACTCGGCGGCGGCGACCAGGTCGGCGGCCCGCTCGACGATGCCGCGCACCCGCACCTGGCGGCCGAGCTGCGGCCAGTAGACGGTCAGCGCGGCGGCCGGGTGGTCGGCGAGCTGACGGCCCTTGGGGCTGTCGGCGGCGGCGGAGAAGTTCCAGCCGGTGCCGGCCGGGTCGATGTCGCGCAGGACCAGCACCCGGGCGTCCGGCATGCCGTCGGCGTCGACGGTGGAGAGGGTGAAGGCCTGCGGGTCCAGCACGCCGGCGTGCAGCGCGGTGGCGAGCCAGTCCACGAACAGCGGGCCGGGCTCGGCGGGGGCGGCCTCGTGGTCGAAGGACGGCAGCGGGCGGGCCATCGGCGGACGGCCGAGCAGCAGCTCGGGGACGGACCTGGACTCGGGCCGGTGCTCGCGGACCGGATCGGCCGACTGCTCCGGACGCGCCTCCGGTGCCGGCACCGCCCCTGACTCGGGTGCGGGCCCGGCCTCGCCCGGGCCGTTCAGGCCCTCCTCCTCCGCCGCCATCGCGCGCCCTTCCCTCCGGTTGCCGCGGTCGCCGCCCCGGCCGGACCGGTCCTTCCGGGCCCGGGCACGTGGGTGCGCTGTCGGAGCGCAACCGTACCGTCGTGCACCGACGGCTCCGGGCGCGGGCCCTCGGTGGACGGATCCGGGCCGGTCGGCGGGGTGATCCCGGGCCGGCGGCGGAGAATCCGGGCCGGGGGGCGGACGGGCGGGGCGGACGCGTCGGGCACCGGACGCAGTGGCCGCCGGGGACATCGGGCACCGGACGCACTCGTGGGCGGTGCCGATGGCGGCACCGCCCACGAGGCCGGTTTCGCGGTGACCCTTTCCGCTGACCGGTCGATGCGCTGTTCCCTCTGTCGTGATGCGTCGGTCCTCGGTATCCGTTCCGGCCGTTCCGGTCTGCTCCGGGCCCGCCGCGGGTGCTCAAGCCCACCCGTGGCCGCCCACGTCCGGCGCCCCCGCCGTCCGTGGTGCCCGGTGCCGTGATCCGGCTGCTCGGCCTGTCGGTCTGTCGATGTGTCGGCCTGTCAGTTGATCGGTCGGTCGATCAGTCGGTGCGGTCAGTTGAAGGTCGGGGCGACGACGACGTTGACGTTCTTGCTGTCCTGGCCGGACTGGACGTTGCCCGTGTTGTCCTTCACCGCGAGGGTGTTGTCCTGGTTCGAGGCACCGGCGCCGGTGGCGGTCTGCTGGGTGGAGACGTAGTTGCCGTCCACCCCGCCGAACACGTTGCCGGTACCGGTGTTGGAAGCCACACCGGCGTTGGACCCGGACCCGGATCCGGACTCGGCGCCCGCGCCGTCGTCGGCGACCGCAGCACCGGCACCGATCAGCAGCAGACCGGCCGCGAGCGGGCCGGCGAGCAGGAACCCGGCCCCCCTGCGGGTGTGGATGCGAGCCATGAAATTCCTCCAAGAGCTGTTCATCGCGCAAATGGTCGATCAAGGTGCGCAAGGTTCGCCGGCCAGACGAACACCTGCGGGCTGCGACGCCAGAAGACAGACTTCCGCAACAAATCGACAAAGCGCTAGCTCACACAGCGGATTTCGCCCGTTCGCGTGATATCCACCCGGGCTGCGCATAACGCCCGGAAAAGCGGACAGCGCGCCGAGACACCCCGATCGAGCTGGGGCTTCTCCCGAACAGTCGCCGATCGTGGCGTCCCGGAGAGCGGCGCGTCAGCCCTGCACGAACCGCCGAGCACACCACCCCGGCGCATGCGAACCACGAGCGCGCCCCTGAAAAGTTCGATCACCCTCCCATGTCGACTTTTTCAGCTGTTCGCCGACCGGCGGAACGGCACCCCGACCCCACAACGGCGGACAGGCACGAGGTGCGTCGAAAGGCCCAGAGGAAATCAGATCATCTTGCCGGGATTCATGATCCCCAGCGGATCGAAGACCGCCTTCACCTGCCGTTGCAGGTCCAGTGCCACCGGGCCCAGCTCACGGGCCAGCCAGTCCCGCTTCAGCAGCCCCACCCCGTGCTCCCCGGTGATCGTGCCGCCCAGCTCCAGCCCCAGCGCCATGATCTCGTCGAAGGACCGCTGGGCGCGGGCGGTCTGCTCCTCGTCCGAGGCGTCGAAGATGACGATCGGATGGGTGTTGCCGTCCCCGGCGTGACTGACCACCCCGATGGTCAGCCCGTGCCGCCCGGCGATCACCGCGACGCCGTTCAGCATCTCCGCCAGCCGGGAGCGCGGCACCGCCACGTCGTCGATCATCGTGGTGCCCAGCCGTTCCAGGGCCGGCAGCGCCAGCCGCCGGGCGGCCAGCAGCAGGTCGGACTCCGCCTGGTCCTCGGCCGGCACCACCTCGGTCGCCCCGGCCTCCCGGCACAGCTGCGCGACCCGCGCCAGCTCGGCCTCCCGGTCCGGACCGTCGAAGGCCACCAGCAGCAGCGCCTGGGTGGACTCCGGCAGCCCCATCCGCCCCAGTTCGTTGACGGCCCGCACGGAGACCGCGTCCATCAGCTCCATCAGCGACGGGGTCAGACCACGCGCCATCACCTCGCAGACCGCCGCCCCGGCCGCGTCCGCGCTCGGGAACTCCGCGGCCAGCGCCAGCTGCGGGGCCGGCGCGGGCCGCAACGCCAGGACCGCCCGGACGACCACGCCGAGCGTGCCCTCCGAACCGACGAACAGCCTGGTCAGGTCGTACCCGGCCACCCCCTTCGCGGTCCGGCGGCCGGTGGAGAGCAATCGCCCGTCCGCCAGCACCACGTCCAGGCCGAGCACGTACTCGCTGGTGACGCCGTACTTCACGCAGCAGAGCCCGCCCGCGCCGGTGCCGATGTTGCCGCCGATCGTGCAGGACTCCCAGCTGGACGGGTCCGGCGGGTACGTAAGACCCAACTCCAGTGCAGCACTGGAGAGTTCGGCATTCACCACGCCGGGCTCGACCACCGCGATCCGGTTCACCGGGTCGAGCTCCAGGATCCGGTTCAGCTTCACCATCGACAGCACGACACAGCCGTCCACCGCGTTCGCCGCGCCCGACAGCCCGGTCCTGGCACCCTGAGGCACCACGGGGACGCGCAGCCCGGTCGCGGTGCGCATCACGTGCTGCACCTGCTCGACCGTCTCCGGGAACACCACCACGGCGGGCTGCCCGGCCGCGCAGAAGCCCGCCATGTCGTGGCGGTACGCGGCGGTCACGTCCGGATCCACCACGACCGCCCCCTCCGGGAGGCCCTGCGCCAGTCGGTCCGTCAGATCACTCATCGCCGCCTCCACTCACCGCCCGACCGCCCCCACCTCCGCACTCTGCCCGCCGACCGGTACCCGGGCAAGTGGGCCACGGCGCGAGGCGCGGAGGGGAGGGCCCGCGGCGCGGGCCGGCACAGACCGGCTCAGGCCCGGCGGAGGGCCGGGGTGACCAGGGCGGTGAAACCGGCAGCGGCGGTGCCGAGGGCGCAGAGGAGGGTGGGCAGGGTGGCGCCGGCCGCGTCCGCGAGCAGACCCAGCAGAGCGTTCGAGAGCACCAGGGCCGCGCTCTGCACGAGCGTCAACAGGGCCTGGACGCGCGACAGATGGGACGGCGGCGCACCGGTCAGCACCAGCGGTCCGAGGTGACCGGCGAAGAGCCCCGAGCCGAGCCCCGTCACCGTGCTGCCGACCACCGCCGCCGCCGGCCACCCGGCCGTCGCCAGCAGCGCGATCCCCGCCGACGCCGTACCGAGCCCGGCCGCCGCCGCCAC